>JBNJGE010000383.1:0-2500 GCA_051747505.1 Pseudomonadota bacterium | reverse complement strand
CGCCGTGGCGCTGAAGGGCGTCAACGACGACGAGATCCACGACATGGTCCGCTGGGCGCATGGCCGGGGCATGGACATCACCTTCATCGAGGTCATGCCCATGGGCGACATCGGCAACGAGGACCGGCTGGACCAGTACTACCCGCTGGCGGAGCTGCGCGAGGATCTGTCCCGCGACTTCGCGCTGACCGACATCCCCTACCGGACCGGCGGCCCGGCGCGCTATGTGCGGGCCGAGGAGACGGGCGGGAAGATCGGCTTCATCACGCCGCTCACCCACAATTTCTGCGAGAGCTGCAACCGCGTGCGGGTGACCTGCACCGGCCAGCTCTACATGTGCCTGGGCCAGGATGACGACGCGGACCTGCGCCGGCCGCTGCGCGAGCACCCCGGGGACGACGAGCCGCTCAAGGCCCAGATCCGCGAGGCGATCACGCGCAAGCCCAAGGGGCACGACTTCGACTATTCGCGCCAGGGCGTCGGGGGCCAGGTGGGCCGGCACATGAGCGTGACGGGGGGCTGAGGCACGCGGTCAGACGGGTTCGAGGTCGCCCTCGGCCCGCTGCGCGTGGAACTCGGCCGCGAAGGCGTCCAGCCGGCCGCCCTCGATGGCGTCCCGCAGGCCCTGCATCAGCTCCTGGTAGTAGTGCAGGTTGTGCCAGGTCAGCAGCATCGCCCCGATGATCTCCCCCGAACGCACCACGTGGTGCATGTAGGCGCGCGAGTAGCCCGCGCAGCAGGGGCAGGCGCAGTCCGGGTCCAGCGGGCGCGGATCGTCCCGGTGCCGGGCGTTCTTGAGATTGACCGCGCCCCGCCGCGTCAGGGCCTGCCCCGTGCGGCCGGAGCGGGTGGGCAGCACGCAGTCGAACATGTCCACGCCGCGCTGCACGGCGCCGACGATGTCGTCGGGCTTGCCCACGCCCATCAGGTAGCGCGGCCGGTCCTCGGGAAGCTGGCCGGGGGCATGGTCGAGCACGCCGAACATGGCCTCCTGCCCCTCCCCGACGGCCAGCCCGCCGATGGCGTAGCCGTCGAAGCCGATGGCGCGCAGGGCCTCGGCGCTCTCGGCGCGCAGATCGGGCTCGAGCCCGCCCTGCTGGATGCCGAAGAGGGCGTGGCCGGGGCGGTCGCCGAAGGCCTCGCGGGAGCGGGCGGCCCAGCGCATGGACAGGCGCATGCTCTGCTCGATGCGTTTCCGATCGGCGGGCAGCGCCGGGCACTCGTCGAAGCACATCACGATGTCGGACCCCAGCAGGCGCTGGATCTCCATGCTGCGCTCAGGCGTCAGCAGATGCTCTGAGCCGTCGATATGGCTGCGGAAGCGCACACCCTCCTCGTCCAGCCGGCGCAGCTCCGACAGGCTCATGACCTGGAAGCCGCCGGAGTCGGTCAGGATCGGGCGGTCCCAGTTCATGAAGCGGTGCAGGCCGCCGAGGCGGGCGATGCGCTCCTCCCCCGGGCGCAGCATCAGGTGGTAGGTGTTGCCCAGCAGGATGTCGGCGCCGGTGGCCCGGACGCTTTCGGGCAGCATAGCCTTCACGGTCGCGGCGGTGCCCACCGGCATGAAGGCCGGCGTGCGGATCTCGCCCCGCTGCGTGCGGATCACGCCCTGCCGCGCCTTTCCGTCGCGGGCCAGGATCTGGAAGGCGAAGCGCTGCGGGTCGGACATCGGCGGGCCTCGGGCTGCGGGGCGGGGCCCCGGCCTAGGGCGCCGGGGGCGGGGAGTAAACGGCTTCACGCCGGGGCGGGGTGGACGGCGCGGATCCGTCTTTCTATATGCCGAGGACACGTCCGCATTCTGGAGGATCGCGCCCATGGACGGCAGCCAGACCGACGCCCGGGCCGAGGGCGAGCCGCTCGTCGGCCCGTCCTCCACCGACCATCCCCTCTACGACAGCATCGTGGAGGCCTGCCGGTCGGTCTACGACCCCGAGATCCCCGTCAACATTTACGACCTCGGACTGATCTACCGCATCGTCATCGACGACGAGGCGAATGTGCATGTGGACATGACCCTGACCGCGCCGGGCTGCCCGGTCGCCGGCGAGATGCCCGGCTGGGTGGCGGACGCGATCGAGCCGCTGCCCGGCGTCAAGACGGTCGAGGTCGAAATGGTCTGGGATCCGCCTTGGGGCATGGAGATGCTCTCCGACGAGGCCAGGCTGGAGCTCGGCTTCATGTAAGGCGCGCCCGAGCGGGCGAGCGAAACAGCCTCGGCGCCCCCGTCGCCGGGGCTGTTCGCGTCTCATGCCGGTCGTCGACGAGCCGCCGGAGCCGGGCCTGCGCGCCTCAGCCGCCCAGAAGCCCCGCCCAGGCCAACCCCTGCCCCGCCGCCGCCGCGCCCAGCACGGCCCAGACCGGCGAGAGCCTCCAGGTCGTCATGGCGAGCCAGGCGGCGACTGCGATCGCGAAGGCCCCCGGCTCCGCCGCGCCGCGCAGGAAGACGGGATCGTAGAGCGCGGCCAGAAGCACGCCGACGACCGCGGCGTTGACGCCCGTC
>JBNJGE010000382.1:0-2527 GCA_051747505.1 Pseudomonadota bacterium | reverse complement strand
CGCCGCTCTGCACGGCGCAGGCGACTGGAGCATAGAGGTCGTCAAGCGCTCCGACGCTGCGGCGGGCTTCGAGGTCATCCCGCGCCGGTGGGTCATCGAGCGGACCTTCGCCTGGCTGGGACGATGCCGCCGACTGGCCAAGGACTGGGAGCGGTCCATCGCTTCCGCCGAGGCATGGATCTTCGTCGCCAACATCCGCCTCCTCACCCGACGCCTCGCAAGATACTGCCTTGACTCGTAGACTTCTGAGTCAGGCAGTCAGGAGTCATGAAGGACTTCTACGACCGATGCTATTATGATGTCCTCGGGCGCATCGAGGGGCGGGCCTACGCGCAGATGGTCTGCGCGGGCTCGGACGGAGAGAACGCCGCGCGCCAGACCGCGCGCATCGCCCAGGGGTGGCGGCTGAGGGAGGTCCTGCCCCCGCTGATCGTCTGCACTCATGCCCAGACCCCGGAGGAGATCCTCGTGGAAAAGACGCTGGCCGAGGACGATCTCGCCCGCTGCCGGGAGCTGGGCAGCGCCATGGGGGCCGGCTTGGCCATGGGCGCATTCCGACAAGGCTCCACCGCGAGGGCTCACCCCTGACCAGGGGACCGGCTCACCGGCACGCCCGCGCCTGCTCGCGCATCACCGCGTAGTCGCTCAGCATCTCCGCGACCGCCGACCTCTCGGGCAGCAGGGCCACCTCCTCGGCCGCACGCGCCTGGAACTCCCGGCTGTACTCAACGACGGGCGGACACACCGCCGCGGCCGGCTCAGAACCGCCCGCCGCGCATCCGCCGAGCAAGCTCGCCGCGATCGCGAGGCTGACGCGCCGCGGCCTCCAGCATGCGTTGGCGCACCGCATCGTTCCTCTCCAGCTGTTCCAGGCGCTCCGCCAGCCGCCCCGCCCGCTCGCCGGCGCCGCGGACGGCGAGCAGGAAGAGCAGTACCGCAAGTGCGATCGCCGCCCAGCGCGCCAGCCGCAGGGCCCAGGGGCGCGCGACCAGCCAACCGATGAGCGCGCTCGTCATCGCCGCCCCCGGCGCCAGTCGTCCCAGCGCGCGTAGAGCGCGACGCCAAGCCCGGCGAGAGCGACGGCGACCAGGAATTAGCGCAGCGCGTCGAGATAGGGAACCAGCGGCTGCAGCGCGTCCTGCGTCTCCGCCACCGCCTCCTGGACCACCTCAACGCCCGCGGCGCCGAGCGTGGCCACGCCGGCGGCTCCGCCGCCCTTCATGGTTCGGCTCCGGCTCAGCGGCTTGCGCGCCGGCGGCTCGGGCGAGAAGCGCGGCGCGCCCGTCGACCAGCGCTTGCCCCACTCGCGGGCCGGGCCGAGGTCGATATGCATGAAGTCGTGATGCGGCCCAGGATAGAAGCCGAAGCCCTGGAAGCCGGCTTCGCGCGCGGCCTGCTCGAAGGCCTGCGGGTCGTGGTTCGCCATGGCGATGTCGAAGGCTTGGCCCTTTATATGCCTGGATCGCGGCGCGCCGCCGACCGCGCGGTTGTGGGCGGGACTGCGGTAGCCCGAGCGCACGATCATCGGCCGGCCGAGCCGGTCGCGCAGCGCCTGAAGGGCGTCGAGCGCGGTCTCGTCGATCAGCAGGCTTCCGCTGCCCCGGCAGGCGATCTCGGCGGGGGAAAAGTCGGGCCAGCGCCACGCGCCCGCGGGCACGTCGCGCCAGTGGCGGAGGAAGGTCGTGGGCATGGAGGAGGTCCGGAACGAGAAAGCCCGCCGAGGGGCGGGCCGAGGAAACAGACGGAAGTGATGCGAGCAGCGACGGCTCAGGGTCCGCCGCCGAAGAGCCTCAGCTTGACGGCAGCTCCCGTCAGCAGCGCGAGCAGCAGGCCGGTGGTGAGCAGCCGCACCACGGTGCGCACCGCGGTGCGGCGGACGAGGCGGATGCAGTCGACGAGCGAGCGCAGGTCGCGGATGTCGAGAGCGGCGCCCTCGCCCTCGAGCCCGACATCGGCGAGCGCCCGGCGGGCGCCCTTCTCGGCGCCGCCGGCGAAGTCGCCGCCATTGGCGGTGAGGCGGATGGGGGTCGGGGCATAGAAGGCGGTCGGGCCGATGACGCCGACATTCTCGCTGCCGGCGGCGACGCCGAGGCTGGCGCCGAACTTCGCCGGCTCGCCGGCAAGGCCGCAGTCGTAGGAGATCGCCCCTGCGATCTCCGTCACGGTGCGCGTGGAGACGCCAAGCACCAGCGCGCGGTCGGGGATGAGCGCCGTCGAGTCGACGCTCGGACCGGAGAGGTCCGAGAGCAGCTCCTCGAAGACGGCCATCTCGGTGGCGGCGCCGGCCGGCGCTTCGGCGAGCCGGGTGGTGGCGCCGAGGGCGACGAGTCCCAGGGCCGCCTCGAGGGGCGTCCACGCCGCGCCGGTCCAGACCAGGAGCGTTTCCTCCGCCTCGACCCAGGCGAGCCAGCCGGGGCGCGGGACGAGGCGCATCCAGGCCCCGTCGACGTAATAGGCGACGCTCCCCTCCCAGCCGGTCCAGTCGCCGGTCGCGCCGGCGGCGGCGACGTGGCGGTCGCCGTCGGAC
>JBNJGE010000381.1:0-2552 GCA_051747505.1 Pseudomonadota bacterium | reverse complement strand
GTTCAAGCAGCGCCTGCAGGACATCCTGCCCGACGAACGCATCCAGGTCCGCTCGGCCGCCGACGGCATCGTCCTGTCGGGCACGGTCTCCAGCTCCCAGAAGCTCGCCCGCGCGGTGGAGCTGGCCGAGCGCTACGCGCCCGGCCGCGTCTCGAACATGATGACGGTCGGGGGGTCGCAGCAGGTGCTCCTGCGCGTGCGCTTCGCCGAGGTCCAGCGCAACGCCTCCAAGTCGCTCGGCTTCAACTGGAGCTTCGGGGTCGGGACCGGCAACTGGGGCTTCGAGGGCAACACCGGCGGCTACCTGGCCGGCGGCAGCGCGGGCGAGCCGACCGACACCGGCCTCGGCGGCTCCTTCCCCGCGGGCGACAACACCGAGGGCGTGCTGCGGCTGGGCTACTCCGCCGGCGGCGTGATCGCCAACCTCGCCATCGACGCCCTGGAGGCCAAGGGCGTGGCCCGCACGCTGGCCGAGCCCAACCTGGTGGCGCTGTCGGGCGACAACGCCTCCTTCCTCGCCGGCGGCGAGTTCCCCGTGCCCGTCTTCGGCGAGGGCGGCGAGATCGCGGTGGAATACAAGCCCTTCGGCGTGTCGCTCAGCTTCACCCCCACGGTGGTCAACAAGAAGGTGATCAACCTGGACCTGGAGGCCGAGAGCTCGTCGATCGACAACAGCCGCAGCTTCACCAATGCGGGGCTCGACTTCACCGGCTTCTCCACCCGCCGCACCAGCACCACGATCGAGCTGCGCGACGGGCAGAGCTTCGCCATCGCCGGCCTGCTTCAGGACGAGTTCATCGACAACGCCAACCAGCTGCCCTGGATCTCGGACGTGCCCGTGCTCGGAACCCTGTTCCGCTCGGCCGACTTCCAGCGCCGGCAGACCGAGCTGGTGATCATCGTCACCGCCTACCTGGTCTCCCCCGCCTCCGAGGAGGTGCTGGAGACGCCGATCGACCGGGTGGGCATGCCCAGCGAGCGGGACCTGTTCCTGCTCGGCAAGCTGGAGCGGCAGACCGACCCGGTCATCCGTTCCGTCGCGTCCGACGACTTCGAGGGGGCCTACGGCTATGTTCTCGACTGACCGCGCAACCGCCGCCGCTCTGCGCCGCGCCGCCCGCCCGGCCCCGGCCCTGCTCGCCGCCCTGCTGCTCGCCGGCTGCGCGCACAAGACCGCCGGCCAGCTGCCCGGCGAGGAGCGGGTCGGCCTGGCGACGACCTACAACATCCGCGTCCAGGCGGGCGGGCAGCCCGCCGCCGACCGGCTGCTGGCGCTGGCCGCAGCCTTCCGGGACGCCGTGCCGCACACGGTCACCTTCGCCTTCGACTCGGCGAAGCTGGACGCCGAGGCGCGCGCCGCGCTGGACCGTCAGGCCGAATGGCTCTCGGCCCATCCCGGCGCGCTCGTGCGCCTCTACGGCCATGCCGACCTGGTGGGGACGGAGCGCTACAACGACCGGCTCGGCCTGCGCCGCGCCCGGGCCGCCGCCGCGCGCCTGATCGCCGCGGGCGTGGAGCGCGGGCGCATCCGACTGATAGAGAGCCGGGGCGAGCGCGAGCCCGTCATCCCCGTCCAGACCCGCGAGGAGCGCAACCGCCGCGTCGTCACCGCGGTGGAGGGCTATGGCGCCGCATGGGACGGCGGCGGGCTTGACGGGAAGCGTGCGCTTCTGGGCTATACCCAATACACCCAGGACGCGGGCGAGGAGGCCGAGGCCCAGGCCGCCGGCGGCAACTGAGCCCCGGCGGAGACCGGCGCCCCGCCCTCGATACGTCGTAACCCGGCGCGCCGGACGGCCCGTGCCCCGGCGCGCCGAAGCGTGGGCGCCCGCCCGGGCGCCGAGGGAGGATGCGTGATGTTTGGCAAGCGGAGCGGTTCGGATACGGCCGAAATGCTCGTGGTGGCGGAGGATCTCGGCCGGTTCGAGGGGCTCGAGCCCGAGCTCGACGCCGAGTTCCCCGAGGGCGGCTGGACGCGCGTCTCCGAAGCCCAGCTGCGCAAGGCGCTCGATCAGGCGGCCCCGGCCCATGTCCTGATCACCGCCGACCGCGCGGACCCGGCCCATCTGACGGAGCTCGGCGAGCTCATCTCGCTCGCCCGCAACCGGGGCGCCAGCGTCGTGCTGGTCGTCCAGGACCTCCCCGCCTCGGAGGTCCACCGCCTGATGCGCGCGGGCGCCGACGACTTCCTGCCCGTCCCCGTCCCCAAGGGGGAGCTTCGCGACAGCCTGGAGCGAATCGCCCGGCGCTCGACCCCCTCCTCGGGCGCGCCGGCCAAGTCCCGCCAGGGCCTGATCTATCCGGTCTACGGCGTGGCGGGGGGCGTGGGCGCCTCCACCTTCGCCGTCAACCTCGCCTGGGACCTTGCCCAGGAAGGGCGCAAGAAGGATGTCAGGGTCTGCCTTCTGGACCTGGACCTGCAATACGGCTCCGCCGCGACCTATCTCGACCTCGAGCGCGGCGAGGCCGTCTTCGAGCTGCTCTCGGACCTCGAGAACGCCGACGCCGCCGGCTTCCACGACGCGCTGGCCGAGCGGACCCGCAACCTCTCC
>JBNJGE010000380.1:0-2552 GCA_051747505.1 Pseudomonadota bacterium | reverse complement strand
AGCGGCGGGTGGGCGTGGCGCGTCCAGCGCACCCCCAGCGCCTCCAGCCGCGCCAGCAGCGCCGCCTCCGCGGCCTCGGGGTCGGCCACGGCGTCGGCTGGGCGGGGCTCGGGGGCGTCGCTCATCGGGGGCTCCTGCGAAGGTCTCCTCCCCCTCCCTCTCGCCGCGGCCTCCGCGCCGGTCAAGCCCCTCGCCCCTCGCGTTGTTTCCCCCGCGGCGATGCGCTAGGGCAGTCGCCAAGGCGCGCGCGAATTCAGGAGCCCCTGCGTGAAATACATCAGCACCCGCGGCCAGGCCCCGGCCCTGGACTTCGAAGGCGCGCTGCTCGCCGGCCTGGCCCGCGACGGCGGCCTCTACGTCCCCGAGACCCTGCCGCAGGCGCCGGCGGAGGAGATCGCCGGCCTCGCGGGCCTGGGCTACGAGGACGCGGCCTACGCCGTCATGCAGCCCTTCGTCGGCGACAGCTTCGCGCCGCGCGAGTTCCGCGACCTGATCGAGCGCGCCTATGCCGGCTTCTCCCACGCCGCCCGCGCCCCTCTGGTGCAGATCGGCGAGAACGACTGGATCCTGGAGCTGTTCCACGGCCCCACGCTGGCCTTCAAGGACTTCGCCATGCAGCTGATCGGCCAGCTGTTCGAGGCGGTCCTCGCCCGCCGCGGCCGGCGCGTCACCATCATCGGCGCCACCTCCGGCGACACCGGCTCGGCGGCCATCGAGGCCTTCAGGGGGCTGGAAAGGGCGGACGTCTTCATCCTCTACCCCGAGGGCCGGGTGTCGGAGATCCAGCGCCGCCAGATGACCACGCCGGACGCCCCCAACGTCCACGCCGTCGCCGTGCAGGGCGATTTCGACGATTGCCAGGCGCTGGTCAAGGCGATGTTCAACGACCCCGCCTTCCGCGAGGATATGACTCTCGGCGCCGTCAACTCCATCAACTGGGCGCGCGTGCTGGCCCAGACCGTCTACTACTTCACCTCCGCCGTCTCGCTGGGCGCGCCCCACCGCCCGGTCAGCTTCGCCGTGCCCACCGGCAATTTCGGCGACATCTACGCCGGCCACATCGCCCGCGGCATGGGCCTGCCGATCGACCGCCTTGTCATCGCCACCAACCGCAACGATATCCTCTATCGAACCCTCGCAAGCGGACGGCACGAGAAGGCGGGCGTGGAGCCCAGCCTGTCGCCGTCCATGGACATCCAGGTAAGCTCCAATTTCGAACGCCTGCTTTTCGATCTCTCGGGCCGCGACGCCCAGGCCGTGACAAACATGATGGAATCCCTTCGCCAGCAGGGCGGCTTCGCCCTGCCCGCCGACCTCCTCGCCCGCCTGCGCGACGGCTTCGACGCCGGCCGCGCCACCGACGCGGAGACGACCGACACCATCGCCGCCATCCGCGAGGTGACCGGCCAGGTCATCGACCCGCACACCGCCGTGGGCGTGAAGGCCGCCAGCGACGCCCGCGGCGACGCCGCCGTCCCGATGATCGTGCTGGGCACCGCCCACCCCGCCAAGTTCCCCGACGCCGTGGAGGCCGCCTGCGGCGTCCGCCCGGACCTCCCCCCGCGCCTCGCCCATATCCTCGAGGCCGAGGAGCGCATCCGGCGCGTCCCGAACGACCTCGCCGAGGTCCAGGCCCTGATCCGCGAAAGCGCCCGCCGATGACCCTCCAGATCCCGCCCCGGATCCACACCCTGCCCAACGGCCTGCGCGTGGTGACCGAGCGCATGCCCGGCCTCGCCTCCGCCTCCGTCGGCGTCTGGATCGGCGCCGGCGGCCGGCACGAGCGCGCCGACGAGACCGGCGTCGCCCATTTCCTCGAGCACATGGCCTTCAAGGGCACCGAGAGCCGCTCGGCCTACGACATCGCCGTGGCGATCGAGAACGTGGGCGGCTACCTCAACGCCTACACTTCCCGCGACGCCACCGCCTATTTCGCCCGCGTGCTGGGCGAGGACGCGCCGCTGGCGCTCGACCTGCTGGCCGACATCCTCGTGAACCCCGTCTTCGCCGAGTCGGACATCGAGCTGGAGCGCGGCGTCATCCTGCAGGAGATCGGCCAGGCCCTCGACACCCCCGACGACATCATCTTCGACTGGCTGCAGGAGGTCTCCTACCCCCGCCAGCCCTTCGGCCGCCCCATCCTGGGCGAGCCGGAGAACGTGAAGGCCATCACCGCCGACCACCTGCGCGCCTTCACCGCCCGCGCTTACGCGCCCGAGCGCATGGTGATCGCGGCGGCCGGCGACGTGGACCACGACGCCTTCGTGAAACAGGCCGAGCGCCTCTTCGGCCACCTCCCCCGCCGCGCCCCCGCGCAGGCCGAGCCCGCCCGCTTCGAGGGCGGCGAGCGGCGTGCGGAAAAGCCGCTGGAGCAGGCCCATTTCGCCCTGGCGCTGGAGGCGCCGGGCTACCACGCCTCCGACCTCTACGCCGGCCAGGTCCTCGCGACCCTGCTGGGCGGCGGCATGTCCTCCCGCCTCTTCCAGGAGGCGCGGGAGAACCGCGGCCTGTGCTACACCATCTTCGCCCAGGCCTCCGCGCACGAGGACACC
>JBNJGE010000379.1:0-2564 GCA_051747505.1 Pseudomonadota bacterium | reverse complement strand
CGGATCGCCACCCGCTATGACCGGTGCGCCGACCTCTTCCTGGCCGCCGTCACAATCGCCGCAATCGTCCTGTTCTGGTTGTGAGTCCTGAGCCTAATTGGGGAGAGACCTCGGCGAAACGCTGGGGATTCCCGCGCCGGCTGTCGTCCCGTAGCCTCCTCGGCATGAGACGCGCCTTCGACAGCCAGCCCGCCCTCTTCGCCATGCCCGCCCTTCTGGATCACCCGGCGCTGCAGGCGCTGGACGAGGTCGAGGCGCTGATCGACTGGTCCCGCCTGGAGCCGCTGCTGCCGCAGGGCCGGGGCCGCACGGGCCGTCCCGGCTGGCCGGCGATGACGCTGTTCCGCGCCCTGCTGCTCGGCCTCTGGCACGACCTGTCGGATGTGAAGCTGGAGGCGCAGCTGGCCCGCGACCTCGTCTTCCGGCGCCTCTCGCCGGCTGGACCAGGCGCCGCCCGACGCCTCGGCGCTGGGGCGCTTCCGCATGGAACTGGAGCGCGAGGGCCGGCTGCAGGCGCTGCTCGACGAGATCAACGCCGGGCTCGCCGAGGCCGGCGTGGTCCTGGAGGAAGGGCGCGTGGCCATCGTGGACGCGACCGTGGTCGAGGCGGCGCGCAGCCGGCGGGCCACGGCCGACCCGGAGGCCGGCTCCCGCGTGAAGCTCGACGGGCAGGGCCGGCGCAGGGCCGTCTGGGGCTGGCAGGCCTTCGTGAACGCCGATGAGGACGGCTTCATCCACGCCACCGCGATCACGCCGGGCCACCGGCACGAGATCACCGCCCTGCACCGCCTGATGCGGGGCGGCGAGAGGCAGCTCTACGCCGACGCGGCCTATTCGGCGGGCTGGGTGAGGCGGGCGCTGGCCCGCGCCGGCGTGGACGACCGGGTCCAGCGCAAGGGCTATCGCAACCGCCCCCTCGGCGCGACCGAGCGCGCTCGCAACCGGGCGATCGCGGTCACCCGCGGCCGGGTCGAGGCGATCTTCGGCGCGCTCAAGCGAAGCTGGGGGCTGGCGCGGACCCGCTTCCTCGGCGAGGCGCGCAACGCCGCCCAGCTCGCCCTGACCGCCATCGCCTGGAACCTGAAAAAGGGCGCGACGCTGCGGCGATCCGGCGTCTGAACACCGCGAGCCTGCCCCGGAACAACCCGGCAGCGCCACCTTCGTCAGGCGACGGCGCCCGACGGCCCTCAACAGTGATGCGCTGCGCGCTCCGCGCGCTCTCCCAACGGGTCCCACGCGTTTCGCCGAGGTCTCTGGGGAATTATTTCACGCGAGCGAAAAGTCGGGGCGAGGCGAAGCCGTGTTCATGGGCCCCGAGCCCGATTTGCACGCGCACAAGGACGGGACGGGGTGACCTCGTCATGACGGGTCCGGCGGCGCGCCGGCGGATCGACCGGCTCGGGAGCCCGACAGGGTTCGCTCATCGAGCTTCGGCCTCACGCATCCCGCCCCAGCGCCCGGTCCAGCAGCCCGCCCAGATCCCCCGCCTCCAGCGACAGCGTCACCGGCAGCGGCATGGCCTTGCCGCGGAAATCGGCGGGCAGGCGCACGGCGTCCTTCTCCGTCGTGACCAGCCGGGCCTCCGCCCGCGCGGCCTCCGCCTCCAGCCGGCGCAGCGCGGCGGGCGGAAAGGGGGCGTGGTCGGGAAAGGCGTGCTCGGCCACCAGCTCCGCGCCCAGCCCGCGCAGGGTGGCGAAGAACTTCTCGGGCCGGGCGATGCCGGCGAAGGCGATCACCCGCTCGCCGCGCCAGTCGATCCCGATCTCGCGCGGGACGACCTCGCCCTCCAGCAGCTCGACCCGCTCCAGCTCCGGCCAGCGCGTCCGCAGCCGCGCCCGCGCGGGCGCCGCCCCGAGGATCAGCGCCGCATCCGCCCGCGCCAGCCCCGCGGCGACGGGCTCGCGCAACGGCCCCGCCGGGATCATCCGCCCGTTCCCGAAGCCCGCGCCCGCATCCACCACGAGGATCGACAGGTCCTTCGCCAGCCCCGGGTTCTGGAACCCGTCATCCATCACCAGCGCCTCGGCCCCGGCCTCCGCCGCCGCCCGCGCGGCCGCGACCCGGTCCCCGCAGACCCAGACCGGCGCGAAGCCCGCCAGCAGCAGCGGCTCGTCCCCGACCTCCGCCGCAGTGTCGCCGCGCGGGTCCACGCGGCGCGGCCCCGCACGCCCCGCGCGCCCGCCATATCCGCGGGAGAGCGCATGGGCCTTCACCCCCCGCGCCGCCAGCGCCTCCAGAACCGCCAGCGCCGCCGGCGTCTTGCCTGCGCCCCCCGCCGTCAGATTCCCGAGGCAGATCACCGGAACCGGCGCCCGCCACTCCGGCGCCCGCGCCACCCGCCGGGCCGTCGCCCAGCCGTAGAGCCAGCCCAGCGGCGTCAGAACCCGCGCCAGCAGCCCCGGCCGCTCCGGCGGGCGGCGCCAGAACTCCGGCGCGCGCATCACCCCGCCCGCTCCGGCAGCATCGGCAGCAGCGCGGCCATCGCCGCCTCCAGCGCCGCGGCCCCGTCGCCCAGCGCCTGCCGCGCGGCCTCCGCCATGCCGTGCCGCGCGGCGTCGTCGGTC
>JBNJGE010000378.1:0-2598 GCA_051747505.1 Pseudomonadota bacterium | reverse complement strand
CCGAGCGGAACAGGGTTCCGAGCACGGGCACGTCCGAGATCCAGGGCAGCTGGTTGGCGTTGTCGATGAACTCGTCCTGCAGCAGGCCGGCGATGGCGAAGCTCTGCCCGTCGCGCAGCTCGATCGTGGTGCTGGTGCGGCGGGTGGAGAAGCCGGTGAAGTCCAGCCCCGCATTGGTGAAGGTGCGGCTGTTGTCGATCGACGAGCTCTCGGCCTCCATCTCCAGGTTGATCACATCCTTGTTGACCACCGTGGGGGTGAAGCTGAGCGACACGCCGAAGGGCTTGTATTCGACCGCGATCTCGCCGCTCTCGCCGAAGACGGGGACGGGGAACTCGCCGCCCGCGAGGAAGGAGGCGTTGTCGCCCGACAGCGCCACCAGGTTGGGCTCGGCCAGCGTGCGGGCCACGCCCTTGGCCTCCAGCGCGTCGATGGCGAGGTTGGCGATCACGCCGCCGGCGGAGTAGCCCAGCCGCAGCACGCCCTCGGTGCTGTCGCCGGCGGGGAAGGAGCCGCTCAGGCCGTTGTCGGTCGGCTCGCCGGGGCTGCCGCCGGCCAGGTAGCCGCCGGTGTTGCCCTCGAAGCCCCAGTTGCCGGTCCCGACCCCGAAGGTCCAGTTGAAGCCGAGCGCCTTGGAGGCGTTGCGCTGCACCTCGGCGAAGCGCACGCGCAGGAGCACCTGCTGCGAGCCGCCGACCGTCATCATGTTGGAGACGCGGCCGGGCGCGTAGCGCTCGGCCAGCTCCACGGCGCGGCCGAGCTTCTGCGAACTCGAGACCGTGCCCGATAGGACGATGCCGTCGGCGGCGGAGCGGACCTGGATGCGCTCGTCGGGCAGGATGTCCTGAAGGCGCTGCTTGAACTCGGCGAGGTCCGGGCCCACGCGCACGGAGATGTTGGTCATCAGCTGGCCGCCGGGGCCGAGCAGGGTCAGCGTGGTGCGCCCGGCCTGCTTGCCGAGGATATAGACGCTGCGGTTCGACAGGGCCGCGACGTCGGCGATGCCGGGATTGGCGACCGAAACCTCGGCGAAGGCGCTGGCGGCCTCCAGCACCACGGCGCGGTTGACCGAAACGGAGATGTCCGGGCTCGGCGCGCCCTCCAGGATGCGGATCACCGGGGCGCCCGAGGGCGCGGGGGCGGAGCCGACGCTGGCGGCCGAACCGGCGGGCGGGGTCGCCCGGCCCGGGCCGCCGGCGCCGGGCTGCTCGGCGGCGGCGCCGGCCTCGTTGCCGGAGGCGGTGACGCCCTGCGTTGATTCATCCGCCGCGGCGGAGATGAACTTGCCGAAGACGGGCTCCGCGGAGACCGGGGCGCGGGCGGCCGGCGCCTTGTCCGCCGGGGCGTCCGCGCGCTCGAACACCGCGCTCTTGGGGCCGGGCGGCTCGGACTGGGCGAACGCGGACGGGGCCCCGGCCCACGTCCCCGCCAGGAGAGTCAGCCCGGCCGCCAACGGGACGGCGGCGTGGGCGAGACTGCGCGGGATGGCCATAGCTAACTTCCTCCCCGAACCAGATACCGCACATGAAGAGCGGCTTGCAAACTGCGGAGATAATTCTTTTTTTGGATTTCTCTGGCAAGCCTGCCGCAAGCCGGCGCCCTGCGCGGGACTGCGAATGGTCGGGCGAGTGTGGCCGAAAGGCGACGCCTTTGACGCGAAGCTGAATCCGGCCTGAACGAATGAGGGAGGATCGGGTGCGGGCCGGGCGGAAGGACGCCGTCCGCCTGCCGCGGGGCGGCCCCGGACGGGCTGGGAGCGGCCCGGCCCGGACGGCTCGCCTCGGCAGGCGGGAGAGCCGCGCGGAAGGCGGCGAGCCCGCGCAAGACGACGCCGCCCGCCTGCGGGGTCGCGGGCGGGCGGCGGGTCGCGGCTCTCGCCGCGGCGTCTGCGGACGGCCCCGGGCGCGCCGGGGCCGCGCGGCGTCACTGCATGGTCTTGACCTCGACCTCGTTGCCCCGGCGGACGGTCACCTTGACCTCCGGCTCGGGCTCCGGCTCGGCCACGACGATCTGCTGGGGCTCGGGCTCCTCGATCTCGCCGAGCAGGGTCTGGCGGTCGAGCGGGCCGAGATCGGCGACCTGCTCGGAGCCGTAGCCGCGCAGGGCGATGGAGATGGAGCCGAGCGTCGTGGCGAGGGTCAGCTCCCGCACCTGCTCGGGCGTGCCCTGGACCGTCACGGTCTTGGCCACGCGGGCCTCGATCCGGTCGGGATCGGTGTCCTGGTCCACGGCCACGACCTCGAGGTCCTGGATCAGCAGGCGGGTGGTCGGCCCGCGATCCCGGTCCTGGACGGTGAGGAAGACGTCGATCTCCGCGCCGGGCATGAGGAAGCCGCCGACGGAGGTGGCGGCGTTCACCGGCAGGGTGTAGGCGCGCATGCCGTCCTCGATGAGGGTGGCGACGGTGGCGCGTTCGCCGAAGCCGGTGACCTTGCTCTTGAGCACGGGTTCGTTGGGGTCCATCCGGCGCAGGGCGGTGCGCTTCGCTCCGTCCTCGCCGAACAGCTCCTCCGGCTTGGAGAAGGCGTTCTCCGGCGCATGGGCGGCGGGCCACTGGATGACGCGGACGTCATCCTCGGCGATCGGGGCGCCGAATTT
>JBNJGE010000377.1:0-2599 GCA_051747505.1 Pseudomonadota bacterium | reverse complement strand
GTCAGGCCCAGCCCCTCGCGCAGGGCCTGCACCAGAAGGGTGCGGCCCTCGACCTCCACGGTCTGGGGTTTTCCGTTCACGGTCATGGAAATCGTCGGCATTCGCCCGGTCCTCCCTGATGATAGAGTAGCGCGCGGCGGCGCGCGTGCCTGTGTCAGACCGTAAGCAACCGGCGCGCGCGGTCAATCGGCGTCTTGGCGTCAGCGGCCGGTTTCCGGACCCGGTCTCACCAGACGGTAGGGCAGGACGTCGCGGCGCGCGTGGTCGATGTCGATCGCGGCCTTGAGCGGCGGGACCGAGCGCTGGTGGCAGTCCGCCCGCTCGCAGATGCGGCAGGAGACGCCGATGGGCTGGTAGGAGGCCGGCGAGTCGAGGTCGAGATCGTCGGCGTAGACCAGCCGGTCGGCGAAGCGGACCTCGCAGCCCAGCCCGATGGCGTAGCGCCGGGTGGGGCGGCGGAAGCCCCCGCCCGGCTTGGTCACGTCGCGGGCGAGGCAGATGTAGCGCACCCCGTCCGGCGTCTCGGCCAGCTGGCGCAGCAGGCGGCCGGGCGTCTCGAAAGCCTGATGGACGTTCCACAGCGGGCAGGCGGAGCCGTAGCGCGCGAACTGCAGGCGCGTGGCGGAGTGGCGCTTGGTGATGGTGCCGGCCTGGTCCACGCGCACGAAGAAGAAGGGCACGCCCTTGGCGCCGGGGCGCTGGAGGGTCGAGAGGCGGTGGGCCACCTGCTCCAGCGAGGCGCCGAACTCGTCGGCCAGAAGCTCGATGTCGTGGCGGGCCTCCTGCGCGGCGGTGAGGAAGCGGGCGTAGGGAAGGATGGCGGCGCCGGCGAAGTAGTTGGCCAGCCCGATCTTGCAGATCTCGCGCGCCTCCTCGGAGCCGAAGCCGGCGAGGTCGAGGGTGGCCTCGATCAGGTCGCCATGGGCGGTCAGCGCGATCTGCACGGCCATCTGGAAGGCGCGCGTGGCGGGGGAGGCGCGGGCGTTGAGGGTCAGCGTGTCGCCCTCGAGCTGGCGCAGGGCCGGGGCCTCGGCGACGCGGGTGCGGATGCCGTGGCGGTCCTCCAGCCACTCGGCGGCGGTCAGCAGGCGGTCGCGGGCCGGGGTGGGGGAGTCGAAGCCGGTGGCGGCGGCGAAGGATTCGGCCGCGCGATCAACGGCGTCGAGGTAGTTGTCGCAGTAGTGAAAGAAGTCGCGCACCTCCTCCCAGGGCTGGGGGGCGAGGGCGTCCTCCCGCCCCAGCGCGTCGTCGAGGGAGGCGAGGCGCTCGCCGCGCTGGCGCCAGGCGCGGTGCAGGGCGAGGAAGGCGCGGGCGAGGCCGGGGGCGTTGGAGGCGGCGAGCTCCAGCTCCGCCTGCGGGGGGCGGGCGCCGTCGAAGACGGGGTCGGCCAGGGCCTCGGCCATGTCGGCGGTGAGGCGGTCGCTTTCGCCGACGGAGAGGGTGGAGAGCTGGACGTCGAAGCGCTGGGCGAGGGCGAGGACTACCGCGGCCGAGACGGGGCGGTGGTTGTTCTCCATCTGGTTGAGGTAACTGAGCGAAATGCCTAGGATATCAGCGAAATTCGCTTGCGTGAGGGTGTGGGCGCGGCGGGTTTCGCGCAGCTGGGGGCCGGCGTAGAGCTTGCGGGCGCGGGACATGGGGCTTCGCAATTTTGCAATTTGCAACGAAGGGCTTTCATAGACTTCGCTGTTCCGCCGTTCAACGGTTTCGTCGCCCGCGCGCCGGTCCTATGCTGCGCCGCCGGCAAATGGGAGGGACCCCCGCGATGAAGGACATCCTCGACGAACTGGAGCGGCGGCGCGAGACGGCGCGGCTGGGCGGCGGTCAGAAGCGGATCGACGCGCAGCACGCCAAGGGCAAGCTGACGGCGCGGGAGCGGATCGAGATTCTCCTGGATGAGGGCTCCTTCGAGGAGTTCGACATGTTCGTCGCGCATCGCTGCACCGACTTCGGGATGGAGCAGGAGCGGCCCTACGGGGACGGGGTCGTGACCGGCTGGGGGACGATCAACGGGCGGCAGGTCTATGTCTTCTCCCAGGACTTCACGGTGTTCGGCGGCTCGCTGTCGGAGACGCACGCCCAGAAGATCTGCAAGGTCATGGACATGGCGATGCGCAACGGCGCGCCGGTGATCGGGCTGAACGACTCCGGCGGCGCGCGCATCCAGGAAGGCGTCGCGTCTCTCGCGGGTTACGCGGATGTCTTCCAGCGCAACATCATGGCCTCGGGCGTGATCCCGCAGATCAGCGTGATCATGGGGCCCTGCGCCGGGGGCGCGGTGTATTCGCCGGCGATGACGGACTTCATCTTCATGGTGCGGGACTCGTCCTACATGTTCGTCACGGGGCCGGACGTGGTAAAGACGGTGACGAACGAAGTCGTCACGGCCGAGGAGCTGGGCGGCGCCAAGACGCACACCACCAAGAGCTCCGTCGCCGACGCGGCCTTCGACAACGACGTCGACGCGCTGATGGAAGTTCGCCGGCTGGTGGACCTGCTGCCGCAGTCGAACCGGGAGAAGCCGCCGATGCGGCCTTTCTACGACGACGTGGAGCGGGTGGAATCGTCGCTCGACACGCTGATTCCGGACAATCCCAAC
>JBNJGE010000376.1:0-2627 GCA_051747505.1 Pseudomonadota bacterium | reverse complement strand
GAGCATGTTGAAGGGCGCAATGAACAGCGTGTCGTTGAGCCAGATGCGCCGCAGCGCCGTCTCGCTCTCCGCGTCCTCCCCTCTGCGGAAGGTGGGCGCCACAGAGGTCGGGGCGAGCACCACCGGCCATTCCTCCAGGAACAGCATCCAGCGTCTCAGCCATGTGGCCCGGGCGGTGATCGCCTCCATCCAGCCCTTCATGTCGAGTTCCCGGCGCAGACCGCGATAGCCCTCCCAGACCTTGTGAAAGGTCGGCGAGGTCGCTTTCAGCATCGCCTTGCTCGCCAGCTGATCGAACTCGTTGAACAGAATGTCGGCCCAGACCTGCCAGGCTCCGCGGATGTCGGGAACCTCGACCTCCTCCACGGTCCAGCCAGCCGACTCCATGTGATCCGCCGCCCCCCGCAGCAAAGCCGTCACGCGCGGGTCGGCCTCCACGTCCCCCGGAATCTTCGCCAGCGCCGCCTTCCGCGGAACCTCCGGCCCCTCCAGCGGCGCGGGAACCCAGAATGGATCGCGCGGGTCGCGCCGCGCCATGACCTCCAGCGCCAGGCGCACATCGGCGACCTCCCGCGCCAGCGGGCCCTGGGTGGAGAAGAGCTGCGCCATCATCGGCCGCTCCGCCGACGCGGAGGGGTTGAATCCCGGGACCCGCCCCTGGGTCGGCCGGATTGTCGCGAGTCCGTTGCAGTGCGCCGGCCAGCGCAGGGAGCCGCCGATGTCATTGCCATGCCCGATGCAACCGATTCCCAGCGCCGTCGCGGCCCCCGCCCCGCCCGAGGAGCCCCCGCAGGTGATCTCCGGGTTCCAGGGGGTGAGCGTCTCGCCGTGCAGCGGGTTGTCGGTGTGCAGGCGCATCGAGAACTCGGGCGTGTTGGTCAGCCCCAGGCAGACCGCCCCGCCCTCGCGCAGGTTGCGCACCACCGGCGACTCCTCGGTCGCGATCACGTCCCGGAAGGCGGGCACGCCATTGGAATTGGCTTGGCCGCGCACATCGACATTCGTCTTGATGTTGACGGGCACGCCGGCCAGCCGGTCCAGCGGCTCGCCTCGCGCGCGGCGGGCGTCCACTGCCCGCGCGGCCTCGCGCGCCTCGTCGGCAAGCTCCACGACCACGGCGTTCACGCGAGGATTGGCCTGCGCCATGCGCGCCAGATGCGCCTCGGCCACCCTCTCCGCCGTGACCTCGCCCTCGCGCACGGCGGCCGCCGTGCGCGCCGCGGACCATTGCCAGATCGGCTCGCTCATCCCGTTGCTCCCTGCCTTGTCCCGAGGGTCGGCGCCCCCTTCCGCGCAGCAGACTAGGCCCGCGAGCCGCAGGCCGCCAGCCTTGCGCGGACCGAAGGCCCGGCCGGGAATCGCGGCGCGCAGGCCAACCCAACGCGGAGATTGTCGCCGGGAATCAACCGGCGCTCAGGCGGCCAGCCGCCGCCGGGCGCGGGCGCGTGCGGCCTCGCCGAAGGCGGTGTAGATCACGTGACCCACGGGGTTCTCCCAGGCCTTCCATTCCACATGCCACTGCACGCCCAGGACCAGTCCCGGCGCATCGCGCAGGGTCAGCGCCTCGGGGGTGTCGTCATCGGCCCGGCCCTCGATGATCACGCGCGGCCCCGGCTCCATCACGCCCTGTCCGTGCAGCGTGTTGGTCATCGCGTCCGTCGCCCCCAGAAGGCGGTGAAACACCCCGCCCTCCTGGAAATGCACCCGGTGACGGAGGGCGAAGATCTCCTCGGGCGTCGCGTCCGGGGGCATGCGGTGGTTCATCCGCCCCGGCAGGTCCCGGATCTCCGGGTGGAGGGTGGAGCCGAAGGCCACCGCAATCTCCTGAAAGCCGCGACAGATGCCCAGCACCGGAGCGCCCGCCTCCACTGCGGCGCGGATGAGCGGAAGGCTGACCCCGTCACGCTGCGGGTCGAAGGGGCCGTGGGCCTCCGTCTCCTCCTCGCCATAGTAGGAGGGGTGGACGTTCGCCCGTCCGCCGGTGAAGACGAAGCCGTCGCAGGCCTCAAGCAGCTCCTCCACGTCCACCGCCTCGGGCAGCGCGGGCATGATCATGGGCAGACAGCCGGCCGCGTGGCGCACGGCGCAAAGGTTCATCTCCCCCGCGGCGGAGGCGGGGAAGCGGTCGTTTATCCGGATGGCGTTGGCGATGACGCCGATGACGGGACGGGAGGCTCTGCCGGGCATGGCGGCGGCGCGTCTCCTTGCGCAGGCTCTCGCCGGCTGCGGCGGGCCGGCCGTTGAGGAACCGCGGCGCATAACGTATCCGGGCTGGGCGGGGCCGTCGAGTGCCCCCCTTTGATCGGGGTCAAGGCGCAGCCCGCGCGGCTCCGGCAAGGCTCCGTCGCAAGACGCCTCACACTGAAAGGAGATGCCCCGGATGAGCCACACCCCGCACGAACTGGCCGCCGAACTTCCCGAGCTCGCCGGAGAGATCCAGGTCCGCAAGGCCACGGATCCGCATTTCGCGAAGCTCACGGAGCGCTATCACGACATCAACCGCGAGATTCACCGCGGCGAAACCGATGTCGAGCCAATGGACGACTTCCATCTCGAGGAGCTGAAGAAGCAGCGCCTCGCCCTGCTCGACGAGATCAAGGGCCTGCTCACCGCGTGACGCCCGACGC
>JBNJGE010000375.1:0-2631 GCA_051747505.1 Pseudomonadota bacterium | reverse complement strand
ATCGACTATGTCGAGGGCGGCTGGCCGGGGGCGAACCCGACGGACTCGGACTTCTTCGCCAGCGCGCCGGCGTTGAGCCGGGCGACCTTCACCGCCTTCGGGATGACCAAGCGGGCCGGGCGCTCGGCGGCCAATGACGACGTGCTGGCGGCGGTGGTCAACGCCGACACGCCGGCCGTCTGCCTGGTGGGCAAGACGCATGACTACCAGGTGGAGACGGCGCTGGGCTGCACGCTCGACGAGAACCTGGAGTCGATCCGCGAGTCGGTGCGCCACCTCGTCGGGCTGGGGCGCGAGGCGCTGTTCGACGCCGAGCACTTCTTCGACGGGTACAAGGCGAACCCCGACTACGCGCTGGCCTGCCTCGACGCAGCCATGGAGGGCGGCGCGCGCTGGGTGGTGCTGTGCGACACCAATGGCGGCACGCTGCCCGCGGAGGTCGGGGAGATCACGGCGCAGGTCTGCCGGCGCATCCCCGGCGACCATGTCGGCATCCACACCCACAACGACACCGGCACGGCGGTGGCCGGGACGCTCGCGGCGGTGGATGCGGGCGCGCGGCAGGTGCAGGGCACGCTCAACGGGCTGGGAGAGCGCTGCGGCAACGCCAACCTGACCTCGCTGATCCCCACGCTGCTGCTGAAATCGCCCTATCGGGAGCGGTTCGAAACGCAGGTGAAGGACGAGGACCTGCCGAAGCTGACGCGGGCCTCGCGGATGCTGGACGAGATTCTCAACCGCACGCCGGACCGGCACGCGCCCTACGTCGGCGCGGCCGCCTTCACGCACAAGGCGGGGCTGCACGCCTCGGCCATCCTCAAGGACCCCTCCACCTACGAGCATGTCCCGCCGGAGACGGTGGGCAACGAGCGGGTCGTGCCGATGTCCAACCAGGCCGGCCAGTCCAACCTGCGCCGGCGGCTGGCGGAGATGGGGCTGCAGGCGGAGCGGTCCGACCCGCGGCTCGCGCGCATCCTCGACGAGGTGAAGCGGCGCGAGGATCAGGGCTACGCCTATGACGGCGCCCAGGCGAGCTTCGAGCTGCTGGCCCGGCGGGAGCTCGGAATGCTGCCGCGCTTCTTCGACGTCGAGCGCTACCGCGTGATGGTGGAGAAGCGGGTCAACGCGCGCGGCGAGGCGATCACCGTCTCCGAGGCCGTGGTGGTCTGCGACGTGGACGGCGAGCGGATCATCTCGGCCAGCGAAAGCCGCGACCGCGCCTCCGACGAGGATCGCGGGCCCGTCAACGCGCTCTCGCGGGCGCTGGCCAAGGACCTCGGCCGTTACCAGGCCTATATCGACGACCTGCACCTGGTGGACTTCAAGGTGCGGATCACGTCGGGGGGCACGGAGGCCGTGACGCGCGTGCTGATCGATTCCGCCGACGGGCAGGGGCGGCGCTGGTCCACGGTCGGGGTGTCGCCCAACATCGTGGATGCGAGCTTCCAGGCGCTGCTGGACGCAATCCAGTGGAAGCTGATCCGCGACGGCGCCCGCGCCGCCGGGCAGGCGGCATGAGCCTCGAGTCCTGCGAGGACCTCGTCAGGGAGCATGACCGGGACCGCTGGGCGACGGCGCGGCTGGCGGGGCCGATGGCGGGGCGGCTCTTCGCTCTCTACGCCTTCAACCTGGAGGTGGCGCGCATCCCCTCCGTGGTCTCCGAGCCGATGCTGGGCGAGATCCGCCTGCAGTGGTGGCGCGACGCGGTGGCCGAGATCTTCGAGGGCGAAGCCCCGCGCCGGCACGAGGTGGTCGGGCCGCTGGCCCGGACCATCCGTGAGGCGGAGCTGCCGCGCGAGCTGTTCGAGGCGCTGCTGGATGCGCGCAGCTACGACATCTACGGCCCCGCGATCGGCGACCGGGCGCTGTTCGACGCCTGGATCGACGGCACGGCGGCGGGGTTGATGCGGCTGGCGGCCCGGGCGCTGGGGGCGAACGAGGCCGAGGACGAGGCGGCGCGGCTGGCGGGCTGGGCCGCCGGCGCTGCGGCGCTGACCCGGGCGCTGCCGGCGCTCTATGCCCGGGGCGGGGACCCGGTTCCGACCGAGGGGGAGCTGGACCGCAACGCCTTGGCCGAGGGGCGCACGCCCGAGGCGCTGCGCGCGATCCTGCGGGAGATCGCGCAGGACGGGCTGGCGCGGCTGCGGGAGGCGAGGCGGCGGCCGGCGCGCGCGGAGGTCCGCCCGGCCCTGCTGCCGAGCTGGACGGCCGCGCCGACGCGGCGGGCGGCGGCGCGGCCGGGCTTCGAGGTGTTCGCGCAGCCCGAGGCGGCGGCGGAGTTCGCGCGCCGCGGCTCCCTCGCCCTGCGGGTGCTGCTCGGGCGCTGGTGACTCAGCGCCTGCGCAGCACGTAGACGGTGGATTTCAGGCCGATGCCGGGCAGGTGGTCACCGAGCTCCTTGAAAACGAGCTCGGCGCCGCCGGCGTCCACCATCTCGCGGATGGCGCCCTCGTAGGTCGGGTCCTCGAGGGCGTGCTCGTTGAGGGTGAAGACGAAGCAGCCGCCCGAGGGCAGTTTTGCGATCACCTGGTGGATCAGCTCGGCGGGCGCGTGGCCCGGGGAGAAGACGCCGACCGCGGCGATATGGGCGTAGGCCTCGTCCTCGAAGGGCAGGGGCGTGTTGAGATCGGC
>JBNJGE010000374.1:0-2645 GCA_051747505.1 Pseudomonadota bacterium | reverse complement strand
GGCTGCGACGCCGCCAAGACGGGAATGCTCGGCTCCGCTCCGATCGTGGAAATCGTTGCCGAACGAATCGCACATTATGAAATCGAAAACCTCGTCGTCGATCCGGTGATGGTGGCCAAGAGCGGCGATCATCTGCTTCAGCAGGAAGCAGTGGAAGCGCTGAAAACACAGCTCCTCCCTCTGGCCGCCGTGGTGACCCCCAACACCGAAGAAGCCGCGATCCTGGCAGGGATGCCGCGCATAGAGACTCCCGAACAAATCAAAGAAGCGGCACGCCGCATTCGCGATCTCGGCCCGGATGCCGTTCTGATCAAGGGCGGGCATCTTTCCGGGACGGAATGCGAGGACTTCTGGTTCGACGGCGAGGAATTCGGCGTCCTAACCGGTGAGCGCCTGAACGCGCGAAACACCCACGGAACCGGCTGCACGCTCTCGGCGGCGCTCGCCGCCTGGCTCGCCTCGGGCGCCTCACCGACCAACGCGGCGCGCGACGCGAAAGAATTCATCTCTCGCGCCATCGCCTCCGCCGAACCCCTGGGACGCGGAATCGGCCCCGTGAATCACTTCTGGTTGATGAAAGAATAGCCGACGGTCTCTCGCATCGAGTAGGAGGGGGAGTCGCCTCCCCCGTCCTCTCACACCACCGGGCATACGGTTCCGTACCACGGCGGTTCGTGAAAGATATTAGCGGGCAAGCCGCATGTCCAGCAGTGATGGCAGCCCCATCGCGTCGAAGGTCTTCTTGGGATAGGCGTAATTCATGTGCCTTGCCCCGGCGTTCCACCACGGGCCGCGACCGTTGGTGGCCGATCGCCATGCCGTGGCTTCGTCCAGACCCCGTTTCATCAGCTGCTTCGCTCGCGTAAAAGGCCGTTTCCACTGGCGCCAGAGCAGGCCGCGCAGCTTGCGCCGCAGCCACCCGTCCAGCTCCTCGAAGACGCCCTTCACCTCCGCGAGACGAAAGTAGTTGGCCCAGCCCAGGAGTTTCGGTCGAAGCCTCTGGGCGATGAAGCGGCCCAGGTTGCGGCCCCGTCCACGGCGCAACTCCGACTTCAGGCCCTGCTTCAGACGCTTCACGCTCGCCGGGGCCACCTTCAGCCTCGGCTCCTTGTGACTCGTCATCGAGTAGCCCAGGAACTTGCGCTTCCAGGGACGGTCCACCGCGCTCTTGGCCTCGTTCACCCGCAGCTTCAGCCTGCGCTCCAGGAACCGGGTCAGCGACGCCAGCACACGCTCCCCAGCCGCCCGCGAGGCGACATAGATATTGCAGTCGTCCGCGTAGCGACAGAAAGCGTGTCCGCGCCGCTCCAACTCTTTGTCCAGATCGTCGAGCAGGATGTTCGAGAGCAACGGCGAGAGCGGGCCGCCCTGCGGCGTCCCCTCCGTGCGTTGGCTCATCAGCCCCTCCCGCATCATCCCCGCCCGCAGATACCGGCGAATCAGCGCCAGCACCCGCTGGTCCCCGACCCGGCGGGCCACCCGCGCCATCAGCGCGTCGTGGTTCACCCGGTCAAAGAATTTCTCAAGGTCCATGTCGACCACCCAGCGCCGGCCCGACGCCACATGCTCGCGTGCGCGGAGCACGGCCTGGTGGGCGCTGCGGCCGGGCCGGAAGCCGAAACTGGACTCCGAGAACCCGGGATCGAAAATCGGACAAAGCACCTGATGCAGAGCCTGCTGAATCAGACGGTCCAGAGCCGTCGGGATGCCCAGCTGCCGCATCCCGCCCGCGGGCTTGGGAATTTCCACCCCCAAGACCGGCATCGGCTCATAGCGCCCCTCCAGCAGCTCCGCCTTGACGCGCGACCAGTGCTCGGCAAGGTAGCCCTTCAGGTCCGCCACGGACATGCCATCCACGCCCGCCGCGCCCTTGTTAGCCACCACCCGCGCAAAAGCCTTGCGCATGTTGCTGCCTTCGACCACTGCTTCCATGAGACATGCCGCCGGACAGGAGTCGCCCCTCCTTGCCGCAACGCCCTGAGCGCCGTCCCCATGCTCTACCCGGTTCCGCCGGGCGCCATCCGGAGCGGCCTTTCCCTTCTCGGAGAAATGTTCGGCTCTTCGCGACGTCATCGAAATTCGGGCTCCCGCCCCATCCTTCACATTCGGGCCTTGGGCCGGGTCGAAGCGGCCTTACTATGCCCTCGGCTGACTTCTGCCGACCCCTCGCGCCGCCTCGCGACGACGCTAGCTCATGGCAGGACGACAGACCTCCCCGGGTAATGCGCACCCACCTTCACGCTTATGCCCGCCGCATATACGACCACGCCTTCCGTGCAGCTATCGGACTTTGAAGATATACGCCTTCTCATCCGACGCGGTCGCCTCCTATGCGGTTTCTGTTCGTCGGGCCAGCGCTTTGCCTGCGGCTTCCTTCAGATTCCGCCTCGCGACGGACACCCTTGCCGTCCGGCTAACAGTTCCCACTGCCGGGCCTGTAGAGGACTTGCACCTCCAAGTGGGTGCGCCCTGCCGGGCGCACATAAGAAAAGAGCCGCTCACGATGGAAGCGGCTCACAGCGTCAAAAGTAGAGAGTTGAAAGACCTGACTGGCTATTCGCGCAGTCGCCGGATGCAGTAGACCAGGGTCTTGGTTCGATTCAGGCGAGAAGTTATGTCATAGCCTCCCTCCTCGATGATCTTCG
>JBNJGE010000373.1:0-2655 GCA_051747505.1 Pseudomonadota bacterium | reverse complement strand
TCCAGCGCCCCGTCCTGCGGGGAGAGCAGGCAGGGGGCGGGGCGGGGGGCGTCCTGCGCGATCTCGTGACAGTCCTGGTTGCGCAGGTCGCGGGCGAAGCCGCGGCCGGAGACGCGGCCCAGATACATCTCTTCGGCCACGTCTCGGGCGTCGACCCCGCGGGCGCGGGCGATGACGCGGATCTCCAGCTCCGGCCGGGCGATCAGGGCGGCGGGGTCGAGCCGGACGGTGAAGCAGCGCCCGGCGTATTCGGCGACGTCCAGGCTGAGCCGGGCGGTGGAGGCGAATTTCTCGAAGGCGACCTCCGGGCAGCCGCCGAAGCCGAGCGACAGCCAGCGGTCGCGGGACATGGCGCCGGCGAAGCGGTGGTCCCACCAGGCGGCGTATTCGCTGAGGAACTGGGGCAGGACATGCTCCAGCCCGTGCAGGGGGCCGTCCAGGTCGTTCAGCGCCCGGTCGACGAGGCGCGTGGCGTTGCGCGCGGACTCCGGCGCCGTCAGCCGGCGGAAGACGGCGTTGAGGCCCCTGGGGTTTCCGTTCAGGTAGCGCTCGATCACATGCAGCCAGAAGCCGTTGGTCTGGTAGTCGAGCTTCTTGAGCGTATCGGGGTCCACGCCCTCGAACAGCCTTCCGCGCGGCGCGTCGAAGGCGCCGTCGCCGGGGTCGGCGGAGCGGGGCAGATTGAGGGGCAGGCTGTAGGGGCGCGAGAGGTAGAAGCGGCGGTAATACCTGTCGGAATACGGCTCTCCGAAATGGTCGGTCCCGTAATGCTCCTGGACATGGCGCACGCCGATGGCGTCGGCGGAGCCCTCGATGATCCAGCGGGCGTTGGGCAGGGCGCGGTCGCCCTCCGAGGCGGAGCGCTTGGTGGGGGCGAGGTTGTTCTGGACGACATGGCCCAGCTCGTGCGTGGCGGAGAGCTGGAGCGTGGGCATGCGCGTCACCAGCTCGTTCACGCGCGGGCCGACGAGCAGGAGGTTGGAGGAGTCCGGGCCGATATTGCTCGTCGCCATGAAGCCGTCGGGCTGGCAGGTGATGTAGTTCGCCATGCCGGGGCGGCGGACGGGCTCGCCGTCCGCCATCTCCATGCGCGGGCCGCGGGCGCGGGCGGAGAGCTCGGGCGCGCCGTAGCCCTTCGAGAGCAGCCACTGGAAGCCGAGCTCGAAGACGCGCTCGGAGAGGACCATCGCGGAGTCCTTCAGCGGCTTGCCCGCGCAGCCCTCGACCTCCTCCCAGGCGCGCTGATGCTCGGCGAGCCAGTCGTAGAAGCCGGGGTCGCCTTCGGGGCCCGCGCGCCAGCTTTCGAGGGCGCGCATCATGTCGGCGAAGTAGCCGTCTGTGGCCTTCGCCATGCGTTTCGACAGCCAGCCCTGCGCGGCGCCGTCATGGACGACGAACACCCAGGGCTCCTGCGCCGCGTCCTGCGCGGGGGCGCGGGCGGGCAGGAGGGGCAGGGTCAGCGCGGCGAGGGCCGCGGCGGCGATGCGCGCCGGCCTGCGGGAGCGCGCCCCCGGGGCCGGGGTCATTGCGCGGCGCGGGCGCAATTCATCGGGTCGATGGCCTGCATGGCGGCGGCCATGCGTTGGGAGATCATGGCGGTGGCCTGCCTGACTTCCTCCACGCTCATGCCGCGATCGCGGGCGATGGCCTCGAAAGGGTCCTCGCCGCGCCGCTCGGCGGCTTGCATGTCCACCATCAGCTCCAGCTCCATGGGGCCGAACTTCTCGGCGATGGAGTCGGCCAGACAGGCGCAGACGCCGGTCCGCCCGTTGTCGGCGGCGCACATCTCGATGAAGCGGGCTCGGGTCTCGTCCTCCTGCGCGGCGGCCGGGCCGGCGGGCAGGAGGAGGGCGGCGCAGAACGCGACGGCGAGGCGGCGCGACGGGCGCGGGATGCGTTTCATGAATCCCCCTCGTGTCTTCTTCTCGAACGCGGGCGCGGGCCGCCGCGGGCGCCGCCCCCGCCCCGTTCCAGCACAGGGGGCGGATACGCGACAAGTCTTGCCCGGAGGTGAAGGGGCGGGGGTCTTCCCTGTCGGACCGCTTGCCTGGGGCGGGTCGGTTCGCGCACGGTCCGGGTCGGCGCCGGTCTTGCGGGCGTCAGCGGAACTGCAAGGCGCCTGCGGCCGGATGGGCCGGCCGCAGGCGCCGCGTGCGATCGACAGCAGGAGGGGGAAAGGCAGTGAGATTCGGGAAATGGCTTCTCGCCGCCGCGGCGGCGCTGATGGCGCCCGCGGCGGCGCAGGGCGCGGACGACGTGATGGTGGTCTTCGACGGCTCGAACTCCATGTGGGGCCGGATCGACGGGCGGGCCAAGATCGAGATCGCCCGCGAGGCGATGGAAAGCCTGATGGGCGAGTGGACGGAGGGCGCCAATCTGGGCCTGATGGCCTACGGCCACCGGCGCGAGGCCGACTGCACGGATATCGAGACGATCCTGGAGCCCGGGCCCGCGGACCGCTCCGCCTTTCTCGAGCGGGTGCGCGCGATCACGCCGCGGGGCAAGACTCCCCTGACCAGCGCCATCGAGCAGGCGGCCGACCGGCTGGCCTGGCGGGACAACCCGGCGACGGTCGTGGTGATCTCCGACGGGGTGGAGAGCTGCGGGCGCGATCCCTGCGCGCTGGCCGACACGCTGGAGAAGAGCGGGGTGGGC
>JBNJGE010000372.1:0-2689 GCA_051747505.1 Pseudomonadota bacterium | reverse complement strand
CCGGGGGGAGCGAGCCGCCATGAAGAAAGACATCCACCCCGACTACCACGTCATCAGCGTCAAGCTGGTGGACGGCTCCACCGTCCAGATGCGCTCCACCTACGGCGAGGAGGGCCAGGAGGTCACGCTCGACGTGGACCCCTCCGTGCACCCCGCCTGGACCGGCGGCGGCACGCGCCTGATGGACACCGGCGGCCGCGTCACCCGCTTCAAGAAGAAGTTCCAGGGCCTCGATCTCTGAGCCTTTGCAGGGATCACTCCCTGAGGTAGACGTGAACGCGCCCCGCTCCGGGGCGCGTTTCGCTTTCGCGGGCGGACGCGGAGGCCCCGGGGGGCCGTGCCGCGCCCCCGCCGGTCAGGGGAGCCCTCGCGCGTGGCGCATGTGATCGTCACCGGGAACGAGAAGGGCGGGTCGGGCAAGTCCACCACCGCCATGCATCTCTTCGTGGCGCTGGCCCGCGCGGGCCACAGCGTCGGCGCGCTCGACCTTGACCTGCGCCAGACGACCTTCTTCCGCTACCTGGAGAACCGCGCCGCCTTCGCCCGCCGCACGGGGCAGGAGCTGTTCCTGCCCCGCCAGATGAAGCTGCGCCCCTCCGACCTGCGCGACCGCGTCGCGGCCGAGCAGGAGGAGGAGCGCTGGTTCTCCCAGGCGATCGCGGAGCTCGACCGCACCTGCGACTTCATCATCATCGACTGCCCGGGCGCGGACAGCTTCTACAGCCAGATGGCCCATTCCACGGCCGACACGCTGATCACGCCGATCAACGACAGCCTCGTGGATTTCGACCTGCTCGCGCGCATGGACCCGGAGACCGGGAAGGTGCTGGGCCCCTCCATCTACGCCGAGATGGTCTGGAAGGCGCGCCAGCTGCGCAACCAGGCCGGGCTCAAGCCGGTGGACTGGGTGGTGCTGCGCAACCGCGTCTCCACGCTCAACGCGCGCAACAAGCGCAAGGTCGGCGACGCGCTGGACAACCTGTCGAAGCGCATCGGCTACCGCATCGTGCCAGGCTTCTCCGAGCGGGTGATCTTTCGCGAGATGTTCCTCAACGGCCTCACCCTGCTCGACCTGCGCGAGCAGGGCTTCTCCTTCTCGCTCAGCCACGTCGCCGCGCGGCAGGAGATCCGCGACCTCGTCCGGGCGCTGGACTTGCCCGGGGTGGAGGATGCGGCCTAGACACGGCCCGCGCGGGCAGGGGGCCCGCGCCATTCAACGGGAGACGCGGCGATGCGCGTGACCATGATCGGGACGGGGTATGTGGGGCTCGTCTCCGGCGTCTGCTTCTCGGATTTCGGCCACGAGGTGGTCTGCGTGGACAAGCGCGCCGACAAGGTGGAGACGCTGCGCGCGGGAGGCGTGCCGATCTACGAGCCCGGCCTCGAGGACATGCTGAAACGCAACGTGGAGGCCGGCCGCCTCTCCTTCACCACCGACGTCGCGGAGGGGGTGGCGGGCGCCGAGGCCGTGTTCATCGCCGTGGGCACCCCGACCCGGCGCGGGGACGGGCACGCGGATCTGAGCTACGTCTACGCCGCCGCGCGCGAGCTGGCGGACGTGATCGAGGACGGGACCGTGGTCGTCACCAAGTCCACCGTCCCGGTCGGGACCAACCGCGAGGTCGGCCGCGTCATCTCCGAACGCCTGGCCGAGACCGGCCGGAAGATCCGCTTCGAGATCGCCTCCAACCCCGAGTTCCTCCGCGAGGGCGCGGCCATCGAGGACTTCATGCGCCCCGACCGCGTCGTGGTCGGGGTGGAGACCGAGGCCGCCGAGGAGGTGATGCGCGACATCTACCGCCCCCTCTCCCTGCGCGAGGCGCCGGTGATGATCACCACCCTCGAATCGGCGGAGATCATCAAATACGCCGCCAACGCCTTCCTCGCCGCCAAGATCACCTTCATCAACGAGATCGCGGACCTGTGCGAGAAGGTCGGCGGCGACGTCCAGGCCGTGGCCAAGGGGATGGGCATGGACGGGCGCATCGGGCCGAAGTTCCTGCATGCGGGGCCGGGCTACGGCGGCTCCTGCTTTCCCAAGGACACCATGGCGCTAGCGCGCATCGGGCAGGACCACGCCTGCCCCCTGAAGATCGTGGAGACCGTCATCGACGTTAACGACCGGCGCAAGCGGGCCATGGCCGAGAAGGTCTTCGACGTCTGCGGCGGCTCGGTCAACGGCAAGCGCATCGCGGTGCTGGGCGTGACCTTCAAGCCCAACACCGACGACATGCGCGAGAGCCCGTCGCTGGTGATCGTCCCCGCGCTGGTCGGCGGGGGGGCGGAGGTGCGCGTCGCCGACCCCCAGGGGCGGAAGGAGGGCGAGGCGCTGCTGCCTGGCGTGCGCTGGTGCGAGGACGCCTACGAGGCCGCCGCCGAGGCCGACGCCGTGGTGCTGCTGACGGAGTGGAACGAGTTCCGCGCCCTCGATCTGGGCCGCCTGCGCCAGGGCATGCGCGGGAACGCCTTCGCCGATCTGCGCAATGTCTACGAGCCCGCCGACGCGCGGGAGGCCGGCTTCGCCTATGTCTCCATCGGCCGGGCGGCGGAGGGGCTCTGACCGCCCCGCCTCCGCCGCGCAACGGAGAACGGCCGGCCCCGGGGGGCCGGCCGTTCGCGTCTCGGGCCTGCGCCGGCCTTCAGGGCCGGGCGGGCGGCAGCTCCATGGCCACGCCGATCACCTCCTCGC
>JBNJGE010000371.1:0-2691 GCA_051747505.1 Pseudomonadota bacterium | reverse complement strand
AAACGTGTGCGCCATAGACGCTGGATGCTGGGCATGACCCAGCAGCAGCTCGGGGAGAAGGTGGGCATCAAGTTCCAGCAGATCCAGAAATATGAGACGGGCATGAACCGGATCAGCGCCTCGCGGCTTTGGGATATTGCGAAGGCGCTGGACGTGCCGATCAATTATTTCTTCGAGGGGATCGAGCACGCCGAGGCGGACGGGGAGGCCGTGGGGACGGCCGGCGCCGGGGCCGCCAGGGGCGATCTGCTTGCCGACAAGGAGGCGCTGGAACTGGTGCGGTCGTATTACGCGATTCCGGAGAACCAGCGCCGCAGGCTGTTCGACCTGGCCCGCGTGCTGAGCGACGCCGCCTGAAGCCACGGCGCTTGACGCGGGCTCGCCCGCCCTCCAAGGGGCGGGTCGGGCCCGCCGGGAACCGGCAGGCCGAAGCGGCCCGGGTGGGGACCCGGGCTGCGGAAACAAGGGACCGGACCCGATGAGCCAAGCGCCGCGCCTTCGCGCGCGCCTTCCCGAAGGCGCGCTGGACACCGCGAACCGGGCCGCGGACGCGGCCCGGCAGCGGTGTCTTGAGCATTTCCGCCTCGCCGACCTCCAGGACGACAACAAGGACGCCGGCGAGGGCTACGACCCTGTCACCGCCGCCGACCGCGCCGCCGAGGCGGCCATCCGCGATGTCATCGCCAGCTCCCGGCCCGAGGACGGCGTCCTGGGCGAGGAGGAGGCCGAGCGCCCCGGAAGCTCCGGCTTCACCTGGGTCGTGGACCCCATCGACGGCACCCGCGCCTTCCTGATCGGAGCCCCCACCTGGGGCGTGCTGATCGCCCTCAACGACGGCGCGCGCCCTGTCCTGGGACTGATGGACCAGCCCTGGACGCGCGAGCGCTTCCTGGGCGACGGCGAGGTCGCCTGGCTCCTGCGCGACGGCGAGGCGCCGCGCGCCCTGCGCGCGCGCCGCGGCGTGCCGCTCTCCCGCGCGCGCCTGTCCACGACCTATCCCGAGATCGGAACAGAGGCCGAGCGGGTGGCCTTCGACCGCGTGAGCGCCCGCGTCCAGCTGACCCGCTACGGGCTGGACTGCACGGCCTACGCCCTGCTCGCCCTCGGCCAGCTGGATCTGGTGATCGAGGCCGGGCTGCAGCCCTACGACATCCAGGCGCTGATCCCGGTCATCGAGGGCGCCGGGGGCGTCGTGACGACCTGGGAGGGCGGCGACGCCCAGCAGGGCGGGCGCGTCCTTGCCGCCGCGAGCCCGGAGCTGCACGAGGCCGCCATGGCGCTTCTCGCCGGCTGACGCCGGCCCGGCCTGAGGGCCGCGCCCTACGGCGCGGCCGGAGGGGAGGGTCTCGCCCGCCCCCGGCGGGCGCCGCTCAGAGACCCATGATGTCGTTGTAGGTGACGAACACCATCAGCAGCAGCACGAGGGCGAGCCCGACCCCGGTCGCGGCCTCCGCGGCCTTCTCGCCCAGCGGGCGGCCGCGCACCGCCTCGATGGCGTAGAAGACCAGGTGGCCGCCATCCAGCACCGGGATCGGGAACAGGTTGATCAGGCCGATGGAGGTCGAGATCATCGCGATCATGCCCAGAAAGCTGACCAGCCCGCCCGCGGCGGCCTCCCCGGAGAGCGAGGCGATCTTGATCGGCCCGCCGAGGCCGGAGCTGTCCGCCTCTCCCGTGACGATGGCCCCGACATAGGCCAGCGAGGAGGCGATGACCTGCCAGGTGCGCTGCACGCCCACGCCCACCGCCTCGATCGGGCCCGGCGTGACCGTCTCCGCCCCGATCAGCGGCTGCGCGGTGACCCCGATCAGCGGACGCATCTCGATGCCGCCGCCCGACGTCGGCACGGGGTTCATCTGGGGCGTGAGGGTCACCTCGCGCCGCGTTCCGTCCCCGCCCTCGACGATCAGGGTGACGGCCTCGCCCCCCGCGTCGATCACGACGCGCTGAAGGTCGGAGAAGCTGCGGACCGACTCGCCGTCCGCCGAGACAATCCGCTCGCCCGCCTTAAGCCCCGCGCGCTCGGCGGGGCTGTCCGGGCCGACGCCGCCGATGACGGGCGGCACCGCGGGGCCGGTCTCCACGACCTGCTCCGCGCCCCCGCGCTCGATGCGCAGCTCGAAGCGCGCGCGCCCGGGCTCGGCGTCGCTCGCCGCCTCGAAGGCGGGCAGGATGTCGCCGAAGCTCTCGATCTCGCGCCCCTGGACCGCCAGCACGCGGTCGCCCTCGCGCAGCTCGAAGGCCGGGCCGGCCGTCGCATCCACCACGCCGACCACGGGCTTGTCCGAACCCACGCCGAGCGACAGCGCCAGACCCGCATAGACGACGATGGCGAGCAGGAAATTGAAGGCGGGTCCGGCCGAGACGGCCAGCGCCCGCTTCCACAGCGCCGCGTTGGGGAAGGCGTGGGCGCGCTGATCAGCGCTCAGCCCCTGCAGCTTCTCCGAGTCCGCCCCGGCGGAGGCCGCGTCGGCGTCGCCCAGGAACTTGACGTAGCCGCCCAGCGGCAGGGCCGCCACGCGCCACCGGGTGCCGCGCCGGTCGTTCCAGCCGGCCAGCTCCTTTCCGAAGCCGATGGAGAAGACCTCGGCGTGGATGCCGCACCAGCGGGCGACGATGTAGTGGCCGTATTCGTGGACGAAGACGACGACCCCCAGCACCACCAGGAAGCTGGCGATGGTGCCGGCGAGG
>JBNJGE010000370.1:0-2693 GCA_051747505.1 Pseudomonadota bacterium | reverse complement strand
GTTGAAGTCGTTCAGGCCGATGACGAAGACGTTTCGGGGCATCGCGGGTCCCTTCGCTCCAGGCTCCGAGGCGGCGCCCCTCGGCGTCTCTCCCGCGCCTCTGTCGAGGCGCCTTTCAAGTATACATGTTCCAGGCGCGCCTCCCAGCCGCGGATCGCGTCGGACATCGGGAGCGGCGATGATTTCGTCCGCTTCGCCTCCGCCTCGGGCCGGAGGAGTTTCAGAGGGCTCCGGTCAGCGCAGCCAAAGCCTATTTGGCCGCATCCGCGCCGACGGAGCCCGGGCCAAACGAAGGATCCTTCAACGGCCGCGACAGCCAGGGCCGCCGGAACGGAACCGCCGCGTGATCCGGGACCCGATGATCTCTGGCGGCGGCTGCGCCGGGCTTTTCTCCCCTCATCCCCCGCCAGACGCTGTGCCAGATGATGAGCAGCGGAACGGCCAGGAGCGCGCCGAGCACGCCCCACAACCAGGCGAAGAAGGCCACCGCCAGGAAAATGGATAGGGGTCCGACACGCGATCGCCGCCCGACGACCAAGGGCGTCAGGACGTTCCCCTCGACGACATTCAAGGCGAAAAGAGCGGCCACCGGATAGAGCGCATCGAGCATGTCCCCGAAGGCGCTCACCCCCACGACGAAGATGATCGCATTCAGGAACAAGGGCCCGATATAGGGCATGAAGTTCAGAAGCGCGGCCGTGACGCCCCACAGGATCGGGCTCGGTATTCCCATCTGCCAGAGGACCAGGGCCACGGCGACGCCAAGCACCGCGTTGACAAAGGCGATCGTGAGCAGATAGCGCGCGACATCGCGCCTCACGGCCCGCATGGTGCGAGACATCCTGCGGCGGACCCGTCCGTTCGGTCCAAGCGACAGAATGAACCGACCCAAAGTCGCGCGCTCGAGAAGGAAGAAATAGCACAGGAAGGCGATGTAGAGCGCCGACGCGAGGATCTCGGGCGCCCTGAGGACCACGTCGGTGACGAGGCCCTGACCGGACGCCATCACCGCCTCGGTCGCCGATTTCTCTTCGTCGCCGTTGTCGTTGCCTGTGACATCCTCCACGCTTTCCTTGATCTCGCGCTCGATGTCGCGCAGCTCCCATTCGATCGAACGAATGATCGACGGCGCCCGAATGCGCCAGTCCTCGACCGAGGGCGCAAGAATGTAGACGGTGCTTGAAATGGCGAACATCGCCGAGAGGACAACCAGCGCCGCCGCAAGAGCCGAGGGAATCCGAAGCTTCTCCAGCGACGCGACGACAGGCGTCAGCGTGATCGCAAACATTCCGGCGAGAACGGTCGGAACCACGATCTCGCTGGCAAGCTTCGCCGCCGCGATGACCGCGATCCCGGCAAGTGTCGCCAGACTCCAGGAAGTCAGCTGGCGCGCGTTCGTCTCCCTCGCGCCTGAACTGTTCCGTGCGCCCGCAACACTCACCTCTCGGCTTCCCTGCCTGGCGGAATGGACCTTCGGTGTCGTGCCTTCAAGAATGCCGGGGAGGCCCCGGCGGTTCCCCCGGCTGCGCGAAGAGTCGGGCTTCAGGGAATCGCTGTCCCGCCGGGCCGGAACGGTCAGGCTCCGAGGATCATCGGCAAGGACCGCGCAGGATCATGCGCGATCCGGCGAAGGTTCAGACGTCGAGGTTCTCGACGTTCAGCGCGTTCTCCTGGATGAAGATGCGGCGCGGCTCCACGACGTCGCCCATCAGCTTGGAGAAGATCTCGTCGGCCTCGTCCACGTGATCGATCCGCACCTGGAGGAGAGTGCGCGCGTCGGGGTCCAGCGTCGTCTCCCAGAGCTGATCTGGGTTCATTTCGCCCAGGCCCTTGTAGCGCTGGAGGGTCAGGCCGCGCTCGCCCTCGGCCATGACGAGGTCCAGAAGCTCGAGCGGGCCGCGGACCGGGAAGGTCTTGTCCTTCCGGCGCAGGATCGCGCCGCCGCCATAGACATCGGCGAGGGAGGGCGCGAGGCCGGCGAGGCGGCGGGCCTCGGCTGAGCGCAGGGCGGCGCCGTCGATGGTGCGCGTCTCGGCGACGCCGCGCAGCACGCGGGTCAGGCGCAGGCCGCCGTCGGCCGTCGGGGCGCCGGTCCAGCCGCGCTCCGTCTCCGGCGCCACGGCGTCGAGGCGGGCGGCGACCGCGTCGGCCGCGCCCTGCGCGTCCTCCATAGCCCCTTCGGCGAAGGCGCCGGCGATGGCGGCCTGCTCGAGGATGAAGCGGGGGTAGTGGGTGGGGAAGGCGTTCAGCGCCGTGCGGGCGGCGCGGGCGTCCTCGATGGCCTGCATGAGATCCGGGCCGACGCGGACCTCGCCGCTGGCGATCTCCAGCGCGGCGTCCTGGGAGCCTTCGCGGATCAGGTAGTTCTCAAGCTCCCGCTGGTCCTTGAGATAGACCTCGGACTTGCCGCGGGCGACTTTGAACAGCGGCGGCTGGGCGATGTAGAGGTGCCCGTTCTCGATCAGCTCGGGCATCTGGCGGTAGAAGAAGGTCAGCAGCAGCGTTCGGATATGGGCGCCGTCCACGTCGGCGTCCGTCATCACGATGATCCTGTGATAGCGCAGCTTGGAGATGTCGAACTCGTCCCGGCCGATGCCGGTGCCGAGCGCGGTGATCAGGGTGCCGATCTCCTGGCTGGAGAGCATGCGGTCGAAGCGGGCGCGCTCCACGTTGAGGATCTTGCCGCGCAGGGG
>JBNJGE010000369.1:0-2712 GCA_051747505.1 Pseudomonadota bacterium | reverse complement strand
GGCGAACCTGGTGCAGGAGCTCGCCTTCACGCTGGCCGACGGGATGGAGTATGTGCGCGCCGCCCAGTCCAAGGGGATGGAGGTGGACCGCTTCGCGCCGCGGCTGAGCTTCTTCTTCGCCATCGGCATGAACTTCTTCATGGAGGCGGCGAAGCTGCGCGCGGCGCGGCTGCTGTGGTCGCGGATCATGGACGACTTCGGGGCGAAGGACCCGAAGTCGAAGATGCTGCGGACGCATTGCCAGACCTCCGGCGTCTCGCTGGCGGAGCAGGATCCCTACAACAACGTGGTGCGGACCGCCTACGAGGCGCTGGCCGCCGTGCTGGGGGGGACGCAGTCGCTGCACACCAACGCCTTCGACGAGGCGATCGCGCTGCCGACCGAGACCTCGGCGCGGATCGCGCGCAACACGCAGCTGATCCTGCAGCACGAGACGGGGGTGACGAACGTCATCGATCCGCTGGCGGGCTCCTACTACGTCGAGAACCTCACGCAGGAGCTGGCGGACCAGGCCTGGGCGCTGATCGAGGAGGTCGAGTCGCTGGGCGGCATGACGAAGGCGGTCGACTCCGGCATGCCCAAGCTGCGCATCGAGGAGACGGCGGCGCGGCGGCAGGCCGATATCGACCGGGGCGACGACGTGATCGTCGGGGTGAACAAGTATCGTCTTCCCGAGGAGGACGAGATCGACATCCTCGACATCGACAACGCCGCGGTTCTGGCGAGCCAGGTGAAGCGGCTGGAGAAGATCCGGGCGGAGCGGGACCAGGCGGCCTGCGACAGGGCCCTCGAAGAGCTGACGAAGGTGGCGGAGAGCGGGGACGGGAACCTGCTGGCCGCGGCGGTGGAGGCGGCGCGGGCGCGCGCCACGGTCGGGGAGATCTCGGACGCCATGGAGAAGGTTTTCGGGCGGCACAGGGCCGAGGTGAAGACGCTCTCGGGCGTCTACGGCGCGGCCTATGAGGGCGACGCCGGCTTCAAGCAGATCCAGAAGGACGTGGAGGCCTTCGCCGAGGAGGAGGGCCGGCGGCCGCGGATGCTGGTCGTCAAGATGGGCCAGGACGGGCATGACCGCGGGGCCAAGGTGATCGCCACGGCTTTCGCCGATATCGGCTTTGACGTGGATGTGGGGCCGCTGTTCCAGACGCCGGAGGAGGCGGCGCAGGACGCCATCGACAACGACGTGCATGTCATCGGGATCTCGTCCCAGGCGGCGGGGCACCGGACGCTGGCGCCGAAGCTGGTGGAGGCGCTGCGGGCGAAGGGGGCCGAGGACATCCTGGTGATCTGCGGGGGCGTGATCCCGCAGCAGGATTACGAGTTCCTCCAGGGCTCCGGCGTCAAGGCGATCTTCGGGCCGGGGACGAACATCCCCGAGGCGGCGAAGAACATCCTGGCGCTGATCCGCGACGCGCGCCGGCCGGAGGCGGCGGAATGAGGGTCTGCGTCTTCGGCGCGGGCGGGATCGGGGGGTACCTGGCGGTGCGGCTGGCGGCCGCCGGGAACCCGGTCTCCGTGGTGGCCCGGGGGGCGCATCTGGCGGCCATCCGGGAGAAGGGGCTGGCGCTGGAGGAGCGGTCGGGGCGGCGGACGGTGGTGGAGGTCGCGGCCTCCGACGACGCCGTGGCGCTGGGCGCGCAGGATCTGGTGATCTTCGCGGTCAAGGCGCATCAGCTGGAGGGGGCGATCGCGCAGGCGGGGCCGTTGATGGAAGGCGGGGCCGTGGCGCTGCCGATCCTCAACGGGGTCGCGGCGACGCCGATGCTGGAGGCGGCCTTCGGGGAGGGGCGCGCGCTGATCGGAGTGGCGCGGATCTCCGCCGAGATCACGGAGCCGGGGGTGATCGGGCGGCTGGATGCGGAGACCGGGGTGATCCTGGGCGACCGGGAGGGGCGGCAGGATACGGAGCCCGCCGCCTCGGTGCGGGCGATGCTGAACGAGGCCGGGGCGCCGGCGCCGGAGAGCCGGGACGTGCGGGCGGACCTCTGGGCGAAGCTGGTGACCTGGAACGGGGGCGGGACGCTGTCGGCCGCCGCCCGCTGCGATTTCGGGACCATCCAGCGGACGCCGGAGCTGCGGGCGCTCTACCGGCGGCTGCTGGACGAGGCGCTGGCGGTGGCGCTGGCGGAGGGGGCGCCGCTGGCGACGGACCTGGCGGAGAAGGCGGCGGGGCGGCTGGACGCCATGTCGCCGGAGATACGGTCCTCGATGGCCGCGGACCTGGAGGCGGGCAAGCCGCTGGAGCTGGATTACCTCACGGGGGCGGTGGCGCGGATGGGCCGCGAGCTGGGCGTGCCGGTTCCGGCCACCGAGGCGATGGCGGCGGTGCTGGCGCCGTATCGCGACGGGCGGTGAGAGGCGCGGCCGGGGCGGCCCTCGCGGCGCTGGCGCGCCGCATCGCCCCGCCCGGCCGGCCCGTCTCCGGCGGGGCGCGTGGGGGCGCGAGGGGGCGAAGCGCAAGTGACGGTCGGTTTTCCGGTTCTCGTGGGGCCTTCCTGCAAACGATGACGGCAGAGTGGACGCGCCCGAAATGGGCGCGTGGGTGCCGGGGGCTATGAATTTCACCTTTAATTGTAAGTATACTTGGGAAATAGGGTCAGGACCCATAACGCCCTGAGAGCGCGTTTGAGAAGGGGGATTCCCGAGGCGGCCTTGGCGTGATTCATGGGGCATCGGCTTCTTTCACGAGGGACCGATGCACATGCCGCTACG
>JBNJGE010000368.1:0-2719 GCA_051747505.1 Pseudomonadota bacterium | reverse complement strand
GCATCGCGCAGAGGCGGGCGAGGGGCCGCGCCCCGGCCGGAACCCCGCCCGCCCGCCCCGTCCCGGCCGGGCGCCGCGCCTGTCCCGACCGCCTGTGAAGGGGCCGCGCGCCGGCGGGCCGCGGGGCGGGCGGGCGGGGCGGACCGCCGGGGCGCGGCCCCTCGCCCGCCTCTGCGCGATGCGCTAAACGGGGCCCGACTCGAACGCCGTCAGGAGCCGCGCGCGCATGACCCGCATCCTCGTCACCTCCGCCCTGCCCTACATCAACGGGATCAAGCATCTGGGCAACCTGGTGGGCTCCCAGCTGCCCGCCGACGCCTATGCCCGTGTGATGCGCCAGCGCGGCCGCGAGGTGCTGTTCATCTGCGCCACCGACGAGCACGGAACCCCCACCGAGCTCGCCGCCCGGGCCGCCGGTCAGGACGTGGCCGAATACTGCGCCGAAATGCATGAGCGCCAGGCGGAGATCGCCCGCGGCTTCAATCTCAGCTTCGACCATTTCGGCCGCTCCTCCTCCGAGCGCAACTGCGAGCTGACCCAGCACCTCGCCGCCCGCCTCTGGGAGGCCGGGCTGATCGAGGCGGTGACCGAGCGCCAGATCTACTCCCCCGCCGACGGCCGCTTCCTGCCCGACCGCTACATCGAGGGGACCTGCCCGAACTGCGGCTACGAGAAGGCCCGCGGCGACCAGTGCGAGAACTGCACCAAGCAGCTCGACCCGGTGGACCTGATAAACCCGCGCTCGGTTATCTCCGGCTCCACCGATCTGGAGGTGCGCGAGACCGTCCACCTCCATCTGCGCCAGTCCAGGATGCGCGAGCGGCTGCGCCAGTGGATCGACGCGCAGGCCGACTGGCCGGTGCTGGCGACCTCCATCGCGCGCAAGTGGCTCGACGACGGGGAGGGGCTGCAGGACCGGGGCATCACCCGCGACCTGGACTGGGGCGTGCCCGCGCACTGGGACGGCGCGCCCTGGCCGGACATGGAAGGCAAGGTGTTCTACGTCTGGTTCGACGCGCCCATCGCCTATATCGCGGCAACCGCCGAATGGGCCGACGCCCATGGCGAGCCCGACGCGGCCTGGCGGCGCTGGTGGCGCGACGACCTGGGCGCCAAGGACGTCTCCTATGTCCAGTTCATGGCCAAGGACAACATCCCCTTCCACACGCTCAGCTTCCCCGTGACGCTGATGGGCGCCTCGAAGCCGGGCGAGGAGGAATGGCACCTGGCCGACTACATCAAGGGCTTCAACTGGCTGACCTATGAGGGGGGCAAGTTCTCCACCTCGCAGGGCCGCGGGGTCTTCATGGACCAGGCGCTGGAGATCCTGCCCTCGGACTACTGGCGCTGGTGGCTGCTGGCCAACGCGCCCGAGAGCGACGACACCGACTTCACCTGGGAGGCCTTCCAGGCCGGGGTGAACAAGGACCTGGCGGACGTGCTGGGCAACTTCGTCAGCCGGGTGACCAAGTTCTGCCGCTCCCGCTTCGGGGAGGTTGTGCCGGAAGGGGGCGACTACGGCGAGGCCGAGGAAGAGGTCATCCGCGAGATCGGGGAGCGGCTGGCCGCCTATGAGCGCCACTGGGACGCCATCGAGATCCGCAAGGCCGCCCACGAGCTGCGCGCCATCTGGGTGGCGGGCAACGAGTATCTCCAGCACGCCGCCCCCTGGGCCGTGTTCAAGACGGACCCGGAGCGGGCGGCGGCCATCGTGCGCTTCGCGCTCAACCTCGCCCGCCTCTACGCGATCCTGTCGCGCCCCTTCGTCCCGGACGCGGCCGACCGCATCCTGGCCGCGCTGAAGCTGGGGGAGGAGGCGGCGAAGGACTGGCCTTCGGACGTCGCCGCGGCGCTCTCGGCCCTGCCCGCGGGCCACGCCTTCGCCACCCCCGACATGCTCTTCGCCAAGATCGCCGACGAGACGCGCGAGGCGCTGGAGGCCCGCTTCGCCGGACAGGGCTGAGCCGGCGGCGTTGCCGGGCGGCCCCCGCGCCCCTATCCTCGGGCGATGACGCACGCCACCCTCACCGCGGACATCGAGCGCTGGCTGCTCGACGAATCCCTGTTCGACCCCGACGTGGTCGAGCTGTTCGGCGACCTGTGCACGCGCCTAGACGCCATCGGCATACCGCTGGAGCGCGCGGCGCTGAGCTGGCCCACGCTCCACCCCCTCTTCCAGGCCGAGCAGATCTACTGGCGCCGGGCCGGCGGGGCGAAGCTGGTCCAGTACCGCCACGACGTCGAGATGACCGAGGCCTTCGTGCAGAGCCCCTTCCACCACGTCCTGGTCAACGAACTGCCCCGCCTGCGCCGGCGGCTGGAGGGGCCGGAGACGATGGCCGACTTCCCCGTGCTGCGCGAGCTGCAGGAGAAGGGCTACACCGACTACCTGATGACCTCGACCAGCTTCCGCATCGCGGATGTCGAGAGCTACCGCGGCGGGCGCTCCGGCATCATGGCGAGCTGGTCGACCCGCCGGCCCGGCGGCTTCGCCGACGCCGACCTGGACGCGGTCGACCGGGTGCAGAAGGTCTTCGCCGTGGCGGCCCATGTGGCGATCCAGAAGCGGGTGATGAGCAACCTCGCCCAGGTCTATCTGGGCGCCACGGCCGCGCGCCGGGTGCTCTCGGGCGTGGTGCGCCGGGCGGACGGGGAGCGGATCCGCGCCGTGATCTGGCATTCGGACCTGCGCGGCTCCACCCGCATGTCCTCGACCCTC
>JBNJGE010000367.1:0-2725 GCA_051747505.1 Pseudomonadota bacterium | reverse complement strand
ATGGAGACGCGGGCCAACTACGTCCTGATCGGGGCCTTCACCCTGCTGGGCATCCTGGGCGCGCTGGGCTTCCTGCTCTGGCTCGCCAAGGTGGAGGTGGACCGGCAATACGCCTATTACAACGTGCTGTTCGAGGACGTCGCCGGCCTCGCGACGGCCGGGGAGGTCCGCTACAACGGCCTGCCCGTGGGCACGGTCACCGACATGCGCCTCGCCCCCGAGGACCCCTCCCGCGTCCGCGTCACGCTGGAGATCGACGCCGAGACGCCGATCAGGGCCGACACCACCGCCACCCTGCAGCTCCAGGGCGTCACCGGCGTCTCCTACGTCGCCCTCTCCGGCGGCAGCGCGGACGCCCCGCGCCTGCAGGGGGCGGGCTTCGACGTCGCCCCCTCCGAGCGCCCCGTCATCCCCTCGCGCCGCTCCGCCATCCAGTCGGTCTTCCAGCGCGCGCCCGAGCTGCTGGAGCGCTCCGTCGATCTGCTGGAGGACCTCCAGCGCTTCACGGGCGACGAGAACCGCGCCACCGTCACCCGCATTCTCTCGAACCTCGCCGACGCGTCCGACAAGCTCGACACCACGCTGGGCCAGTTCGAGACCCTGACCGGCGAGGTCAGCGCCTCCGCCCGCGAGCTCAGCGGCTTCACCGGCCGCCTGGGCTCGCTGGCCGACGCCGCCGAGACCACGCTGACCCGCGCCGACGCCACGCTGGAGGCCACCGAGGGCGCCGTGCGCCGCGCGCAGGGGACAATGGAGGCCGCCGACTCCGCGCTGGGCGCCGCCGAGCAGGCCTTCGCCTCCGCCGACGCCCTGCTCGCCGAGCGCATCCCCGCCTTCATCGACCGCGGCGAGGCCGCCGCCGGGGCCGTCGAGCAGGCGGTGAAATCCGTCGAGACCCGCGCCGTCGCCAGCCTCGAGGCCGCCGACGCCCTGATGTCCGACCGCCTCCCGGCCACGGTCGACCAGATCCGCGTTACCGCGCGGACGCTGGAGACCACCGCCGGCGATCTCGGCGCCCGCGCCGGCACGACGCTCGACCGTTTCGCCGAGGCCGGCGCCGAGGCGACCCTGCGCCTGCGCGAGGCAGAAGGCACGCTCGCCGATCTGCGCACGACCCTCGACAACGCCGACCGCCTCATGGCCTCGCTGGAGACCACCTCCGGCAGCGTCAACGCCCTCGTCCAGGGCGACGGCGCCGTGCTGGTCGCCGAGGCCCGCGGCGCCGTGACCACCGCCGACAAGCTGATGCAGGACCGCCTCGCCCCCCTGATCGAGGAGGCCCGCGCCGCCACCGCCACCGCCGACGCCCAAGTCGCGGCGCTCTCCAGCGACGCCTCCGCCCTGATGCGCACGGCCGAGGCCCGCTTCGCCCAAGCCGAGGGCACGATGACCCGTCTCGACGCCGCGCTGGATGAGGCGACCTCGACGCTCGCCTCCGTGCGCGAGGCCGCCGACGGCATGAACCGGCTCGCCGCCGGGGACGGCGCGCAGCTGGTCGCCGACGCCCGCGCCGCGCTCACCGAGGCCCGCGCGGCCATTGACGGCGTCAACCTCGCCGTGCAGCAGGACCTCCCGGCCCTGATGGAGGACCTGCGCGTCACCGCGAAGACCGCCAACGAGACCATCGCGCAGGTCGGCGCCGACCTCTCCGGCGTCTCCGGCCGCCTCGACGGTCTCGCGGACGGCGCCGAGACCACGCTCGCCGCCGCCGCCGACACCTTCGCCCGGGCCAATTCCACGCTGGAGACCGTCGGCTCCGCCATGACGAAGGCCGAGGGCGCGCTGACCGAGGCCGAGGCGACCTTCGCCGGCGCCAACCGCCTGATCGAGGAGGACGCGACCGCCATCGCCGCCGACATGCGCCGCGCCGTGGCCAATCTCGACTCCACCGTGAGCCAGGCCGGCGCCGACATCGAGGCCATCACCGGCGAGATCCGCGGCGCCTCCGCCTCGGCCAACGCGCTGATGACCAATCTCGACGCCGTGCTCGACAACAACCGCTACGAGGTGGACGCCTTCCTGCGCTCCGGCCTGCCCCAGTTCGCCCGCTTCGTCGAGGAGGCCCGCCGCCTCGTGAGCAATCTCGAACGCCTCGCCGCGAAGGTGGAGCGCGACCCCGCCCGCTTCCTGCTCGGCACCCAGTCCTCGGAGTTCTCGCGATGATCCGCCGCCTGCGTCCCGCCGCGCTCGCCCTCCTCCTGCTGGCGCCCGGCTGCGCCGAGCTGGACACCCTGCGCAACGTGGCCACCCCCACCGAGCTCTACGGCCTCAGCCCCAAGAGCACCTTCCCCGACGACCTGCCGGAGATCAGCGCCCAGCTGGTGGTGGAGGACCCCACCGCCCACGCCGCCGTGGACACCGACCGCATCGCGGTCAAGCCCCACCCGCTGCGCGTGCAGTACTTCCCCGGCGTGCGCTGGGTGGAGCGCGCGCCGCTGACCGTCCAGCGCCTGCTGATCGAGAGCTTCGAGAACACCGACCGCCTGCGCTCGGTCGGCCGCTCCGCCGTGGGCCTGCGCGCGGATTACACCCTGTCGGTGGACCTGCGCGAGTTCCAGGCCGAGCTCCGCCGCGACGACCCCGAGGCGCCCGTGACCGCCCGCGTCCAGCTCAACCTGAAGATCGTCAAGCAGCCCGACGGCCTGATCGTCGGCTCCCGCTCCTTCGCCCGCCGCATCCCGGCCGAGAGCGACGAGATGCTGGACGTCGTCATCGCCTTCGACAC
>JBNJGE010000366.1:0-2743 GCA_051747505.1 Pseudomonadota bacterium | reverse complement strand
CGGCGCTCAGAGCTTCTTCTCGAGCTCCGGCAGCACCTCGAACAGGTCCGCCACCAGGCCGTAATCGGCGACCTGGAAGATCGGCGCCTCCTCGTCCTTGTTGATGGCGACGATGACCTTGGAGTCCTTCATCCCCGCCAGGTGCTGGATCGCGCCCGAGATGCCGCAGGCGATGTAGAGGTCGGGCGAGACGATCTTGCCCGTCTGCCCCACCTGCCAGTCGTTCGGCGCATAGCCCGAGTCCACCGCGGCGCGCGAGGCGCCCACGGCCGCCCCCAGCTTGTCCGCGACCTTCTCGACGATCTCGAAGTTCTCCTTCGACCCGATCGCCCGCCCCGCGGAGATGATCCGCTTGGCCGAGGTCAGCTCCGGCCGGTCGCTCTCCTCGATCCTGTCCTCGACCCACTCGGACACGCCCGGGTTCTCGGCAGGCTCGACCGTCTCGACCGACGCCGAGCCGCCTTCGCCCGCGGCCTCGAAATTGGCGGTCCGCACCGTCAGCACCTTCTTCGCGTCAGAGGTCTTGACCGTCTGCATCGCGTTGCCGGCGTAGATCGGGCGGACGAACTCGTCCTCGCCCTTCACCTCGGACACGTCCGAGATCACCATCACGTCCAGCAGCGCGGCCACCCGCGGCGCCAGGTTCTTGCCCGCCATGGTGGAGGGCGCGACGATGTGGTCATAGTCGGCCGCCAGCCGCGCCACCAGCGCCGCCTTCGGCTCGGCCAGGTTGTGGCCCAGCGAGGGGTCCTCGCAGCACAGCACCTTGGCCACGCCGTCGAGCTTCGCGGCCTCCTCGGCCGGCCCCCTGGCGTTCTCGCCGGCCACGAGGATCGTCACCTCGCCCAGCTTCTTCGCGGCGGTCAGCGCCTTGGCGGTGGAGTCCTTGGCCAGCTCCCCGGCCAGCGTCTCGGCGATCAGCAGAACGGCCATCTCAGAGCACCCCCGCTTCGTTCTTCAGCTTGTCGAGCAGCTCGTCCACGTTCTCCACCTTCACGCCGGCCTTGCGCTCCGGCGGCTCGGAGGTGTTGGTGACCGTCAGCCGCGGCGTCACGTCCACGCCGTAATCGGCCGCCGTCTTGGCGTCCATCGGCTTCTTCTTCGCCTTCATGATGTTGGGCAGCGAGGCGTAGCGCGGCTCGTTCAGCCGCAGATCCGCGGTGATGATCGCCGGCAGCTTCAGCTTGAGCGTCTGCATGCCCCCGTCGATCTCGCGCGTCACCGACACGCTCTCGCCCTCGACATTCACCTCGGCCGCGTTGGTCGCCTGCCCCCAGCCCAGCAGGGCGGCGAGCATCTGGCCGGTGGCGTTCATGTCGTTGTCGATCGCCTGCTTGCCCAGCATCACGATCTTGGGCTGCTCCTCGTCCACCACGGCCTTGAGCAGCTTGGCCACGGCCAGCGGCTCGATGTCCTGGTGCACGTCGTCGGCGGCCTCGATCAGGATCGCGCGGTCCGCGCCCATGGCCAGCGCCGTGCGCAGCGTCTCCTGCGCCTGCTTCACGCCGATGGAGACGGCGATGACCTCCTCCGCGACGCCCTTCTCCTTCAGCCGGATCGCCTCTTCCATGGCGATCTCGTCGAAGGGGTTCATGGACATCTTGACGTTCGCGAGATCGACGCCCGAGCCGTCCGCCTTCACGCGGACCTTCACGTTGTAGTCGATCACGCGCTTGACGGGCACGAGGACCTTCATTGCGCGTTACTCCTCCTCTTCGTGCGCCGCGGGAGGCGGCGCGCGGCTGGTTTCCGGTCCTGCCCTACACTCCCCGCGCGCGCGATGCGAGCCCGAATGCGGCGTTTTCCGCCGCCGGGGGCGGCGCGGCGCAGGACGGAAGGCCGGAAAGCTGACGGGCGCGTAACATATGCCCCGGTATGAGCCTCAGACGACACGCCGTCGCAGATGCGCCGCCCCCAAACGCGAAAGCGCCCGGGCGAGGCCCGGGCGCGATCATCAGGGCGCGCGCGAAGGCGCGACGGCAGGCGCCCGCTCAGCCCGCGGGGCGCCCCCGGCCGCGCCGCAGCCCGGCGAGGCCCAGCCCGCCGATGCCGCCCAGCAGCAGCACGCCGGCAGCCGGCAGCGGCACTTCCGAAGCCGGCGCGAAGGCCGCGTTGACCGTCGCCTGCGCCGGCCCCTCCGTGTCGTCGGTGGCATCGATGTACCAGCCGAAGCTCTGCCCCGCGCTCACGTTGAAGGAGAAGGCGCCCGACTGGCTGTCCGCGCCTCCGTCATCCGTGAGCTGGAACACGCTCCCGTCGATCATGTAGCCGAACGGGTCGAAGCTCGGGCCGTCCACATCAAGGGTCTCGAAGACCCATTCGAAGGACACGGCGGTGTTCTCGGCCGCCAGCGCGGTGAACGTGGTCACCACCCCTTCACTGCCGCCGCCGTCGCTGCCTTCCAGGAGGAAGGCCATCGTGAAGCCCGGATCGGGCGTCACTTCGCTGACCGAGCCGGTCCCGCCGCCGGCGTCCAGGCTGAAATCGGAATAGTCGAGCGGCAGCGCGACCGCCGACAGAGGCGTCGCGAGAAACGCGGCGACGCAGGCGCAGGCAAGGCTCTTCATGGTTCCCCCCATTTCGAGATGAACGCAATCTGCCCCGCCGTTGATCCCGCGTCAATACTCTTGACGGGCGCCGCTGACTCAGAGCGCGTTTGAGAAGGGTCACGTTTTTCGTCTGACCAGGGTTGCGATGGCGGCGACGGTTATGAGGGTCTCGGCGACGCGGGGCAGCTGCTCGT
>JBNJGE010000365.1:0-2760 GCA_051747505.1 Pseudomonadota bacterium | reverse complement strand
CGCTGATCGTCGGCCCCGCCGCCCTGCGCGGCGATTCGGGCTTCTTCCAGGGCGCGCCCTTCCTCGTCGCCGCCGCCTGCGGCTGGGCCGCCTTCACCATCGCCTTCCGCAAGACCACGCTGAACGGGCTGGAGGCCACTGCCTACACCGGCCTCTACTCCACGCCCTTCCTGCTGGCCGCCGCGGCGGTCTTCGGCACCACGCTGGACGAGCTCTCCTGGCCCGCGCTCTCCTGGATCGTGCTCAGCCAGGGCCTTCTGGCCGGCGTCGGCGCGGTCTGGGGCTACGGCTACGCCCTGCGCCATCTCGGCATCCCGCGCACCTCCTCGCTCACCTCGCTCGTGCCCATGGGCGCGGCGCTGGGCGGCTGGGCGGCGCTGGGCGAGTCCCCGGGCGCGGCGGGCTGGGCCTCGGTCGTCTTCGCCTGCCTCGGGGTGGGGATGGTCAACGGCGCCTTCGCCGGCCTCATCGGCCGGCGCTAGACGTCCCGGAAAAGTCCTGGAAGGGGTGTCCGCGGCCCGAGAGTGTGGGGAAACGCGTGCGGCCGAAGGCGACGGCGCGGGGTTCCTTGGGGGGGTGCGTCGCCGCCGCCGAGGGGGTTCCGGCCGCGACCGGACCGCGGACATTCACCATATTGATCGGAATCGGCCCAAACGCAAGGGGAGCGGCTTCCGTTCCTCAGAAAATTGTCGCCATTTTGTCGCCAGTTCGCTCGATTGTCTCCATGGCGGACGTTCTGCGGCGTCAATCTCCTGCGGGCTCGAGCACGGTCGTCCCCAGCGCCCCGGCCTCCGCGTCGGAGAAGTCCAGCGACATCCGGATCGCGTCGCCGCGCCGCCACAATTCCGACAGATCGTCGTAGTGGCGGGAGAAGGGGTGCCCGCTCTGCCCGGTGGAGATGATGAAGACCGAGCTGTCGGGGTCCGCGAAATCCACCGCCATGCGCAGCCCGGCGCCGAATCGCGTCACATGCGGCTCCGGCCCGCGCCCCGAGCTCTGCATCCGCTGCAGCGTGAAATCCCCGCCCGAGGCCTCGTGGCGGATGTTCACGATCAGCCCCAGCAGCCCGTAGCCGCCCAGAACCTCGTGGTCGTGGCGCGCCTCGTGAGCCTCGCCCCAGCGCCAGCCGCGCGGGTCGTCGCCGTAGCGTTCGCCCAGCGCGCCCAGCGCGTCGTCCAGCGCCAGCTCCGCGATCTCGGGGCAGGTCTCCACGCGGGAGGTCTTGTCGATGTCGCACCACACCCCCGCGCCGTCCACGTCCCGGAACACCCGCTCCACGAAGACCGGCTGCGCCCCGGACACCCGCTCCACCGCCGGGCCCAGCTCGTCCTCGGCGAGGCGCAGGGTCAGCCGGCGCATCCATTCCGCGAAGATCAGCGGCTCGGGCGCGTGCTCGGACATCTCGCCGTTCCAGTCGCCCAACATCTCCAGCGCCCGGCGCCGGCGGGCCTCCACCGGGTCCTGCGGCGTGGCGGAGCCCGTCCACCACAGCTCCCGCGCGATCAGCGGCAGCACGGCGCGCGCCATCTCCGAGACGGCGTCGTTCTGCAGCGCCGTCGCGCTGTCGAGGCTGTGGAAGCGCCGGGCGGCGAGCTGCTTTTCCAGCCGCCGGATGCGGTAGGGGTCCCCCCAGTGAAAGCCCAGATGCTCCGGATAGGCAGCGTCCGCGGTGCGGTTGTTGGCGTTGGCCACCGCGCCCCCCTCCGGGCGCAGGACTCGCGGCATGTCGTCGTAGTCCATGTAGCCGCGCCAGTCGTTGACCGCGCTCCAGCCCGGCGCCGGCAGCCGCCCGCGCCCCTGGTGGCGCGACCCCCGCAGCGGCGCGCGCCCCGCGACGACCATGCCGACATCCTCCCCGTCGGCCATCAGCACGTTCATCGAGGGCGCGACATGGTCCGCCATCGCCGCCGCCCCCTCGTCCAGCGAGCGCGCATGCATCAGCGCGAAGCCGGCGGAGAAGCTGCGGTCCTGCGGCGTCAGCGCCGTCCAGCTCAGCGTCGCGACATGGCCCGCGGGCGTCACCTCCCCCACGCCGAACTGCTCGGGCGGGATCACGGGGCCGTGCCGGGTCCAGCGCAGCTCGACCTCCTCCGCGCCCCCGCCGGCGAGGCGGATGGTCTCCCGGCGCCGCTCGAAGGGCCGCGGCCCGTCCGGCGCCAGGTACTCCGCTTCGTTCTCCGGGTTCAGCCGCTCGATATAGATGTCGGCATCATCGACATAGGCGGAGGTCAGCCCCCAGGCGAAGGCCTCGTTGCGCCCGATCAGCACCAGCGGCATGCCGGGGATCGTGCCCCCGATCACGCCCCCCCCGGGCAGCTCCAGCCGCGCCAGATACCAAAGCGAGGGCGCGCCCAGCCAAAGATGCGGGTCGTTGGCCAGGATCGGCGACCCCGCCGCCGCGCGCCCCGCCCCCAACGCCCAGCCGTTGGAGGCCCCGCCTTCGCCCGGCGGCGGCATGATCCGCGGCCCCCGCGGCCCCGGCCCGGGGGCGGGGAAGGACGCGCCGGGAAACAGCCCGGCATAGTCCGTCGCCCGCTCCCGCCGCGGGGCCTGCGCCGAGTCCCCCGGCGCGATCACCGCCGCCTCCGGATAGTCCGGCAGGATGTCGCGCAGCCGCTCCCGCGGCAGCAGCAGCGACAGCGCGGCGCGGCGCACATCCGCGGCCGGCTGCTCCGTCAGGCGCAGCGCCATCAGCTTGGAGATCGCGAGGCTGTCCGCCGGGCTCCAGGGCGCCAGCCGGTCGGCGAAGAGGTAGAACTC
>JBNJGE010000364.1:0-2774 GCA_051747505.1 Pseudomonadota bacterium | reverse complement strand
CCGACAGCTCCAGCATCTTGGGGTCGATCATGATCATCCGGCATTCCTTCGGGCTGAGCCGGTACAGGATCGACAGGATCATCACGTTGATCGCCACCGACTTGCCCGAGCCGGTGGTGCCCGCGATCAGCAGGTGGGGCATGCGGGAGAGGTTGGCGACGACCGGCGCCCCCTCGATGTCCTTGCCCAGCGCGATCAGCAGCTTTTCCTTGGCGTCGCCGAAGGCGCGGGCGGCGAAGATCTCGCGCAGCAGGACCTTCTCGCGCGTGTCGTTGGGCAGCTCGATGCCGATGATGGAGCGGCCCGGGACGGTGGAGACGCGCGCGGCCAGCGCGGACATGCTGCGCGCGATGTCGTCGGCCAGGCCGATGACGCGGGAGGCCTTGAGCCCGGGGGCGGGCTCGAGCTCGTACATGGTGACCACGGGGCCGGGGGAGACCTTCACGATCTCTCCGCGGATGCCGTAGTCGTCCAGCACCGCCTCGAGCATCCGCGCGTTGCTCTCGAGCGCCTCCTGCGAGAGCTGGGGCTGGTCGATCCGCTCCGGGTTCTGGAGCAGGGAGAGGGGCGGGGGCGCCCAGTCGGCGTCCTCGGTCAGGCCGTCGAGATCGAGGGTGGGCTCGGCCTCCGCCCGGGCGCGGCGGGAGGGCTGGGGCTTCACGCGCGGGCGGGCGACCTCGGCGCGCGGCGCGTCCTCGGGCTCGGGGTCGGGCGCCTCGGCCTCGGGCTCGATGCGCCGCGCGGCGGAGCGGATGCGCTCCAGCACCGAAGGGGCCTCCTCCGGGCCGGAGGTGAGCGGCGGCACGTCCTCTGCGGGGGCGTCGGCCTCATACAGCGCGGGCTCGCGCCGGGCGCGGGCGCCGTAGGGGGCAGGCTTCTCCAGTCTTGCGGAGCGCGGGGGGGTGAGGCGGCGCAGGAGCGCGCGCAGACCCGTCCAGCCGGCGCGGGCGAGGCCGCCCAGCAGCCAGACCAGGCCGGAGAGAAGCCAGCGCAGCAGGGCGCCGGCCTCCGCCCGGTCCACGCCCAGCGCCAGCGCGCCCAGCGCGGCGGCGGCGAGGCTGAGGGAGAAGGTGACGCCGGGCATCAGCGCCGCGGGGTTGCCGGGCAGGCGGGCGACCAGCATCCCCGCGGCGCCGTCGCCCGCCAGCCCGCCCATGCCGTAGCCGTGGGGCCAGTCGGCGGGCGGGACATGGGCGGCCAGCGCGGCGGCGGCGGCGAGCACCGCGAAGGGGGCGAGGATCAGGCGCGACCAGGCGCGATGCTCCCCCCGGTGCAGGGCGAGGCGCAGGCCCCAGGCGCCCAGCAGGGCGGGAAAGCCCCAGGCGGCCAGCCCCAGCGTGCGCACCAGCGGGTCGGCCAGCCAGGCCCCGAAGAGGCCGAGCGCGTTGCGCGGGGCCTGGCTGGTGGCGTTGAAGAAGCTGGGGTCGTCGGGGTGGTGGGTGGCCAGCGTCAGCGCCAGGCCGAGGGCGGCGAGGGCGAGGGCGAGCCCCGTGAGCTCCGCCGCGCGGCGGCGCAGCCAGGCTGACCAGCTGGCCGGCAGCAGGCTCTCGCGCGCCTCGTCGTCGTAGTCGGGGTGGGAGACGGCCATGGGCGGGGCTCTCAGGCGAAATGGTCGCGGATCAGGCGCAGGCCGCGGGCGACGTCCTCGGGCGGCTCCACGAGGGCGATGCGAAGGTAGCGGGCGCCGGGGTCCCCGCCGCCCAGCCAGTCGGGGGCGGGGCGGGAGAGGTACTTGCCGGGCAGGGCGCGCACGCCGGTCGCGGCGTAGAGGTCGCGGGCGGCGGCCTCTCCGTCGCCGACGTCGAGCCAGACGAAGAAGCCGGCTTCGGGGGGCGTGTAGCCGGGGAGGTCTCCGAGGATCTCGTCGGCCAGCGCGAATTTCTGCTGGTAGAGGGCGCGGGAGGCATCGACATGGCCCTCGTCCGCCCAGATCTCGGCGGAGGCCATCTGGATCGGGCCGGGCAGGGGGGCGCCGGCATAGGCGCGAAGCTTGCGCATGGCGGCGATGGTCTGCGGGCCGCCGGCGCAGAAGCCGGAGCGCAGGCCGGGCAGGTTGGAGCGCTTGGAGAGGGAGTGGAAGACCAGCGCGCGCTCGGGGTCCGCGCCGGTTTCGTGGACGGCCTGCAGGGCGGAGGGGGGCGGGCTCCCCCGGTGGATCTCCGAGTAGCATTCGTCGGAGAAGAGGCGGAAGTCGTGTTTCTCGGCCAGCGCGAGGGTGTCGCGCAGGCGGGAGAGGGAGGCGACGGCGCCCTGCGGGTTGGCGGGGGAGCAGAGATAGGCGGCGGCGGTGCGGTCGAGCAGGTCGGCGGGGAGGGCGGCGAAGTCCGGGAGGAAGCCGGTCTCCGCGGCGGCGGGGACGTAGACGGGCTCGGCCCCCGCGGCCAGCGCGGCGACGGCGTAGCACTGGTAGAAGGGGTTGGGGAGGAGGACGGCGGGGGTCTTGCCGTTCTTGCGCTCGGGGACGAGGGCGAGGCAGGCGGCGAAGAGCCCCTCGCGCGTGCCGTTGAGGGGGAAGACGTTCGTTTCGGGGTTCGTCAGGGCCTCGGGCAGGTCGAAGCGGCAGCGCAGCCAGGCGGCGATGGCCTCGCGCAGCTCGGGATAGCCCTCGTTGGCGGGGTAGCGGGTGAAGAGCTCGGCGTGGCGGGCCAGCGCGTCGGGGAGGAAGGCGGGGGGCGCGTGGCGCGGCTCGCCCAGCGACATGGGCAGCACGGGGCCGCCCGGCGTCACGCCGTCGAGCAGCGCGCGCAGGCGCGGGAACGCGTATTCCGGCAGGT
>JBNJGE010000363.1:0-2832 GCA_051747505.1 Pseudomonadota bacterium | reverse complement strand
GCGCGCAGGTTGACGTCGCCGCGGTCGATGCCCTGCTCGATCACGGCGCGGACATCGGCCAGCGCGGCCTCGCGCAGCAGGCGCTTGACCGGGCCGATGGAGGCGGGGCGCATGGACAGGGTGTGCACGCCCATGGCGGCGATGGCGAGCGCCTCCAGTGGGCGGCCGGAATCCTCGCCGCAGTAGCTCAGCGGCGTGCCGTGGGCCTCGCAGCGGTCCACGATCAGCCGGATGAAGCGAAGATAGGAGGCGTTGAAGGCGTCGTATCGCTTGCGCACGCGCTCGTTCTCGCGGTCGGCGGCGAAGAAGAACTGCTTGAGGTCGTTGCCGCCGATGGAGATGAAGTCGGCCTCGCGGAAGAAGTGATCGGGCGCGAAGGCGAGACTGGGGGTCTCCAGCATGGCGCCGATCTCGAGGCGCTGCGGCGCGGGGCGGCCATGGCGGATGTGGCGCTCGAGCTGCTCGATCACCATGGCGCGGGCCTCGGTGAACTCCGAGGCCTGGGCGACCATGGGGAACATCAGGGCGAAGGGCCGGCCATGGGCGCCGCGCAGCAGGCTCTGCACCTGCATGCGCAGGATGTTGGGGCGGTCGAGGCTGATGCGGATCGCCCGCCAGCCCAGCGCGGGGTTCGGCTCCTCGGTCCGCTTCATGTAGGGCAGGACCTTGTCGGAGCCGATGTCGAGGGTGCGGAAGCAGACGCGCCGGTCCTTCGCCGCGGTGATGATGCGGTCGTAGAGGGCGGCCTGCTCCTCGCGCATGGGCACGCGCGCGCGGATCAGGAACTGAAGCTCGGTGCGGTAGAGGCCGACGCCCTCGGCCCCGCTGCTCTCCAGCGAGGGGAGGTCGGTGAAGAGCCCGGCGTTCATTTGCAGCGCGATGCGCTGGCCGTCGGCCGTCTCGGCGGGCTTGTCGCGCAGGGCCTGCCAGACCTCCTTGGCCTGGGCGCGCATGTCGAGCTTCTCGCGGAAGGCCTCCAGCACGCTGTCCTCGGGGCGCAGATGCACCGCGCCCACGTCCCCGTCCACGAGGATGCGGTCGCCGTTGCGGGCCTCCAGCGTCACGCGATCGGCCTGGATGACCATGGGGATGGCCATCGCGCGGGCCACGATGGCGGCGTGAGAGCCGATGGCGCCCTCCTCCAGCACCAGGGCGGAGACGTCGCGGCCGTAGTCCATCAGCTCGCCGGGGCCGATGTTGCGCGCGACCAGCACGGCGTTCTTCGGGACCTCGCGGCCCGCCCGCTCGCCCGACAGATGGCGCAGCAGGCGGTGGGCGAGGTCGTCGAGGTCGTGGGCGCGCTCGCGCAGATAGGGATCCGGCAGGCGCGAGAGGCGGGCGCGCAGGGCCGTCTGCTCGCGCTCCACGGCGACCTCGGCGGCGAGGCCGGAGTCGACCGACTCCAGCATGCGGCGCATCCAGCCCTTGTCATGGGCGAACATGCGGTAGGTCTCGAGCACGTCGCGGTGCTCTCCGGCATGGCCGAGGGAGTCGTGGGAGACGAGGTCGTCCACCTCCATCTGCAGGGCGCGCATCGCCTCCTCCAGGCGGGCGCGCTCGGCCTCCACGTCCTCGGCGACGGGGTTGGCGGGGACGATGCGGGGCTCATGGAGGAAGACGACGCCCTCCGCCGCGCCCTCCTGCGCGCTGACGCCGCGGGCGTAGTAGGAGCGCACATGGGCGCCGGCCATCTCCATGTCGCCTTCCCCGAGGAAGGCGCCGAGCTCGGTCATCTCGGCCAGCACCATGGCCACGACCTCGAGGCCGTGGACGTCGTCCTCGGAGTAGTTGCGGCTTTCGCGGTTCTGGACGACGAGGACCCCGAGCACCTCGCCCAGGCGCTGGATGGGGACGCCGAGGAAGGCGTGATAGACCTCCTCGCCGGTCTCCGGCAGGTACTGGAAGCCGCGCTCGTCCTGGGCGTTGGCGGTGTTGACGGGCTCGGCGCGCTGGGCGATGCGCCCGACCAGGCCCTGGCCGACGCGCAGGCGGGCGTGGTGGACGGCCGCGGGGTTGAGACCTTCGGTGGCGCAGAGCTCCAGCGTGCGGTCGCCGCGCCGCAGATAGATGGAGCAGACCTCCGCCTTCATGGAGGAGGCGATCAGCGCGACGATGCTGTCGAGGCGCTGCTGGCCGTCGCCGGCCTCCGCCATCACGGAGGCGAGCCGCTTGAGCAGCACGCGCGAGCCGCCGCCTCCGCCCTGCATGGTCACGAACGTCTCCCCTGGCCCGGTTTCAGGCGCGGTCGAGATCGAAGGCGGCATGGAGGGCCTGGACGGCGAGCTCCATGTATTTGCGGTCCACCAGGACCGAGACCTTGATCTCCGAGGTGGCGATCACCTTGATGTTCACCCCTTCCTCCGCCAGCGCGCGGAACATGCGCTGGGCCACGCCGGCATTGGACCGCATCCCGATGCCCACCACGGACACCTTGGCCACCTCGGTGTCCGCGATCAACTCCCGGTAGGAGACGTCGGCGGCCTCGAGCGCCCTGCGGGCGCGCGCCACGTCGTCCACGGAGCACGAGAAGGTGACATCGGTGCGCCCCTGCTCGGAGATGTTCTGGACGATCATGTCCACGTTGATCCCCGCCTCCGCGAGGGGGCCGAAGATTGCGGCCGCGACGCCGGGGCGGTCCTCCACGCCCAGCAGGGTCACCTTGGCCTCGTCGCGGGAGAAGGCGACGCCGCTGACGACCTTCGTTTCCATGATCTCCTCCTCGTCGCAGACCAGGGTGCCGGGCTCGTCGGAGAAGGACGAGCGGACCATGAGGCGGGTCTTGTAGCGCAGGGCCAGCTCGACGGAGCGGGTCTGCAGGACCTTGGCGCCGAG
>JBNJGE010000362.1:0-2840 GCA_051747505.1 Pseudomonadota bacterium | reverse complement strand
AGCACGGCCAGCTCCGCGCCCTCCTCCTCGGCGGTCCCGATCAGCTCCGAGATCAGCCGCGCCGCCGGCGGCCCCACCGGCCCGTCCAGCGCCGAGACCACCACGCGCGGCGCCGGCGTCTCCTGCGCCGTCCCGGCCAGCCAGCCGGAAATCCCGGCCAGCCCCGCCAGCGCCGCGACCGCCAGCCGGACGCCGCGCCCGAAACCTATGCTCCGCCAGCCGCCCATCACCGGGATATGGCGCGCGCCCCCGCCCTCGGAAAGGGCGCGGAGGCCTTTCGCGTCAGCCCTCCTCGGCATGCACGAAGCGGTAGGCGTCGCCCTTGCGCTCCGCCCGACCCACGCCCGGCTCGGCCAGGTGGAAGCCGATCAGCGTCATCTGATCCGTCGCGAGCTGGTCCAGCAGCTTCGCCCGCGTCGCGGCGGCGCGCTCCGGCTCGTGGTCGGCCCCGGCGGGCGCCTGGGGCATCTCGAAGGCCAGATGGCCGTCGGCCAACGCGTCGCCCACCACCATCACCGACTCGCTCCCGCGGCGGATCTCGAAGGACATGTGCCCCTGCGTGTGCCCGTGGGTGGCGTGGGCCATCACGCCGGGCAGAACCTCCTGGCCGGCGTCGAACAGCTCCGTGACGTCCTCGATCTCCGGCAGCCGGTTCTGCGCGCCGACCACGAAGCTCTTGCGCGCCTCCGGCGTGTCGTCGAGCAGGCCCTCCTGCATCCAGTAATCCCATTCCGGCCGCGGGAAGTAGTGCGCCGCCTCCGGGAAGGCCAGGTCGCCGAAGTCGTCCTGCACCCCCCACAGATGGTCCGGGTGGCCGTGGGTGAAGACCACGTCCGTCACGTCGGAGGGGTCCACCCCGATCGCCGACAGCCCCTCGGCGATCCTGCCGGCGCTCTCCATGAAGGTGGGGCCGGAGCCCGCGTCGAACAGCACCGTGCGCTCTCCGTCGCGCAGCAGCGTCAGGTTGCAGGGCCGCTCGATCATGTCGCCCTCCACCCCGTGCCGCTCCAGGATCGCGGCGACCTCGGGGGAGGGCGACTCCCCGAACATGAACTCGCGCGGCAGCACCAGATGGCCGTCGCTGACGGTGTCGATGCGCACGCCCCCGCCCAGGTCCAGGCCGGTCGCGGCCCACAGGCGCCCGGCCGCCGACAGGCCCGCGGCGCCGGCCGCGGCGGTGACGATGAATCGGCGTCGCGTGATCATGGGCTTCCTCCCGTCGAGACTGGCTCGGGACAAGCATCGCCCAAGGTCCGCCGCCACGCAACGGGCGCGCTCCGCCCCCGTCCCGGCGCGCGGAATCGCCCCGGAGGTCATCTCAAGGCGTGACATTGCGCCCCAAACCGGGTTTCCCTTGCGGGAACCGGAGCATGGAGCGGTTGCGCGTTCCGCGCCACCCCCTAGAACTCCGGTCCACCGCCCCTCCGGGACGGAGGGGCGCGACCCCCGCCGGCCGACCAGAGCCGGCGGCGAATACGGGAGGTTGAAAAATGCGTGCAATGATGCTCGCGGCCGCCGCGGCGGCCACCCTGGTCTCCGCCCCCGCCGCGCTGGCCCAGTGCGACGACGGCGAGATCGTCATCAAGTTCAGCCACGTCACCAACACCGACCGTCACCCGAAGGGCATCGCGGCCTCGCTGCTGGCCGAGCGGGTGAACGAGGAGATGGACGGCAAGGCCTGCATGGAGGTCTATCCGAACTCCTCGCTCTACAACGACGACGCGGTGCTGGAGGCGATGCTGGGCGGCGACGTGCAGATGGCGGCGCCGTCGCTGTCGAAGTTCGAGAAGTTCACCAAGCAGTACCGGATCTTCGATCTGCCCTTCATGTTCAAGAACATCGAGGCGGTGGACCAGTTCCAGAACTCCGAGACCGGTCAGGACCTGAAGGAGGCGATGACCCGCCGCGGCCTGCTCGGGCTGGCCTTCTGGCACAACGGCATGAAGCAGATGTCGGCCAACAAGCCGCTGGTCGAGCCCTCCGACGCCGAGGGCCTCAAGTTCCGCGTCCAGCAGTCCGACGTGCTGGTGGCCCAGTTCGAGGCGCTCGGCGCCAACCCGCAGAAGATGGCCTTCTCCGAGGTCTACGGCGCGCTCCAGCAGGGCGTCGTGGACGGGCAGGAGAACACCTGGTCCAACATCTGGGGCCAGAAGTTCTTCGAGGTGCAGGACGGCATCACCGAGACCAACCACGGCGTCATCGACTACCTCGTCGTGACCTCCGTGGACTGGTGGGACGGGCTGGACGACGACGTCCGCAGCCAGCTCGCCACGATCCTCGAGGAGGTGACCGAGACCCGCAACGCGGAGTCCTTCGAGGTCAACCAGGAGGCGAAGCAGGCGATCATCGACGCCGGCTCCACCGTGCGCCAGCTCACCCCCGAGCAGCGCGAGCAGTGGGTCGAGGCGATGAAGCCCGTCTGGGAGCAGTTCGAGTCCGACGTGGGCGCGGACGTCATCGAAGAGGCGCAGAAGATCAACGAGAGCCTCTGAACCCGGCCGGCCCGGGGAAAGCCCCCGGGCCGCCTGACGCGCCCCCCGCGCGGGGGGCGCGCCTCCGGTCCGGACGGCGCGCCGGGCCGCCTGCGCGAGGGGAGCCGCGGGATGCAGCACGAGGCCCGGACGCCTGTCGGGCGCGCGATCAACGCCGTCGAGGAGACGCTGATCGCCGCCATCCTCGGGATCATGACGCTGGTGACCTTCGCCAACGTCGTGGCCCGCTACGTCTTCAACTCCAACATCCTGTGGGCGCTGGAGACGACCAGCTTCCTCTTCGCCTGGCTGGTCCTGCTGGGCGCCAGCTACTGCGTGAAGATCACCGCGCATCTGGGGGTGGACGCG
>JBNJGE010000361.1:0-2872 GCA_051747505.1 Pseudomonadota bacterium | reverse complement strand
GACCAGCTCATCCCGCGGGAGATGTACCGCAACGGCGACCGCATCCGCGCCTTCATCCGCGACGTGCGCGAGGAGACGCGCGGGCCGCAGATCTTCCTGTCGCGCACCGCGCCGGAGTTCATGGCCGAGCTGTTCAAGATGGAGGTGCCGGAGATCTATGACGGCGTGATCGAGGTGAAGGCGGTCGCCCGCGACCCGGGCTCGCGCGCCAAGATCGGGGTGATCAGCTACGACTCCTCCATCGACCCGGTCGGCGCCTGCGTGGGCATGCGCGGGAGCCGCGTGCAGGCGGTGGTCTCGGAGCTTTCGGGCGAGAAGATCGACATCATCCCGTGGTCGGAGGACCCGGCCACCTTCATCGTCAACGCGCTGCAGCCCGCCGAGGTCGCCAAGGTGGTCCTCGACGAGGACGCCCGGCGCATCGAGGTGGTGGTGCCCGACGAGCAGCTCAGCCTCGCCATCGGCCGGCGCGGGCAGAACGTGCGGCTGGCCAGCCAGCTCACGGGCTGGGACATCGACATCCTCACCGAGGAGGAGGAGAGCCAGCGCCGCCAGGCCGAGTTCGCCGAGCGCACCCAGATGTTCGTGGACGCCATGAACCTGGACGAGTTCGTCGCCCAGCTGCTGGTCTCCGAGGGCTTCACCACGCTGGAGGAGGTCGCCTATGTCGAGCTCGACGAGCTTCTGAGCATCGAGGGCGTGGACGAGGAGACCGCCGAGGAGCTCCAGGCCCGCGCCCGCGAGAGCCTGGAGGAGCTGAACCAGCAGGCGCTGGACGAGGCCCGCGGCCTCGGCGTCGAGGACAGCCTGGTTGAATTCGAGGGGCTCACCCCCCAGATGATTCTGGCGCTGGCGAAGGACGGGGTTAAGACCCTCGACGACTTCGCCACCTGCGCCGACTGGGAGCTCGCCGGCGGCTGGACCGTCGTGGAGGGCAAGCGCCACAAGGACGACGGCGTGCTCGAGCCCTTCGACGTCTCCCTCGGCGAAGCGCAGGAGATGATCATGCGCGCCCGCCTCCAGCTCGGCTGGGTCAGCGAGGAGGACCTCGCCGCCCGGCAGGCCGAAGAGGCGGAGGGCGAGGACGCCGAGGAGGCCGAGGCCTGAGCCTGCGGGAGGCGCGAGTGACCCGCGGCGGACGGCGCAAGGACCGCGACGGCCCCGAGCGGCGCTGCATCGTCACCGGCGAGAGCGGACCGACTCACGGGCTGATCCGCTTCGTCATCTCCCCCGAGGGGGAGGCGACGCCGGACCTGGCGGAGCGCCTGCCCGGACGCGGCATGTGGCTGACCGCCACGCGCGAGGCCGCCGAACGGGCGGTGAAGAGAAAGGCCTTCGCCCGCGCCGCGCGGGCGCAGGTCGGGGTCCCCGAGGACCTGCCGGACCGGCTGGAAGCCCTTCTGGCGAGACGCCTGATCGAATCGGTCGCGCTGGCCAACAAGGCCGGGCTTGCGGTCATGGGGTTCGAGAAGGTAAAAGCGCGGCTGAAACGCGGTCCCGTCGCAGCTGTGCTGGAGGCCCGCGACGGTTCCGAGCAGGGGTTCGCCAAGCTGCGCCCCCTGCTGGGCGACGCGCCGGTGATCGATCGCCTGGATGGCGACGAACTGGGATTGGCCTTCGGACGGGACTATGTGATACACGCCGCCCTGGACGCTGGCGGCGCGACCGAGCGCGTGCTGCGCGAGGCGACTCGCCTTTCCGGGTTCAGAACCGGCGGCAGGGCGCCGCGATTGGATGACGAGGGCCCCGGGGGCACGGCGGGGTCCGGCGCCGCCGTTGAGCGGCCACGAACAGGACGTTGATGGGCGACAATATGGACGGCAACGACAAGACCGGCGGCACTCTGAAATCCCGTTCGAGGGGAGGCGGCTCCTCGAGCGTGAAGCAGAGTTTCAGCCACGGACGGTCCAAGTCCGTCGTGGTCGAGACGAAGCGCAAGCGCGTGATCAAGCCCAAGGAGGGCGCCTCCGGCGCCGCCGCGGGCGAATCCGCCAAGCCCGCCGCTCGCACCCCGGCGCGCGAAGGCGCCGCCCCGGCCCGCGACACCCAGGCCAAGCGCCCGGCCGCCGGCGCGCCTGCGCGCGGCGAAGCCTCGAAGGCGTCGCAGGGCGCCCGCGGCGAGGCCGCCAAGCCCGCGCGCCGCAAGGGCGGCGGCGCGATGCTCAAGAGCCTCTCGCCCGAGGAGCACGAGCGCCGCAAGAAGGCTCTCGACGCCGCCCGGCGCGACGAGGGCGCCCGGCGCGCCCGCGAGGAGGCCGAGGCCAAGGAGCGCGAAGCCGAGCGTCAGCGCCTTCTCAAGGAGAAGGAGGATCGCGAGCGCAAGGAGGCCGAGGAGCGCATCCGCCAGGAGCGCGAGGAGGCCGAGCGCGAGGCCGCCAAGGAGGAGGCCCGCAGGAAGGTCGATTCCGAGAAGGCCAGGAAGGATCAGGAGACGGCCCGCGCCGAGCAGGAGTCGGCGCCCGTCCATCCGCAGGACGGCCCGCCGGCCGAGCCCACCGGGCGCGAGCGCCCCGGCAAGGCCGCGCCCAAGCCCGTGCCCAAGCGCGCCGAGGAAAAGCGCAGCCCCGGCAAGGGCCGCGGCGGAGAGGAGCGCCGACGCTCCGGCAAGCTGACCATCACCCGCGCCACCGCGGGCGACGAGGGCGGCCGCCAGCGCTCCCTCGCCGCCATGCGCCGCAAGCAGGAGCGCCAGAAGCGCCGCGGCGGGCCCAGCGAGCCGCGCGAGAAGGTCGTGCGCGAGGTGAACGTGCCCGACGCGATCACGGTTCAGGAACTCGCCAACCGCATGGCCGAGCGCGCCGCGGACCTGGTCAAGGCGCTGTTCAAGAACGGCATGATGGTCACGATCAACGACACGCTGGACGCGGAGACC
>JBNJGE010000360.1:0-2878 GCA_051747505.1 Pseudomonadota bacterium | reverse complement strand
CCCCCCGGGCGGGGCCCGGCGCCCCGACTCCGCATCCTTTTGCAGGGCAATAACACACAAAAAAACTGGAAGAAAAAAATACACTTGCATAACCAAGTGAAAATTGGGTAATCCCACTTACCAACGTTCAATCCTGCAGGAGATCCGCCATGCGCGCCCTCTCCCTCCTCGCCGCGGGCCTCGCCCTCGCCCTCGCCCTCACGGCCGCCGCCGCCCGGGCCGAGGCCGCCTTCGGCCCGCTCCTCACCCCCGCCGGGCTCGCCGACGCCGTCGAGGCGCACGACCCGCTGATTCTCGACATCCGCGGCGGCACGACCGAGGACGGCCGCACCGTCTACGAGACCGGCCACGTCCCCGGCGCCGTCTTCGCCCCCTACCGCTTCTTCCGCGGCCCCGAGACCAACCCCGGCGAGGTCCCCTCCGAGGACGACCTCACCCGCATCTTCCGAATCCTTGGGGTGGAGAAGGACCGCCCCGCGGTGATCGTCCATCAGGGCCGCGACGCCACCGATTTCGGCGCCGCCGCCCGCGTCTACTGGACCCTGAAATCCGCCGGCGTCCGTCAGATCGCCATCCTCAACGGCGGCCTCGCCGCCTGGACGGAGGACGGCCGCCCGCTGGAGACCGGCGAGACCGCCGTCATGCCCAGCGAGATCACCGTGGAGATCTCCGACCGCTGGCTGGCCGCGCAGGCCGACGTCGAGGCCGCCGTGAAGGGCGAGGCCGAGGCCCGCCTGCTCGACGCCCGCCCCGCCGAGTTCTGGAGCGGCGAGGAGGCCCACCCGGCCGCCGCCCGCCCCGGCACGCTGCCGCAGTCGGACTACTTCGTGCATTCGAGCTGGTTCGATGACGGCCCCGCCATCGTGGACGCCGAGGCCGCCCGCCGCCTCGCCGAGGCGCAGGGCCTGACCTCCGGCGCCGCGCCCATCGTCTCCTTCTGCAACACCGGCCACTGGGCGGCGACCAACTGGTTCGCCCTCTCCGAGCTCGCCGGCGTGGAGAACGTGAAGCTCTACCCCGAATCCCTCGTCGGCTGGTCCAACGCCGGGCTGGAGATGGCCAACACGCCCACCCGGCTCCAGGCCCTGCTCAACCGTCTCGGCGCGCTGTTCTGAGGCCCTCCATGACGCTCGCCGAAACCGCCTCCCCCGCCCGCGCCCTTCCGGCCCGGGCGGGGCTGATCGCCGCCGCCGCCTTCGCCGTCGCGCTGCTGGCGCTCAACGTCGGCCCCCGCGCCGGCCTGCTTCTGCTCGCGGGCCTCGGCCTCGGCGCCACGCTGGAGGGGCTGCGCTTCGGCTTCGCCGGCCCCTGGCGCGCCATGATCGCCCGGCGCGAGCCCGCGGGCCTGCTCGCCCAGCTCCTCGCGATCGCGATTGTCTCCGCCGTCGCCATCCCCCTGCTCGCCGCGAACCCCGGCGAGCTGACCGGCGCCCACGCCCCCATCGGCTGGGCCATGCTCGGCGGCGCCTTCGTCTTCGGCGCGGCCATGCAGGTGGTGCTGGGCTGCGGCTCCGGCACGCTGGTCAACGCGGGCAGCGGCAACGCCGTCGCCGCCCTCGCGCTGCCCTTCTTCGCCATCGGCAGCTTCGCCGGCGCCTGGCACCTGCCCGAATGGACGGCGCTGGGGACCCTGCCGGTCCTCGCCCTTCCCGACCTGCTGGGCCCCGGCGGGGCGCTCGCGGCCACCCTCGCCGCCCTCGCCGCCGTCGCGGCCTTCGCGCTGGTCCGCGCCGCGCCCGGCTCGCGCCGCGTGCCCGCCCGCCTCTGGCTCGCCGCCGCCCTCGTCGCCGCCTTCGCGCTGGTCAACCTGGCGGCCGCCGGCCAGCCCTGGGGCGTGGTCTACGGTCTCGGCCTATGGACCGCCAAGGCCGCCCAGGCCGCCGGCGCCGATCTCTCCGGCTCCACCTTCTGGTCCGCCCCCGCCCATGTCGAGCGCCTGCGCGAAAGCATCCTCACCGACGTCACCTCGCTCACCAATCTCGGCCTCATCGCCGGCGCCTTCCTCGCCGCCGCCTGGCGGCGCGGCCCGGCGCAGCGCGTCCCCCGCCTGCCGCTGCGCGTCTGGCTCGCCGCCGCCGCCGCCGGGCTGGCGATGGGCTACTCCTCCCGCCTCGCCTTCGGCTGCAATGTCGGGGCCTTCTTCTCCGGCATCTCCACCGGCAGCCTGCACGGCTGGGCGTGGTTCGCCATGGCCTTCGCGGGCTCCGCGCTGGGCCTGCGCCTGCGCCCCCGCCTCGGGCTGGAGCCCCGCGCATGACCCGCCGCGCCGTCTCCGCCGCCGTCCTCGCCGCGCTGGCCGCCGGTCTCGCCCTCGACCTCGCCGCCAGCGAGCCCCTGGACCCCTGGCGCGCCCCCCCCGTCCTGGCGCTCGGCTCCGGCCAGCCCGCCTCCGGCGCCCACTGCGCGGCCCCGCCGCCCGCCCACTGACCCCGGCGGAGGGGCAGGGGGCTTCCCCCGCCCCCCGCCGCCATGCTCTCCTCCCGCCATCCCAGCGACAGGAGGCCCCCATGACCCCCAGCTACGCCCACGCCCTCATCATCGGCGCCGGCCACGGCCTCTCGGCCTCCCTCGCCCGCCAGCTCTCCGCCGACGGGATGCGCGTCACGCTCGCCGCCCGCACCACCGACGATCTCGCCGACCTGGCGGTGGAGACCGGCGCCGCCGCCCATCCCTGCGACGCGGCCGACCACCGCCAGGTGGCCGGCCTCTTCGCCGCCCTCGACGCCACCGGCGCCCCCGACGTGGTCATCTACAACGCCGCCGCCCGCCAGCGCGGCCCCGTCGCCGAGCTCGACCCCGAGGCCGTCGCCCACGCCGTCCAGGTCACCGCGCTGGGCGCCTTCTACGCCGCCCGCGAGGCCGCCAAGCGCATGGAGCC
>JBNJGE010000359.1:0-2883 GCA_051747505.1 Pseudomonadota bacterium | reverse complement strand
GGCCGGGGAGGGCGCCATGGACCGGCTGGCGCAGGCCTCGGGCGCCTTCTTCGACGAGCTGGAGGCCACGGCCGACGCGCTGGCGGCGGGCGGGCTCTCGGCCCGGATGAGCGAGCGCCATGAGGGGCGCTTCGGGGAGGCGGCCCGGCGGCTCAACGCCGCGCTCGCGCGGCTGGCGGAGACGGTCGCGGACATCGACCGCGCCGCCGAGGGCATGCGCGGGGCCGCCGACGAGATCTCCGGCGACGCCGAGGCGATGTCGGCGCGCGCCGAGGCGCAGGCCGCCTCGTTGCAGCAGACGGCCGCGACGATGGAGGAGATGGCTGCCAACGTGAAGGGCACGGCCGGGAACGCCGCCAACGCCGAGGCGCTGGCGCGCGAGGCGGCCTCGCGGGCGGACTCGGGGCGGGAGGTGATGTCGGACGCGGTCTCGGCCATGAGCCGGATCGAGGAGAGTTCGGAGCGCATCTCCGACATCATCGCTGTCATCGACGGGATCGCCTTTCAGACCAATCTGCTGGCGCTGAACGCGGCGGTGGAGGCGGCGCGGGCCGGCGAAGCGGGCAAGGGCTTCGCCGTGGTGGCCGCCGAGGTGCGCGAGCTCGCCCAGCGCTCACGCCAGGCGGCCCGGGACATCGCCGACCTGATCCAGTCGAGCGCCGGCCATGTCGGGGAGGGCGTGCGCCTGGTGCAGGGCACCGGCGCGGCGCTGGAGGAGATCGCGGACGGGATCGCGCGCACGGCGCAGACCATCGCCGACATCTCCGGCGCGGTGCAGGAGCAGGCCTCGGGCGTGCAGCAGACCTCGCAGACGGTCAGCCACATGGACGAGACGACGCAGGGCAGCTCCGCCATGGCCGAGCGCAACGCCGCCGCGGCGCGCAGGCTGCAGAACGAGATGCGCTGGCTGATCGAGCGGGTCGGGTTCTTCGACGCCGGGGCGACGCCGCGGGATGCGAAGGGGGCGCCGGACGCCCCGGCGCCTTCGGGGACAGGATCCGCGCGCCCCGGAGGCGGGAGCCGGTCCTCCGAGGCAGGTGCGGTTGACGCGGGCGGGCGCGGCAAGCCGCGCGGGACCGACGCCGCGGGGACGGACGTCGGCGGCGAGCCTCGCGCAGGCGGGGGCGCGGTGAGAGGCGGCCGGGGCGAGCCTGCCGGGACGCAGGCCGCGCCGCGCCGGGAAGGCTCCGTCTCGAAGGGGGCGAAGTTCCCCCGGACGATGAAGGGCCGGGCCGCGGATGTCGCCGGGGAGCGGGATCCCGCTGGGGCCGCAACGGGCGCGGGCGACCGGAAGGGCGGCAGGAAGCGGGCGGCGAAGAGCCCGGCGGGGGCTGCGGCCCGCAGGACCGCGCAGACCCTGTCGCGAAGCGCGAACGGAGCGCGAGGCGCGAGACCGGCCGCCAGCGGAGGCGGTCATGCAAAGCCGGTCGGGCCGGGGCGCGACGGCTCTGTCGGCCGCGCCGGCGCTGCAGGTGGGGCGCACGCGGACGGCGCGCGGGGCGCGGAGCAGGCGAGCGCAGGGCCGGGCGCCGGCCGGACGGCCGCGCGCGCGGGCGCGGAGCAGGCGAGCTCGGGGCGAGCGGCTGCGCCGCCGGACCGGGATGGGACGGCCGCACGGACCGGCGCAGGCCGGGTGGCCGCGAAATCGGGCGTGGCGCCGAGCGGCGCGCAGCCCCCCGCTGGGCGGATCGCCGCGTCGTCGGACGCCACCCGAGCGGGAAGCGCCGCCGGGGGCGGGCGGTCGGCGGCGGCGGCCCCGGCCGGGGCCCTCGACGACCAGGACTGGTCGGAGTTCTGATCGATGAGCCGCGCCACGCCCGGGATCGCCTCTCCCGCCCGCCGCCCGCCCGCGCGGCGCCCCGGCCGCCCGGCGGCGCCGGCGGAATTCGGCGGCGAGTTCGTCATGTCCGACGCGGAGTTCGCCCGCATCGCCGACAAGGTCCTGTCCGTGGCCGGCATCGTGCTCAAGGAGCACAAGCGGCAGATGGTCTACACCCGCCTCTCGCGCCGGCTCCGCGCGCTGGGAATGACGAGCTTCACCGACTATCTCGACCTGCTCGACGGGCCGGAGGGGCGCGCGGAGCTTGTCGAGTTCTCCAACGCCGTGACCACCAACCTCACCTCCTTCTTCCGAGAGGCGCATCATTTCGACCACCTGCGCGAGGAGGTGCTCGAGCCCCTGCGCCGGGCGGGGCGGACGCGGCTGCGGCTGTGGTCGGCGGGCTGCTCCACGGGCGAGGAGCCCTATTCTATCGCGATGACCGTCCAGCAGCTGGGGGCGCGGATGACCGGGGCGGATCTCAGGATCCTGGCCACGGATCTGGACACCAGCGTGCTTTCCCGCGCGGAGGCCGGGGTCTATCCCGAGGCCCGCCTGCAGGACGCGCCGGGCGAGCTGCGCGCCAGGGGCTGCCGGCGCCGCGGCCCGGGCGAGGTCGAGATGGCGCGCGAGCTCAGGGCGATGATCGTCTTCCGCCGGCTCAACCTGCTGGGGGACTGGCCCTTCAGGGGGCCCTTCGACGCCATCTTCTGCCGCAACGTGCTGATCTATTTCGACGCCGCGACCAAGGCCGCCCTCGTCCGCCGCTTCGCGCAGGCGCTGACCGAGGACGGGGTCCTCTATCTCGGCCACTCGGAATCGCTGCTGGGCGAGCATCCTCTGCTCCATTCGGAGGGCCGCACCATCTACAGGAGACGCCGATGACCGCGCCCTCCCGGCGGGCCGCCGCCCCGTATTTCGACCCCAGGATCGGGGCGCGCGCCATCGGCGTTCTGCCCGGCCACCACGAGGTGACCGAGGACCCGGAGGTGGCGGTGACCACGCTGCTGGGCTCCTGCGTCGCGGCCTGCCTGCGCGACGCGGGGACGGGGATCGGCGGGCTC
>JBNJGE010000358.1:0-2898 GCA_051747505.1 Pseudomonadota bacterium | reverse complement strand
ATGACCGAGACCATGAAGCGCATCGCGCTCGCCTCGCGCCCGGTGGGCGAGCCCAAGCCCGAGAACTTCCGGCTGGAGGAGCAGCCCGTCCCGAAGCCCGGCCCCGGCCAGTTCGTCGCCCGCACCGTCTGGCTCTCGCTGGACCCCTATCAGCGCGGGCGCATGGATGACGCCAAGTCCTACGCCGAGCCGGTGCCGATCGACGGCACCATGGAGGGGGGCACGGTCTCCGAGGTCGTCGACTCGCAGAATCCGGACTTCAAGCCCGGCGACATCGTCGTGGGGCGGCTGGGCTGGGCGACGCACGGCGTCTCCGACGGCTCCGACGTGCGCAAGGTGGACCCGGACCTGGCGCCGATCTCCACCGCGCTGGGCGTTCTGGGGATGCCGGGGCACACGGCCTATGCGGGGCTGAACGCCATCATGGAGATCGAGGCGGGCAAGACGCTCTGCGTCTCCGCAGCCTCCGGAGCCGTGGGCTCGCTGGCCGTGCAGCTCGGCAAGCTGAAGGGGCTGAAGGTCATCGGCGTGGCCGGCGGCAAGGAGAAGTGCGACTACGTGGTCAACGAGCTCGGCGCCGACGCCTGCCTCGACCACCGCGCCGTCTCCAGCGGCAAGGAGATGGCCAAGATGATCGCCGAGGCCGCGCCGCAGGGCCTCGACTACTACTTCGAGAACGTGGCCGGCGTGACGCTGGAGGGGGTGATCCCCAACATGAACCAGTTCTCGCGCATCGCCGTCTGCGGGATGATCTCCCTTTATTCCGGCAACACCATGGGCGACCAGAACCAGCTTCCATGGATGTGGCGCTCCATTCTCGTCAAGCGGCTGCGCGTGCAGGGCTTCCTGGTCTTCGACCACCAGGACCTTCTGCCGACCTTCCTCAAGGAGGTGGGGCCGCTGGTGAAGGACGGGACCATCAAGTACCGCGAGACGGTCAACGAGGGGCTGGAGAGCGCGCCGGACGCCTTCGTGCAGCTCCTGCGCGGCGGGAACTTCGGCAAGATGCTGGTGCGCGTCGGCGCCGACCCGGCCTGAGCGGGCCATGTCGATCATCTGGATGATCCGCCACGGGCAGGCGAGCTTCGGGACGTCGAATTACGACATGCTCTCGGAGCTCGGCGCCCGGCAGGCGCGGATCCTGGGCGAGTGGCTGGCCGCGCATGACGTGCGGCCGGCCCGCATCCTGCACGGGACCCTGACCCGGCAGGAGGAGACGGCGCAGGCGCTGGCCGAGGGGCTGGGCGGGACGCCCCCGGACTTCGAGGTGCATCCCGGCCTGAACGAGCATGACGCGGATTCGATCATGCACGCCTGGTTCCGGGCGGGAAATCCCCATCCCGAGCCGGGGGACCGCAAGGCGCATTTCCGGGCGCTGACGGCCGCGGTGCTGGACTGGCAGGCCGCACGGATCGAGGCGAACGAGACCTTCGCGGCCTTCGAGGCGCGGGTGGCCGACGCGATGGACCTCGCCGCGCGGGGCGAGCGGCCGGTCTTCGTGGTCAGCTCCGGCGGGCCGATCGGCCAGGCGGTGCGCGCGGCGGTGAAGGCCCCGGCCGAGACGCAGATCCGCCTGCAGATGCAGGTGAAGAACGCGAGCTTCACCCGCTTCGCCGGCCGGCCGGAGCGGCTGAACCTGATGAGCTTCAACGAGACGCCGCATCTGGACCCGACGCCGGAGCTCGTCACCTGGAGCTGACGGGCGGGGCAAGGCCCCCCGCCGGGGCGTCGCCTCAGCCGGGCTCGGGCGGCCGGGCGCGGATCCAGTCGGCCTCGGCTTCGTAGGCGGCGGCCGCCTTCAGCACCTCCAGATCGCCGCGGGTGCGGCCCATCAGCTGGACGCCGATGGGCAGCCCCGCCCCCGGTCCGCCCGGCGCGCCGAGGCCCGCGGGCAGCGCGATGGTCGGGCGGCCGGAGAGGGAGCCGGGGAGCATGACCTCCATCCAGCGGTGATAGGTGTCCATGCTCCGCCCCGCGACCGTCTCCGGCCAGCGGTCCTCCACCGGGAAGGGCCAGACCTGGGCGGACGGCATGGCGAGCAGGTCGAAGTCGTCGAAAACCCGCTCCAGCGCGCGGTGCCAGTCGGCGCGCGCCAGGCCGGCCTCGTGGATGTCCATGGCCGGGAGGGCGAGGCCGCGCTCGATCTCCCACACCGCCTCGGGCTTGAGGCGCTCGCGTCGCGCGGGGTCGGCGTGGTCGGCGCCGAACTTGGCGGCGATGGTCCAGCTTCGCAGGGTGGTCCATGCGTTCCAGATCCGCTCCCACGGGAAATCGGGGACGACCGGCTCGACCGTGGCGCCGAGGCGCTCCAGCGCGCCCAGCGCGGCGCGGGTCGTGTCGAGCACGCCCGCCTCCATGGGCCAGCGGCCGTCCCAGTCGCCCAGCCAGCCGATGCGCAGGCCCTTCGCCCAGGGGCGCGGGTCCTCGGCGGCCAGCGCGGGGGAGACCACGCCGGGCTTGCCATGGGAGAGCGGCGCGGCCGGATCGAAGCCGCCCTGCACGTCCAGCAACAGCGCGATGTCGGCCACGCTGCGGCCCATTGGGCCGTCGGTGGAGAGCTGGTGGTAGTAGAGATCGCCCGCATCCGAGGCGTTGGGCACGCGCCCCCAGGAGGGGCGGAAGCCGATCACGTTGCACCAGCCGGCCGGGTTGCGCAGGGAGCCCATCATGTCCGAGCCGTCGGCCATGGGAAGCATGCGCGCGGCCAGCGCCACCGCCGCCCCGCCCGAGGAGCCGCCGGGCGTCCGGGCGGGGTTCCATGGGTTGCGCGTGGCCCCGAAGACGTCGTTGAAGGTTTGCGAGCCGAGGCCGAATTCGGGGGTGTTGGTCTTGCCGATCACGATCGCGCCGGCGGCGCGCAGGCGGGCGACCATGGGGGCGTCGGCCTCCGGCACCCAG
>JBNJGE010000357.1:0-2907 GCA_051747505.1 Pseudomonadota bacterium | reverse complement strand
CGAGCAGGTGATCGGCGGGCGCCAGTGCACGGTGGAGGGCTACGTCCACAAGGGCGAGGTCGTCTCCTACGGCATCGTGGATTCCATCCGCTACCCGCAGGTGCTCAGCTTCTTCCACTACCTCTACCCCTCGCGGCTGCCCCCGCGCGTGCAGGCGAAGATGCGCGAGTTGACCGAGCGGGTGATGCGCGCGACCGGCTTCGACGACTCCGCCTTCAACATCGAGTACTTCTGGGACGAGATCTCCGACCGCATCTGGATCCTGGAGATCAACACCCGCATCTCCCAGTCCCACTGCGACCTGTTCGAGAAGGTGGACGGGATCAGCAACCAGCAGGTGGCGGTGGATCTCGGCCTCGGCCGCCGCCCCGACATGCCCACCGGCGAGGGCGCCTACCCCTGCGCGGCCAAGTTCTTCTACCGGGTGTTTTTCAGGGACGCGACCGTGCAGCGCGTGCCGACCCCGGAGGAGTTCGCGAAGGCGGAAGCCGTGGCCCAGGGCACGGTGATCCAGAACCACGTGACGCCCGGCATGCGCCTGTCGGAGCTGCCCGAGCAGGACAGCTACAGCTACGCCGTCGCCTATGTCTGGATGGGGGCGCGCAAGGAATCGACGCTGCTCTGGAACTACGAGCACGTCATCAAGGCCCTGGACTACGAATTCACCGACATCGACGAATAGCCCCAGCCCGGATCGCCCATGCGCATTGTCACCGACTATCCCCGCGAGGTCTTCGAGGAGGAGACCTGGTTGACCCTGCCCGACGGATGCCGCCTCGCCATGCGCATCTGGCGGCCCGTGGACAGCGACCGCGACCCGGTCCCCGCCATCCTCGAATACCTGCCCTACCGCAAGCGGGACATGACCGCGGAGCGGGACGTGCAGATGCACCCCTACTGGGCCGGCCACGGCTACGCCGGCGTGCGCGTCGACATCCGCGGCAGCGGCGAGAGCGAGGGCGTGCTGACCGACGAGTACCTGCCCGGCGAGCTCGAGGACGGCCTCGAGATCCTGAAATGGCTGGAGGCCCAGCCCTGGTGCACCGGCGACTGCGCGATCATCGGCATCTCCTGGGGCGGCTTCAACGGCCTTCAGATCGCCGCCCTGCAGCCGCCGCAGCTCAAATGCGTGGTCACGCTGTGCTCCACCGACGACCGCTACGCCGACGACATCCACCACATGGGCGGCTGCCTGCTGGGCGACAATCTCTCCTGGGCCTCCACCATGTTCGACCAGAACGCCTGCCCGCCCGACCCCGCGCTGGTCGGCGACCGCTGGCGGGAGATGTGGATGGAGAGGCTGGAGGGGTCCGGCCTGTGGCTGGAGACCTGGCTGCGCCACCAGCGCCGGGACGACTACTGGAAGCACGGCTCGATCTGCGAGGACTTCGATGCGGTCAAGGTCCCCGTCTACGCCGTCAGCGGCTGGGCGGACGGCTACGTCAACTCCGTCTTCCGCCTGCTCGCCGGCCTCTCCGGTCCGCGCAAGGGTCTCGTCGGCCCCTGGGCGCACAAGTACCCCCATCTCGGCGAGCCCGGGCCCGCCATCGGCTTCCTGCAGGAGACGCTGCGCTGGTTCGACCAGTGGCTGAAGGGCGCCGACACCGGCATCATGGACGAGCCCATGCTGCGCGTCTGGATGCAGGACAGCGTCCCCCCCTCCGCCCGCTACGAGACCCGCCCCGGCCGCTGGGTCTCGGAGCCGACATGGCCCTCGCCCCGCATCGAGACCGAGGACTGGCGCCTCACCCCCGGCGGCCGCCTGGCTCAGGCGGGCGGCGAGGAGGCGCGGGCGATCCCGCACGAGGGGCTCGACGCCCAGCTCGACATCCGCTCCCCGCTCTTCGTGGGCATCTACGCCGGCAAGTGGTGCTCCTACAACGCGCCGCCCGACCTGCCCCACGACCAGCGCGACGAGGACGGCGGATCCCTGGTCTTCGAGACCCGCGCGCTGGAGCAGGACCTCGAGATCTGCGGCCAGCCCGTCGTCGAGCTGGATGTCGAAAGCGACCAGCCCGTCGCCCTCGTCGCCGTGCGCCTGATCGACGTGGCGCCGGACCACAAGGCCACCCGCGTCTCCTACGGCGTGCTCAACCTCACCCATCGCGACAGCGACGAGCACCCCGAGCCCCTGGAGCCCGGCCGGCGCTACCGCGTGCGCGTGCTGCTCAAGCACATCGCCCAGCGCTTCCCGGCCGGCCATGCCCTGCGCCTGTCCATCTCCACCAACTACTGGCCGGTGGTCTGGCCCTCCCCGGCGCCCGCGCGCCTGCGCCTCGGACTGGCCGACAGCCGCCTGCTCCTGCCCCGGCGCGAGCCGCGGCCGGAGGAGGAGGCCGCCCTGCGTCCCTTCGATGAGCCCGAGGGCGCGCCCCCGCTCGCCAAGACCCTGCTGGAGCCCACCCGCGAGGGCTGGACGGTGATCCGCGACCTCGCCCATGACCGCACGACGCTGGAGGTGCTCAACGACGAGGGCCGCTACCGTCTCGACGACATCGACCTCGAGATGGCCGCCCGCACCCTCGAGCGCTACACCTTCGCGGCCGAGGACTACGACAGCCTCTCCGGCTGGACGGAGTGGGAGCGGACCTTCCGGCGCGGGGACTGGACCGTGCGCGTGCTGACCCGCTGCCTGCTCACCTCCGACGAGACCGCCTTCCGCATCCGCGCGACCCTCGACGCCTTCGAAGGCGACAGCCGCATCTACGCCCGAAGCTGGGACAAGGAGATCCCCCGCGACCTAGTCTGAGCCGCCGTCCCCGCCGGTCGGCGGGGACGCCGCGCCCCTCAGATCCGCTCCGGCCGGAAGGCGAGCAGGCGCATGGCGTTGAGCGTGACCAGCACGGTCGCCCCGGTGTCGGCGAGGATCGCGGGCCACAGGCCGGTGATCCCGGCGACCGTGGTGAC
>JBNJGE010000356.1:0-2924 GCA_051747505.1 Pseudomonadota bacterium | reverse complement strand
CGCGCCTTCCTCGCCGAGCATCGCGACCGCTGGCGCCCCGCGCTCGTCGCCCAGTCCTGGACCGGCTTCGACCGCGACTTCTCCCGCGAGATCGGGGCGAAGGGCTGGGTCGGCATGACCTGGCCGAAGGAGTACGGCGGGGCCGAGCGCTCCGCGCTCGAGCGGTACGTGGTGATCGAGGAGATGCTCGCCGTCGGCGCCCCGGTCGGCTGCCACTGGATCGCCGACCGCCAGTCCGGCCCCCTGATCCTGCGCGTCGGCACCGAGGCGCAGAAGCGCCACTACCTCCCCCGCATCGTCCGGGGCGACTGCTGCTTCTGCATCGGCCTGTCGGAGCCCGACTCCGGCTCCGACCTCGCCTCCATCCGCACGAAGGCGGAGCGCACCGACACGGGCTGGACCCTCACGGGCCGCAAGATCTGGACCACCAACGCCCATCACGCCGACTACATGATCGCGCTGGTGCGCACCTCCGGCGGCCCGCAGGACCGGCACAAGGGCCTCAGCCAGGTGATCGTGGACCTGACCCTGCCGGGCGTCGAGATCCGCCGCATCCACGACATGACCGGCGAGGCCCATTTCAACGAGGTCACCTTCGACGGCGTGGAGCTGCCCGAGGACGCCCTGCTGGGCGTCGAGGGCGAGGGCTGGGCCCAGGGCATGGCGGAGCTGGCCTTCGAGCGCTCCGGCCCCGACCGCTACATGAGCGCCTTCCCCCTCTTCCGCCTCACCGTGGACGAGGCGAGCCGGCAGGCGGGCAATGACGGCCCCGACCGCCTCGCCGCCCGCCGCGTCGGCCAGACGATCGCCGAGATGGCGACCCTGCGCGAGATGTCCGTCTCCGTCGCCGGCATGCTCGACCAGGGCGAGGACCCCGCCCAGGAGGCCGCCGTGATCAAGGAGCTCGGCGTCAACCTCGAGCAGTCCATGCCCGAGATGACGCGCGAACTGACCGGCGCGCCGGCGGGCGTCACCGACTCCGCCCTCGCCGAGATGCGCGCCGAGCTCCAGCAGCTCGCCCCCACCTTCAGCCTCCGCGGCGGCACGCGCGAGATCGTGCGCGGCATCATGGCCCGGGGGCTCGGCCTGAGATGAGCATGGATGGCATGACAGACGCACAGACCGCCGGCGGGATGCTCGCCGACCAGCTCGACCGCCTCCTCGCGGCCGTCGACGCCCCCCTGCTGCAGCGCGTGGAGGCCGGGCAGGGCGCCGGGCCGCTGGGCGACCGGCTCGCCGAGCTGGGCCTGCCGCTGGCCCTCGCGCCCGACGAGAAGGGCGGCGCCGGCCTTGGCTGGCAGGAGATGGCCCCGGCCATGATCTCGCTGGGCGCCCACACCGCCCCCGCCGGCCTCGGCGAGGCGATGGTCGCCAACTGGGCGCTCGCCCATGCCGGCATGGAGGCGGAGGAGACGCCCCCCGCCGTCACCGCTGACCTGCTGGAGATGGACGACGCCGGCAGGGTCACCGGAACCGCCGCCCTTTTCTGGGCCGCCGAGGGCGATGAGGCCCTCGCGGTCGCCCGCTCCCCCGACGGCCCCCGCCTCGTGCGCCTTGCCACGCAGGGCCGCGCCGAGCCTCTCCCGACCCTTGGCCGCGACCCTCGCCTCCGCGCGACCTGGGATCGCGCCGAGCCGCTGGCTTCCCTCCACGCGCCGCTCGGCGAGGCCACCCTTCGCGCCTCCCTCGCCGCCCTGCGCGCCGCCCAGATCGCCGGCGGCCTCGCCCGCCAGCTCGACCTGAGCATCGAGCACGGCAACACCCGCCAGCAGTTCGGCCGCCCCATCGGCAAGTTCCAGGCGATCCAGCACATGATCGCCCAGCTTGCCGCCGAGGCCGCCGCGGCCCGCGCCTCCGTGCGCATCGCCCTGCGCGCGCTGGACGCCGCCGACGCAGACCCCGACGCCGTCCCCGGCGTCCTGCCCGCCGTCGCCGTCTCCAAGACGCGGACCTCGCTTGCCGTCACCCGCGCCGCCCCCCACGCCCACGCCGTCCACGGCGCCATCGGCGTGACGCAGGAGCACATCCTGCACCACGTCTCCCGCCGCCTCTGGCAGTGGCGGGAGGACGCCGGGGACGAGCACGCATGGTCCGAGACGCTGGGCCGCGCCGCCCTCGCCCGCGGCGGCGACGCCCTCTGGCCCGAGCTCGTCTCGCTCTCGGGCGGCTGAGCCCCCGCGCCGCCCCCGCCGGGGGCGGCCGCCGCCCCTCGCGCCCCGACGCCGCGCTCACGATTGCGCCGGGGCGCTGTTTTACCGCCCCCGCATGCCCTATATTGTCCGGGTCGGGTGCGCCGGGCCATGATGGCCCGCGCGCCCGCATGATGCGGACCAGGCCCCGCCAGACGGGCCGGCCGCGGGGCAGGAGCGAGGATGGGGCATGGAGCCTGAGCAGCTGGCCGGCGTGATCGCCGCGGGGCGCGAACTCGATTTTTCGCTGACCGCGCTGTTCCTGCGCGCGACGCTGGTCGTGCAGATCGTGATGGTGGTCCTCCTGATCGCCTCCGTGTGGTCCTGGGCGATCGCCATCAGCAAGTGGCTCGGATTCGCGCGCTCGCGACGGGAGGCCGACATGTTCGAGGCCGCCTTCTGGTCCGGCCAGCCCCTCGACGAGCTGCACGAGCGCCTCGGCGAACGCCCCCGCTCCGCGCTGGAGCGGATCTTCGCCGCCGGCATGAACGAGTGGCGCAAGTCCCACGGTCCCGACGGCCGGCTGATCCCCGGCGCGGAGGAGCGAATCGGCCGCGTCATGAACGTCGCCATCTCCCGCGAATCGGAGGGCCTCGACGCCCGGCTCGGCGTGCTCGCCAGCATCGGCGCCACCGCCCCCTTCGTGGGCCTGTTCGGCACCGTCTGGGGCATCAAGCACAGCTTCGAGAGCATCGCGCTCGAGCAGAACACCAATCTCGTCGTCGTCGCCCCCGG
>JBNJGE010000355.1:0-2938 GCA_051747505.1 Pseudomonadota bacterium | reverse complement strand
GCCGCCGGTCCCGGGACCGGCCCCGCCGGGCGCCCGCGGTCCCCGGTCCGGCGGCCGCCGGTCCGCCCGGCGGGCCCCGCCCGCCGGGGCGCAGGCCCCGCCTGCGCGGGACCGCCTCCTCAGCCCTCCCGCGGCGCCGCGCTCTCGTGCCAGCGGCGCAGCGCCAGGTGGCTGAGCAGCGACAGCCCCGCGAAGATCGCCACCCCCGTCGCCGCGATCAGGAACAGCGCCGCGAAGGCCAGGTCCGTCTGCAGCCGGTAGTTCGCCTCCAGGATCCGGAAGGCGAGGCCCGAGCCCACGCCCCCCGCCCCGGCGACGAACTCCGCCACCACCGCCCCGATCAGCGCGAGCCCCCCTCCGATCCGCAGCCCGCCCAGGAAATGCGGCAGCGCCGAGGGCGCCAGCAGCAGCCGCAGCCTTTGCCAGCGCGTCGCCCCGTGGATCGCGAAAAGGTCCCGCAGGTTGCGATCGGCCGAGTTCAGCCCCAGCGTGGTGTTCGACAGGATCGGGAAGAAGGCCACGATCCAGGCGCAGATCACCATCCCCAGCGTCTTCTCCCGGATCACGAACAGGCCGAGGTCCAAGTCATCAACATAGATGAAGATCAGCGGCGCGATCGCCACCACCGGCGTCACCTGCAGCACCACCGCGAAGGGATAGAAGCTCATCTCCGCCCATCGCGACTGGTTGAACAGCACCGCCAGCCCCGCCCCCCCGACCGCGGCGAACAGCAACGCCAGAAGCGTCGTGCGCATCGTCACCAGCCACGACGCCCAGAGCGACCCCCCATGCTCCACCAGCGCGCCGCCCACGTCCCGCGGCCCCGGCAGGATGTAGGGCGGGATCTCTCCCCAGATCACCAGCCGGTCCCAGCCCAGGAGCGCCGCCGCCGCCACCAGCGCCGGCAGCGCCCAGCGCGCCGCGCCCGCCGCGCTCACGCGCCCGCCTCCATCGCCTCGCCCAGCGCCTCGGACACCGCCCGGCAGCGCGCCGCATAGCGCGCCGAGGTGCGGAAACTCTCCGCCCGCGGATAGGGCTCCTCGACCTCCAGCTCCCGGATCACCCGCCCCGGCCGCGCCGCCATCACCGCGACGCGCTCCGACAGGAACACGCTCTCGAACACCGAATGCGTGACGAACACCACCGTGCAGCCCAGCCGCGCCCGCAGCTCCAGCAAATCGCGATTGAGGCGGAACCGCGTGATCTCGTCCAGCGCCGCGAAGGGCTCGTCCATCAGCAGCAGCCGCGGCCGGGTGACCAACGCGCGCGCGATCGCCACGCGCATTTTCATCCCCCCCGAAAGCTCGCGCGGATAGGCCTCCGCCGCCCCCTCCAGCCCCACCAGCGCCAGCGCCTCGGCCACCTCGCCGCGCGCCGGCCGGAAGCTCCGCCCCCCCAGCCGCAGCGGCAGCCAGACATTGCGCGCCACGGTGGCCCAGGGCATCAGCGTCGGCTCCTGGAAGACGACCCCGAGCCCCCCCGCCCCCGGGGGCCGCTCGATGACCCCGCCCGAGGGCTCGGCCAGCCCCGCGATCAGCCGCAGCACGGTGGTCTTCCCGCAGCCCGAGGGCCCCAGCAGCGAGACGAAATCCCCCTCGCGCACCTCCAGCGAGAAGCCGCCCAGCGCCCGCGTCTCCCCGAAGCGCCGGGAGACGCCGCGAAGGCTCAGCAGAGGCGCCCGCGCCCCCCCGCTCACTCGCCCGTCAGCTCCCGCCTGACCGCCAGCGCCGCGCCCGTGTTGGAGAACTCAAGCGTGTAGGCCCGGCTCACATCCAGCCCCGGCTCGATCACCCCCGCCTCCACCATGTCCTCGTAGAAGCCCCGGATGCGCGCATCCGTCATCGCCCCGATCCCCAGCTCCCGCGCATCGCCCGAATCCACGATCCCGTAATCGATCAGCGCCGCGCGCGAATGGGCCAGCCGGTCCTCCGTCATGTCCGGGTTCTCGGCCCGGATCAGCTCATGCGCAGGCGCGGGGTCTCCGTAGAGATACCGCGTCCAGCCGATCGACGACGCCTCGACGAAGCACTCCACCACCTCCGGCCGGCCTTGAATCGTCTCCTCCATCGTCTCCACCGTCGTCGCGTAGGTCGAGAACCCCGCATCCGCCAGCAGGTAAATGTCCGGCGCGAACCCCGCCTCCCGCTCGATCGCCCAGGGCTCCGAGGTCACGTAGCCCTGCTGCCCCGACCGCGGATCGGCGAGGAACGGCGCGGAGTTGAAATGATAGGCCCGCCGCAGCCCCTCGGAAAACCCGTGCTCGCTCTCCAGCCACTGATACCAGCTCTGGAAGCTGAGATCGGAGATGTAGAGCACGTCCAGGCTCTTGAGCCCCTCGAAGCTCTCCACCGCCCCCGGATGGGTCAGGATCGCCGCCGGCTCCTTCTGGAAATGCGCGGCCACCACCTTCAGCGGAATCCCCTCGCGCACCGCAGAGAACGCCGCCAGCAGGTTGCCGCCCATGTAGAAGTCCAGCTCGCCCGCCATCAGCCGGGCGCGGTTGTTCACCTGCGGCCCCCCGGGAACGATCTCCACCTCCAGCCCGCACTCGGCGTAAAGCCCCTCCGCGACCGCCTGGTAATACCCCCCGTGCTCCCCCTGCGGGACCCAGTTGGTCCCGAAGCGCACCGTCTCCGGCTCCTGCGCGGAAAGCGGCGCGGCCCCCAGCGACAGCGCAAGGGCGGCGGCGAGGCGGATGGTCATCTGCGGTCTCCCGGATTGTTGCACCGCGCCATAGATCGCGCATCCCGCGCCCCGGCGAAAGGCCCGATTCCGGCGGCCGGCGCCCGAAACGCGAAGGGCCGCCCCGAAGGACGGCCCCCCGTTCCCGCGATGCCCGCGGCGCTCAGAGCTTCTTCTCGAGCTCCGGCAGCACCTCGAACAGGTCCGCCACCAGGCCGTAATCGGCGACCTGGAAGATCGGCGCCTCCTCGTCCTT
>JBNJGE010000354.1:0-2966 GCA_051747505.1 Pseudomonadota bacterium | reverse complement strand
TGCTCGCGGATCGCCTCGGTGATCTTCGGCCGCGCGTGGCCGGCGTTGCAGCACCACAGCCCGGCCGTGCCGTCGAGGACCTGGCGGCCATCGGCGGTGGTGTAGTGCATGTCCTTGGCGGAGACGAACATCCGCGGGGCCTTCTTGAACTGCCGGTTCGCGGTGAACGGCATCCAGAAGGCGCGCAGGTCGTTGGGGCTTTGACGGTCGAGCATGGCGGGGTCCTCCGGGCGTGGGCCGGGACGCGCCGGGGGCGGCGCGCGGGTCCCGGCCACGCTAGCAGGGGGCCCCGCGGGGTCAAGCCGCGCTTCAGCGGTCGAGGATGTCGCGCAGCTCCACCATGTTGGCGCGGGCGCGCAGCACCTTCTCGCCCATCACCGACAGATGGTCGGGGGCCATCATGCCGTCCTCCCGCCCGTTGGAGACGACCATCGGGTTGAGGCGCGCGCCCTCGGCGAGGTGCGCCTCCATGCGGTCCCAGACCTGGCCGAGATCCGCCTGCTCGATGGTGCGGGAGAAGTCGCGGCGCACCGCCTGCAGCAGGCCGTGCAGGGCGAAGAGCTGGCCCCGGGCCTGGTGGAAGAGGTTGTCGGCGCGGAAGTCGAACCAGCCGTAATTGTTGCCGTCGGCCTCGACGAAGGCCTTCTGCTCCACCGACCAGGAGGTGGCCTGCGAGCGGCTCTGCAGCTGGGAGGCCATGGAGCCGACATCGGCGGCGATGCGGTCGAGGAGGGTGCGGAGATTGTCGCGGCGCACGTCGAACAGCGCGCCGCAGTTCGCGAGACGCTCGTTGTAGTCCCGGTAGAGGGGGATCGCGCCGCGGTAGGAGGAGGAGGCGGACTGCGTCACCGTCTGAAGCTGCGGGTCGAAGGGGTTGTTGATCACCCAGGCGCGCGGGTTGGTCCGCAGCCGGGCCTGGGCGGCCTGCAGGTCCGGGTCGGCCTCCGAGGTGCCGCGCACCCGGCCCAGCGTGTCGGCGAGGTCGAGCGCGACGCGCCGGGTCATGTCCAGCATGCCGATCTGGAAGCTGGCCTTGTTGTCGAACCAGGGCGTGTCCTGGAAGTCGATCACGCCGAAGAAGCCCAGCCGGTACTGGGGGGAGCCGGGGGTCCAGACGTTCTGGTTGACCATCAGGTCGATCAGCGTCGTCTGCATCTCCACGATGCGCGAGGGCGCGCAGGACTGCTGCGCGCCGGCGCCGCCGGCGGAGTCGGTGCCGGTCTCCGCGCCCTCCACCGCCTCGGGCGTGACGCCCGGGCCGGCGGCGTAGGCGTCCTCGGCGGGCAGGACCCGCTGGGGATAGGTCAGCTCCATGCCGTGGTAGATGGTGAAGCGCCAGATCAGGGCGGCGGTCCAGGCGATGACGACGATCAGGATGATCGCGGGCACGGCCGAGCGCAGGCGGCGCCACGGGCTGCGCGCGGGCTCGACGAAGGGATCGTCGGGCTCGGCGGGCCGGCGGCGGCCGAGCCCGAACAGGCGGCCGATCCGCTCCAGGATCTCGACGAGGAAGTCGATGAGGCGGGTCATCCGGCCCTCCGTTGCTGCTGCGCGGCCTGATTAGCGGCCGAATTTGGCGAAACCAAGCATGGGCGGGCGGGGCGCGGCGTCACAGCGCGTCGCGCAGGCGGGCGAGGAGCATGGCCGCGATCAGGGTCGGGCGGCGCAGGGCGGGGCCGCCGGGGAAGCGGGGCGTGGGCAGGCGGGCCATGACCTCCAGCCGCCGGCGCTCGCCGGCCAGCGCCTCCGACAGGATCGCCCCGGCCATGGTGGCGAGCGCGACGCCCGAGCCGGAATAGCCGGAGGCGTTGAAGACGCCCGGGCGGATCTCCCCCCAGACCGGCAGGCGCGTGGGCGTGATGGCGAGCGTGCCGCCCCAGACGTGGGTGACCTGCGCCTCCTCCAGCTGGGGGAAGACGCGGAGCATGCGGCGGCGGACGAAGGATTTCAGGTCCCTGGGGAAGCGCCAGCCATAGCTCTCGCCGCCGCCGAAGAGCATGCGCCGGTCCTCCGACAGGCGGTAGTAGTTGACCACGAAGCGGCTGTCGGACACGGCGACGTCGTCGCGGATCAGGGTGCGGGCCATGCCCTCGCCCAGCGGCTCGGTCGCCAGCACGAAGTTGTTGATGGGCATGACGCGCCCGGCGACCTCGGGCAGGAGGCGGCCGAGATAGCCGTTGGCGGCGACGATGACCTGCCGGGCGCGGACCGCGCCCTCGGCCGTGCGGACCGTCGTGCCGTCGATCTCCAGCGCCTGCGAGCGTTCGTGGATGACCGCCCCGGCCTCCAGCGCGGCGCGGGCGAGGCCACGGGCGTAGGCCAGCGGGTGGAGATGGGCGCCCGAGGGCTCCAGCACGCCGGCGGAGACGCCGCTGGCGCCTAGGCGCGCGGCGACCTCGTCGGGGTCGAGGTATTCGGCGTCATGGCCGTAGGTCTTCGCCATGTGCTCGACGTAACGCCGGGCGTCCTCGTCGAAGCGGGCGCGGTGATTGACGTGCATGACGCCGGGCTTGAGGGCGCAGGGGATCTCGTGCTCGGCCACCAGCTCGCGCACCAGGGCGGCGGCGTCGCGCCCGATCTCCCAGGCGGCGCGGGAGGTGTCGGGGTCGGTCATGCGCTCGAGCTTCGGCTGCTCGACGCGCTGGCCGACGCCGACCTGGCCGCCATTGCGCCCCGAGGCGCCCCAGCCCGTGCGCTGGGCCTCCAGCACGATGACGGAGGCCCCGCGCTGCGCGAGGTGCAGGGCCGCCGACAGGCCCGTGTAGCCGGCGCCGATCACGCAGACATCCGCCTTCGCCTCCCCCCTCAGGGGCGGCTGGTCGGGGAAGGGCGGGGCGCTTTCGACATGCCAGCTGCGCGGATGGGCGCCGGGGGCCTCGTTGGCGTAAAGGAGGTCCATCTCAGACGTTGAGCAGCAGGTGCTCGCGCTCCCACGGGCTGATGACGGTCATGAACTGGTCGTGCTC
>JBNJGE010000353.1:0-2978 GCA_051747505.1 Pseudomonadota bacterium | reverse complement strand
CGGTCCCAGACCTCCGGCGCGATCTCCGAGATCGCGGAGAGGACCGTGATCTCCACGCTCTCCGATCCGTCCATGCCGTCTCGCTCCGCCTCGCACGCTCCCCGACAAGGGTGGCGACACGGGCGCGCGGGTCAATGGCGCCGCGGCGTCTCCGGCCGGTATCCCTCGAAGGTCACGTTGTTCGCCAGCTCCCGCGCCTTCGCGTCCTCCCCCGGCCCGCGGGTGGTCCAGCACAGCACCGGCACGCCGCGCGCGCGCAGCGCCTGAACCGGCGGATGCGCCAGGTCCCGCCAGTGGTAGGAGACGAAATCGGCCCCCGTCTCCTCGAACATCGCCAGGTCCGTGAGGCGCCTCCGCTCGTCCGGGGTCATCTCCGGCCACCCGGCCTCGCCCCGCCGGCTGCCCACGAAGTCCTTGCCCAGCAGCCCGAAGGCGACTCCGGGCGCCTCGGCGCGGAAGGGCCCGGCCGCCCGCGGGTCGAAGCTCATCGCCGCCACGGGGCCCCGATGCGCGGCCAGCACGCGCCCCGTCTCGGCGGCCAGCGCCGCCAGCGCCTCCGGCCCCGGCTGCGGCTTGATCTCGACCAGCACGGGCGCCTCGCCCGCCGCCTCCAGCGCCTGCGTCAGCGTCGGGATGCGGTCCTCGCGCCCGCCCTTCAGGGCGATCTCCGCCAGATCCGCGGCGGTGAGCTCCGCCACCGCGCCCGTCCGCGCCGTCAGCCGCTCCAGCGTGGGGTCGTGAAAGACCATCGCCCGCCCGTCGGCGGAGAGCTGGACGTCCAGCTCCACCCCGTAGCCGGCCTCCCGCGCCGCGCGGAAGGCCGAGAGCGAGTTCTCCGGCGCGCCGGGGCCGTGCAGCCCCCGGTGCGCGATCGGCCGCTCCAGGAAGTCCCGCCCAAGCCGGCTCATGCGATCTCGAAGATCCCCTCGATCTCCACGGCCACCTCGAAGGGCAGGGCGGCCACACCGACGGCGGAGCGCGAATGCGCCCCCACCTCCGGCCCGAACACCTCCGCCATCAGGTCGGAGCAGCCGTTGGCCACCTTCGGCTGGTCCCCGAAATCGGGCGAGGAGTTGACGAAGCAGGTCAGCTTCACCACCCGCTTCACCCGGTCCAGGTCGCCCCCGCAGGCGGCCTTCAGCTGCGCCAGCATGTTGATCGCGCACAGCCGCGCCGCCGCCTGACCGCCCTCGACGCCGATGTCGCGGCCCAGCTGTCCGCGGGTCAAGTCCTTCCCCTTGGCCGAGACCTGGCCCGAGATGAAGGTCAGCCCGCCCGCCTGCACGTAGGGCACGTAGGAGGCGGCGGGCGCCGGCGGCTCGGGCAGCTCGATGCCCAGCTCGGAAAGGCGCGCTTCGATGCGTCCGGTCATGTCTATCTTCTCCCTTTAAGTCAGCTCTCGCGCATGGATCGCGCGAAATAGTCGCTCAGCGGCTTGACGAGGTAGTTCAGCGGCGTGCGGTCGTAGGTCTTGATGTAGGCCTCCACCGGCATGCCGGGCACGAGGGTCAGCCCCTCCAGCTTCGCCATCTCGCCCGGGTCGATCTCCAGCTCCACCGGGTAGTAGCGCTGCCCGGTCTTCTCGTCGGTCAGCGCGTCCGCCGAGACGTTGACGACATGCCCGTCGATCTCCGGCGTGGTGCGCGAGGAGAAGGCCGAGAAGCGCAGCGTCGCCTTCTGGCCGACGAACACCTCGTCGACGTTGATCGGCTCCACCCGCGCGCTGATCACGAACTCCGAGTCCGAGGGCTGGATGAACATGATCGGCTCGGCAGCGCGCACCACCGCCTGCTCGGCATGGACCTTGGAGCCGTAGACGGTTCCCGCGATCGGCGCGCGCACCTCCATGCGCGACAGCCGCTCGCGGATCGAGGCCAGCTCCTCGCGGGTCTGATTCTCCCGGTAGTAGATGTCGCGCGCCTGGGTCTGCGCCTCCTCCTGGCGCTGGGTGCGCGCCTGCAGGATCTGGATCGCGATCTCCGCGCGCTTGCCGCGGAACTCGGCGATGGAGGCCGTCAGCTCCCCGATGCGCCCCTGCAGCCGCGCCTCCTCGCGCTGGAGCGAGAGCAGCCGGTTGAGCTGCGCCAGGCCCTGGTCGAACAGCTTCTGCTGGCCCTCCAGCTCCTGCCCGATCAGCGCCACCTGCCGCTCCAGCGCGGCGATCTGGGACTCGGCGCCCTCGATCTGCCGGTCGATCTGGCGCCGCCGCTCGCCGAGCTGGTCCACCTGCTCCTCCAGCGCGCGGCGGCGGGTCTCGAACAGCTCTCGCTGGCCCTCGACGACCCCCTGCACGGAGGGGTCCTCCGCGGCCGCCTCCAGCAGCGCGGGCTCGAAGCGGATCGCCTCCGCCCCCCGCTGCTCGGCCTCCAGCCGGTTGCGCCGCGCGATCAGCTCCCAGTGCTGCCCCTCCAGGATCCGCGCCTCCGAGCGCAGCAGCGTGTCGTCGAAGCGCAGCAGCACCTCGCCGGCCTCCACCCGGTCGCCGTCCTTGGCCAGGATGGCGCCGACCACGCCGCCGTCGGGGTGCTGGACGACCTGCTCGCGCGTCTCGACATCCACCTCGCCGGGCGCGACCACGGCGCCCGCGATCTCGGCGAAGGCCGCCCAGGCGCCGAAGCCGCCGACCAGAATCGCCACGCCCAGGAAGCCGATCAGCATCGCCTTCGCGGCCGGAAAGCGCCGCGCGGGGTCCGCTCCGCCCCGGGGCGGCTCCGCCCCCGGCGGCGTCCCGCCCGGCCCGGCGGACGGCTTTCGCGCCGGCGCCTGCGCGCCGGCCGCCGGGGCGGGCGCGCCGCCGCCGCCCTGCGCCGCGGCTGGGGCGCGCTGCGCCGCGGCCGGCTCGTCCCGGAAGATGTTGACGCCCGCCTCGTCCTCGCGGCCGTCGCGCCCTGCGCTCATCGCGTCCTCATTCCCCGGCCTTCTGGCCGATGACCTGCGGGTAGTTGCGCACATGCTGGCGCAGCACCTCGTCGCGCGGC
>JBNJGE010000352.1:0-2981 GCA_051747505.1 Pseudomonadota bacterium | reverse complement strand
GGTGCGGCGTTTGGCGAAGATGGTCTTGTGCTCCTCGGGGATGCGGTCGGTGATGCCGGTGCGGATGGGGCCGGGGCAGATGCAGTTCACGGTGATGCCTTCCCGCCCGAGATCGACGGCCAGCGCGCGGGTGAGGCCGATGACGCCGTGCTTGGCGGCGGCGTAGGGGCCGTTGTCGCGCGTGGCGCCCAGCCCCTCGGTGGAGGCGACGTTGACGATGCGCGGCGCGTCGCTCTCGCGCAGCCTTGGCAGGGCGGCGCGGACCATGCGCTGATGGGCCGAGAGCATGACGTTCAGGCAGCTCTGCCAGGCGTCCTCCCAGGCCTCGGCCTCGTCGAAGGGGGTGCGGGCGGAGAAGCCGGCGTTGTTGACCAGGATGTCGAGGCCCCCGAGCTCGCGCGCGAGGCGCGGGACGGTTTCGGCGATGGCGACGGGGTCGCCCACGTCGAGGGCGCGGGGCAGGGCGGCGCCGATCGACTCGCCGCCCCGTTCGGAGCGGGCGGCGTCGATCTCGGCGGCGACGGCCTCGCAGGCGGTCTGGTCGAGATCGGTGATCGCCACGTCGGCCCCCTCGCGGGCGAAGAGATGGGCGGTGGCCCGGCCCATGCCGCTGGCGGCGCCGGTGATCAGGGCCCTGCGCCCGGCGATGGAGCGGCTGAGCGGGCGGTAGGGCGTCATGGGCGGGTCTCCTGCAGGGCGGGTCCGGCGGGGAGATTGCGGGTGCGGGGGCGGAGGGTCAATCCGCGCGGGGGTTGCCCGCGGGGGCGGGGTTGGACAGTCTGCCGGGAACGCAGGGGCGTCGCGCTGGGTGGCGTCGGAGGGCACGGGGGGCGTTGCGTGGCGCGAAAGGGCGGTTTCGATCCGGCGCGGCTGATCTTCGTTGTCAGCGCAGTCACGCTGATCGCGGGGCTGGCCTTCTTTCTAGGGGTCATGTCGGCCTTGCAGCGCAATGCGGCCTTCCAGGCCGTTGGAGGGTTGACCCGGGACATCGTCCTCGTGATCGAGGACATGAAGGGATGGGACGGAACGCCGGTCCATTTCCTTCAGCCCGCCCGGCGCGAGGGAGAGGGCGTGACGGTCAACGAGCGGGCGGGTGACGGCAAGCTGATCCTGCTGTCGGGCTATTTCGACGACGGCAACGAGCTGCGCCTGATTCGCCGGGATGGGCGCGTGGTGGCGCGCTGGCCGGCGCGCTTCTCGGAGCACTTTCCCGACCCCTCCCACCTGGCGGAGCCGCCCGCGACAGACCGGCACGTGGATACGCACGGGGCGCTGATCCGCCCCGACGGGTCGGTGGTGTTCAACTACGAGTATTCCGGCAGCGTAAAGCTGACGCGCTGCGGCGAGGTCGCCTGGACCTTGGGGCTTTCCACGCATCACTCCGTGGAGGCGGCGGCGGGCGGCGGCTACTGGATTCTCGGGCGGCGCGCCGTGACGGATCCCGAGGCGTTTCCGCCCTTCACCGAGGGCGTGGGGCAGCTCGAGGATCTGATCCTGCGCGTTTCGGAAAGCGGAGAGATAGAAGAGACCATTTCGATTCCCCGGCTTCTCTACGAGAACGGGCTGGAGCCGGTTCTCACGGCGGTCGGCCGTCCCTTCAAAGACGACGCGTCCTGGGACCACGAGCTTGTTCACGCCAACAAGGTCGGAGAGCTGCCTGCGGCCCTGGCGGACGCCTTCCCGGATTTCGAGGCGGGCGATCTGCTGGTTTCGCTGCGCGCCTACAACATGATCCTGGTCGCGGACCCCGACGCCCGGCGCGTCCGCTGGCGCCGCACCGGACCATGGCTGCGCCAGCACGACCCGGAGTTCGCGCCGGACGGCACGATCAGCGTGTTCAACAACAACAGCTACTGGCTGACCCTGGAGCCGCCCTATGGCCGAGCGCCGGCGGACGCCGAGCGGGTCAGCGACATCATGAAGGCGGATCCGGCGACCGGCGAGGTCGAGGTCGTCTATGGCGGCCGCCCGGGGCAGCGCTTCCACACCGTCATTCGCGGCAAGCACGAGCTGACGGCGAAAGGCGGCCTGCTGATCACGGAGTTCGAGGGCGGGCGCGTCTTCGAGACGGACGCCGAGGGGCGGATCGTCTGGGAATACGTGAACCGCTACGACGAGGACACGGTTCTGGAAATCAGCGAAGCCCGTCTCTATCCGGCCGAGTATTTCGAGGTCGAGGACTGGAGCTGCCCGGCGGACTGATCGGCGGCGAGGGCGAGGAGGCGGCGGTGCAGCGCCTCGGCCCGTTCGCGCAGGGGGCCGGGGTGACGGCGCAGGGTCTCGGACAGGGGCGGAGGCGCGCGGAAGCGGGCGGCGAGGTCCCCGGCGCGCGAGGCGGGCAGGGAGAGGGCCGCGCAAAGGGCGGCGGCGGAGTCGCCCGCCGGGTCGTGCAGGGAGTCGTAGTCGATCAGGCGCACGGAGTCCGCGCGGGCCGCGACGTGGTCGAAGGCGGCGATCCAGTATGCGAGCCAGTAGTCGAGGCCCTCGGGCGCAAGCCCCTCGCGCAGCGCCTCGAAGCCCTCGAAGGCGAGCGGGCGGTGCAAGGCGCCGAACTCGTAATGGCCGATGTCGCGCATGTAGCGGCGCACGAAGGGGTCCTCGGCGTGCCGGCGGGCGAAGTTGAGGTGCTGACGGCGCAGGGAGTCGGCCTGGGCCAGAGGGTTGCGCAGGGGGACGAGGATCGTCGCGCCGGGGAACATGCGCGGGATCAGGTCGAGGCGCGCGATGCTGGCGTTGTTCTTGGAGACGTAGCGGGTGGCGCCCCCGCCGCGCAGGGCGACGATCTTGCGGAAATGGCGGTCTAGGAAGGCGGTCGCCTCCGCCTGCGCGTCGCGCGCGGTCCAGGGGCGGATGCGGTCCGCCTCGTAGCGCCGGGGCCAGAAGGCGCGCCAGATCACCTCCTCGAAGGCTTCGGGGCTGTCGGGGCCGATCTCGATGCCGTCGCCATGGGCGCGCTCCTGCGGCGCGGCGCGGCTGGCGAA
>JBNJGE010000351.1:0-2993 GCA_051747505.1 Pseudomonadota bacterium | reverse complement strand
CGCGCCCCGGCCCCGCGCAGGGGTGGGCGGGCGGGGGCGCGGGGCCGGGGCGCGACGGGGGCCCAGCAGGGATGTTGGGGGAGAAAGAGGGGCGGCGGGGCCGCGGCTCAGAGCGCCTCGGAGAGGCGGGCGAGCTCGGGGTCGCTCTCGATCGCCTTGCGCAGGCGCTTGAGTCCCTGCAGGCGGAGCTGGCGCACCCGCTCGCGCGAGATGCCGTAGATCTTCGAGAGCTGGTCGAGGGTCATGGGCCGCTCGCGCAGGCTGGTCTCCAGCACGATGCGCCGCTCCCGCCCCGGAAGGGCGGCCAGCGCGCGCCGCAGGAGGCCGCGCAGGCGGGCGCGGTCCAGCCGCTCGGCCGCCTGCTCGGCGCCGGGGGCGTCGGCGTCGGCCAGAAGCTCGATCATCTCGCTGGCGCCCTCGTCGGAGGAGGCGGGGGCGTTGAGCGAGGAATCGGCGGCCGCGATGCGCCCGGCGATGGCCTCCATCTCCGCGCGCGGCACGCCCAGCGCCTCGGCCGCGCGGGCCAGCAGGGCGGCGCGGGAGTGATCGGCGCCCTCGGCGGCGGCGGCCTGCTCCATCCGGGTGAGCATGCGGTTGAGGTTCGAGAAGGCGGCCTTCTGCGCCTTGCCGGCCGCGAGGCGGACCAGCGAGGCGTTCTGCATGGAGAATTCCTGGATGTAGCTGCGGATCCACCACGCCGCGTAGGTGGAGAAGCGGAAGCCGCGCTCCGGGTCGAAGGTCTGGGCGGCGCGGATCATGGCGAGGTCGGCCTGCTGGAGGAGGTCCTCCTGCGGGACGCGGGAATGGCGCATGCGCCGGACCATGCCGCGGGCGAGCGGGCGGTGGGCGAGGATGAGGCGGTGCATGGCGGCCTCGTCCCCCTGCTCGCGCCAGGCGCGGGCGAGGTCGCGCTCGGTCGGCGCGTCCAGGAACTCCCCGCCCGCCTGGCGGGCGCGGGAAAACGATTTCGGATCGACGCGGGTGTTCACCGGAAAACCTCGCCCTCTTTCCTGCGGTTCGTTCCCCTGGAACGCGCCGCATGTGATTTCGTTTCGACATTACCGAGCGGGCGCGCGGCTTGTCAATTCGCGCCCGGGGACGTAGCTGTGGAGGATGGATGAGACGGCTTCCTCAGACGCGCTTCTGGCGGCCGAGCTGATCGTGCATCTCTCCCGCGTCGGGCAGGCCGACGAGGGGGAGGACGCGCTGACGCCCGCCCAGTGGACGGCGCTGCGCTATTTCGCGCGGGCCAACGGGATGTCGCGCACGCCCTCGGCCTTCGCGGATTTCCACGCCACGACGCGGGGCACGGCCTCCCAGACGCTGAAGTCGCTGGTCGCCGGCGGATACCTGCAGTCGCGGCGGGACGCGCGCGACGGGCGGGTGGTGTATTACGAGGTGACCGAGGCGGGGCGCGAGCGGCTGCGGCGCGACCCGCTGCGCAGGCTGGCCGGCGCCATCGAGGCGCTGCCGGCGGCCCGGCGCGAGGCGGTGACGGCGGCGACGCGCCAGCTGGCGGCCGGGCTGGCCGGGCGGCGGGCGCGCGGGCCCTTCGGGACCTGCTCGGACTGCGCCCATCTGGCGCCCTGCGGGCAGGCGGAGGGCGAGGCCTGGCGGTGCAACTGCCTCGGGATGGCCCTGCTGGGCGAGGAGCTGGACCGCCTCTGCGTCGATTTCGAGCCGCGGCGCCGGCCGCGCGCCGCGGGCCGGGCGCGCTGAGGCGGCGCTTCGGGGCGGGATGGCGGGCGAAGTGGTGCCGGCGAGAGGACTCGAACCTCCGACCCACGCATTACGAATGCGTTGCTCTACCAGCTGAGCTACACCGGCGACCGTGGGCGGGGATAGCCGAGGCGCCTGCGGATGGCAAGGGCGGATCGGGGCCGCCCGGAAGGGGTCAGGAGGCGGCGCGGGCGCCGGGCTCCTCCCGCGGTTCGGCGGGCCCGGCCTCGGAGGGCTCGTCGGCCTCGGCCGTCTGCTCCGTCTCGCCGGCCAGGGAGGCCATGATGACGGGGAGCAGGGCCTGTTCGGCGGCGGAGGATTCGCCGGCGCCCTCGGGCTGCTTCCAGGCGAGGCTGTCCACGGCCTTGCAGCTGTCGCAGACGGGCGTCCATTCCTCGTGGACATGGCCGCAGACCTCGCAGGTCCAGCGCTCCCCGCGCGGGGCGGAGAGGGCGCGGGCGAGGAAGGCGCGCACGACGTGGTCCTCGGCGCCCGAACCGCGCTCCACCGCCGCCATGATGGCGAGCGAGCGGGTGGTGGGGCGGGTCTCGTAGAGGTCGCCCAGCGCCTTGCGGGCGCCGGGGAAGTCCTCGGCGGCGAGCGCGAGCTCCGCCTCCAGGAGGCGGGATTCGGGGTGGTCGCGGTTCTCGGAGATCAGGGACTGGAAGCGGCGGCGGCGCTCCTCGGGCGACTCGTCGGGGATGAGGGCGGCGTAGGCGGCGGCGACGTCCGGGTGGGGGGACTGCTTCCAGGTCTGGCGCAGGGCGCGCTCGGCCTTGCCGACCTGGCCGTCCTCGCCGAGCTGGCGCGCGGCGGCGACGGCGGCCGGGACCAGCGCAGGGGAGCGGCGATGCGCCTCCAGCGCGGCCTCGCGGGCGCGGGCGGGGTCGCCAGCCTCCATGGCTGCGCGGGATTCGGCGAGCGCCAGCACGGCGTCGCGGCGGGCGCCGACCTCGCGGGGGAGCTCGCCGGAGCGGACCTCGGCGGCGAGGGTGCGGCGGGCGGCCGCCCAGTCGCCGGAGTCGGTCTGGAGGTCGAACAGCCGGGCCATGATCTCGCCGTCGCGCGGGCGCAGGGCGAAGGCGCGCTCGGCCAGCTTGCGGGCGCGCTCCTTGTCGCCGCGCTCGGCGGCCTGTTCGAGAAGGCCGCGCACGCCCAGCGACTGGGTTTTCGGTCGGCGGGCGAGGGCCTTGTAGTAGCGCTCGGCCTTCTCCTCCTGCCCCGCGGCGCGGGCGGCCTGGGCGGCGAGGATGTTGGCGAGCTCCGGCTTGTCG
>JBNJGE010000350.1:0-3004 GCA_051747505.1 Pseudomonadota bacterium | reverse complement strand
GGGCGTGGGCGTGGTCTATCCGGCGGGCTCCTACCTCAACTACTACGACAGCACGGGCGACGTCCTGCCCGGCCATCCCGGCGGCTTCCTGGGCGAGGATGACGCCATCGGCATTCACTACACCACGCCGACCGTGGCGGGCTTCACCGCCGGGGTCACCTGGCAGCCGGACCCGGACGCGGACGGCGCGGGCGATTCCAACAATCTGGTGACGGCGCCCGACGGCGAGGAGGACAACCAGTTCGCGGTCGGCGCCAACTACACGGGCGAGTTCAGCGGAGTGAGCTACGCGGTCGGCGGCGGCTATTTCGGCAACGACGCGCTCGACGCCTGGCACGCGGGGGCGGAGATCGGCTACGCGGGCGTCACGGCGGCGGGGTTCTACAACCGCTCGGAAGAGGATGCGGTGATCGGGGGCGAGGAGACCGACACCTACGGGCTGGGCGCGCAGTACGACGCGGGGCCGTGGACGCTGGGCGTCGGCTATTCGCGCCAGGAGATCGACGGCGCCGCGCCGGGCGCGCCGGAGGAGCGGGACTTCGTCCATGTCGGCGCGGCCTGGGACCTCGCCCCGGGCGTGACCACCTACAGCGCCGTCCAGTGGGGCGAGGACGATCCCGGCGAGGACGGCATGGGCGTCTTCGGCTGGCTGGAGCTGCGCTTCTGAGCGGGCGCCCGGGGGCGGCGCGGGGGCGGGGGGGGGGGGGGCGGCCCGCCCCGCCCCCGCGCCTCGGTCAGAGGGTCAGGGTCTCGCCGTCCTCGGGCGCGTGCAGGCTGTCGGCGAAGCCCTCGGCCTGCGCGTAGCCGCGCAGGCCGGCGCGGCTGAGCAGGCAGTGGTTCACCGCCTCCATGTGGCTGGCCACCAGCACGGCCTCCGGCGCGGCGCGGTGGACGGCGAGCACGTCGGTCACGCCCATGATGATCGGGCCCACGGCCTCGATCACGGCGTTGCCGGCGTTGAGGACGATGACCTCCGGGCGATGGGCTTCGAGCGCCTCCCGCACATGGGCGTTCCAGAGGGTGTCGCCGGCGATGTAGAGCGTCTTCTCGTCGGGATGGCGGAAGACGATGCCGCAGACCTGGCCGAGGCGGTCGCCGATGACCTTGTAGGCGGCGTCGGTGCCGTGCTGGCCGCCGGTCTTCGTGAGCGACACGTCGCCGAAGGCGCTGTCCTCGCCGAGGATGCGGACGTCCCCGAAGCCCGCCTCGCGGATGCGCCCGGCGTCGGCCTCGTTCTGGGCGAAGATGGGAAGGTTCTTCGGCAGCGCCTCGGCGGCGGCCTGGTCCCAGTGGTCGAGATGGAGATGGGTGACGATGACGGCGTCCGCCTTGACGATCTCCTCGACCGGCATGGGCAGGGGGACTGTGGGGTTGGTCAGGTGGCCGTTGGGCGAGCCCGGGAAGGCGGGATAGGCGCCCTGCTCGGCCAGCATCGGGTCGATCAGGAAGCGCACGCCCCCGTAATCGAGGCGGAGGGTGGCGTTGCGCAGCTGGGTGATCCGCATTCGGCGTTTCCTTCTTCTTGGTGCGTCTGTCGGCGGAAGGGTCAGCGGGGCCGGGCGCGGGCCAGCGCCCCGGCATAGACCTCGAGGGTGGCGCGGCGCATGGCCTCGGTCGAGAAGCGCTGGGCGACGCGGGCGCGCCCGGCCGCGGCCATGTGGGCGCGGGCGGAGTCGTCGAGGCTCAGGGCCTGCTGGACGGCCTCGGCCAGCCCCTGCGGGTCGCCGGGCGGGTAGCGCCAGCCGGTGACGCCGTGCTCGACCGTCTCGCGCGCGCCGCCGTGGTCGGTGGCGACGACGGGGCGGCCCATGGCCTGGGCCTCCACGGCGACGCGGCCGAAGGCCTCGGGCTCGATGGAGGCGGAGACGACGACGGAGGAGAGCTTGAGCGCGGCGGCCATGTCGTCGCAATGGCCCGCCAGCGCGGCGCAGCCCTCCACGCCCCGGGCGCGGATCAGACGCCTCAGCTCGCGGCCGAAGGCGCTGTCGGGGGCGTCGCCGACCATGAGGAACAGGAAATCCTCGGCCCCGCGCAGCGCCTTCAGGCGGGCGGCGGCCTCCACGAAATGGGCCTGGCCCTTCCAGCGGGTGAGGCGGCCGGGGAGCATGACGACCGGGCGGGGGTCCTCCACCAGGCCCCAGCGGCTGGCAAGCGCCGCCGTGCGGGCGGCGGAGATGGCCGAGGCGTCGAACTGGGCGAGATCGGCGCCGCGGGGGATCACCACGACCTCCGCCCGCGGGTGGCGGGCGCGAATCAGCCCGGCGACGAATTCGGAGACGGCGATGGTGGGGCGGCCGCGGGCCATGACGCCGTTGTAGAGGCGCTTGAGGGGGAAGTTCTCGCGATAGACGCCGTGCCAGGTGGTGACGAAGGGCAGGCCCGTCTCGCGCGACGCCAGCCAGCCCGCCCAGGCGGGCGCGCGGGAGCGGGCATGAATGATCTGCACCCCCTCGGCGCGGGCGATGTCGGCGAGAATCCTGGCGTTGCGGCGGATGGCCAGCGGGCTCTTGGCGCCCACGTCGAGGCGGATCAGCACGCCGCCCGCGCGGGCGAGCGCCCCTTCCATCCGTCCGCCCCGGCTGGCGACCAGCGCGCGGCCGCCGGCGGCGGCGATGGCGGCGGCGATCTCGATCGTGCCGCGCTCCACCCCGCCGGTCTCCAGCGCGGGGACGAGCTGGAGGACGACGGGGCCGGGCTCGACATCGCGCGGGGGCGCGGTAGGCTGCGCGCCCGCGCTGTCAGAGGAGCCCGTGTTATCCATGAGCGAGACGTCTCCCGAGCCGGAGGTCCTCGAGACGGAGGACGGCCGGCGGATCGCCTACCACAGGACCTATGCGGCCGACGAGTCGGACGGCCGGCCCGGGGTGGTGTTCCTGGGCGGGTTCCGATCCGACATGACGGGGACGAAGGCCACGGCGCTGGAGGGGCTGTGCCGGTCGCGCGGGCTGGCCTTCCTGCGCTTCGACTACACCTGCCACGGTCAGAGCTCCGGCGACTTCGAGAC
>JBNJGE010000349.1:0-3005 GCA_051747505.1 Pseudomonadota bacterium | reverse complement strand
GTGGTCGCAGAGGAACTGCTGGTCGCCGGTGACCTCGTAGTAGTGCCAGACATTGTAGGCGACCGCCGAGCTGATGTGGCGCTGGCGGTTGGAGGTGTCCGGGATCCAGCGCCCGGAGGCGGGGTTGAGGTGAATCACCTGGCTCTCCTCCCGCCCGTCGGAGCCCGACTGCCAGGGGAAGCAGGCCCCTTCGAGGCCCAGCGAGCGGGCGAGGCGGCGGGCGGAGTCGAGGCGGTGGTAGCGGTAGAGAAGCACCGACCGCGTGCGCGAGGGGCAGCGCAGGTTGAACAGGGGAAAGACGAAGAGCTCGTCCCACATGATGTGGGCGCGGTAGGCCTCGCCGGTCCAGCCGCGGGGCGGCACGCCCACGTCGCGCCCGGCGGTGTGCCGCGTCACCGTCTGGGCGAGGTGGAAGAGGTGAAGGCGCAGCTTGAGCTGGGCCTCGTGGTCGTCCCCGGTCTCCAGGCGCAGGTCGAACTGCTCCCACATATGGGCCCAGGCGCGGGCGTGGCCCTCCAGCAGGCCGGGGAAGTCGGGGGCGTGGGTCGCGCGCTCCCGCGCCGCGAGGGCGGGCTGGGAGATGGCGTTGTCGCGGGCGCTGTGCAGCGCGACGATCTTCTCGGCGCGCAGGACGCGGCCGGGGCGCATCTCCACGCTCGCCTCCTCGGCGATCAGGTCGGCCTGGGCGTCGGTGGTCCGCTCCGGCGCCACGGCCTCCTCGTCGAGGAACAGGCGCAGGCGCGCGGCCATGGCGACCTCGAGGCGCGACTGCACGGTGCGGCTGAGCAGCCAGATGGGGCCGGCCTCGTCGCGGCCGCGGTCCAGCGTCTCCAGGTGGCGGCCGCGGAGGTTGCGGTAGCGCGCCACGCCGTCGTTGATCACCGAGCCGTCGAGGCCGGAGCGCAGGGAGAGGCGGCCGGACCAGTCCTCGGCCGTGATCTCGACTTCGAGGCCGGCGAGGTGGGGGTCCTGCAGGCTCATCAGGCGGCGCTCCTGCCAGCGCAGGGTGCGGCCCTCGGGGTCGCGGAAGCGCAGACTGCGGGAGAGGAGGCCGCGCTCCAGGTCCAGCTCCTGGCGGTAGTCCAGATGCTCGCAGGCGGCGGGGCGCAGCCAGGGGCCGTCCTCGATGCGGATCATGAAGACCAGCCAGTTGGGCAGGTTGACCAGGTCCTCGTTCTCGATGTCGCGCCCGGCGACATGGGTGGTCAGCCGGTCGTAGCCGCCGGCGAGGTAGGTTCCGGGGTAGTGGACGCCGTCGGCCCAGGAGTCGGGCGCCGCGCCGCGGGTGAAGAACACGCCGTTGCCCAGCGTGCACAGCGTCTCGCGCAGGCCTTCCTGCTCGGGCGCGTAGTTCTCGTAGACCAGACGCCAGCCGTCGCTCATGCCTGCTCGTCCTCCTCGCGCCAGTCGCAGAGGCGGCGCAGAAGGCGCGCCGTCTCGTCGGTGTCGGCCAGGGCCGCCGCGGCCCAGGTGCCCCGGTCCTCGCTCCCGCGCACGGCCACGCCCAGCGCCCGTGGGCGGCGGGCCAGCGCGCGGAAGGCGTCCTCGTCGGTGACGTCGTCGCCGACATAGAGGGCGGCGACGTCCTCGCCGTCGAGGCCCAGCGTCTCCATCAGCCACAGGACGGCGCGGCCCTTGTCCCAGTCGATGTCGGGCTGGACCTCCACGATCTTGCGGCCGGGGGAGGCGCGCAGCCCCTCGCGCGCGCCGGCCCTGCGGGCGGCGGCCTGCGCCCGTTCGGCGGCGTCGGCGTCCGCGCGGCAATAATAGACGGCGATGGAGAACCTCTTGCGCTCCACCTGCACGCCCTCGAGGGCGCCGAGGGCCTCGGTCAGCTCCGCCTCGGCGGCGTCGAGGGCGGGGAGGAAGTCGGCGGCGCGCTCGGCCTCCTTGCGCAGGTCGGGGCCGGAGATGTCGAAGCCGTGGCTGCCGGCGTAGACGAGATCGGGCAGGCCGACGCGCTCGCGCACGTCCTGCAGGTCGCGCCCGGAGATCACGGCGACGGAGGCGTGGCGGGCGAGCGCGCGCATGGCCTCGCGCGTCTCCCCGCTCAGCACCGCGTCCTCGGGGCGCGGCACGATGGGGGTGAGGGTGCCGTCATAGTCGAGAAACACCGCCAGGCGCGGGGCGCAGAGGCGTGAGCGCAGGATGTCCTCGCCGTCGAAGGCGGAGGGCAGGGCGTCGAGCCGGCGCGGCGCGGGGGGCTTGCCGGGCCACAGCGCCAGCAGATCGCGCACGGCGCGGTGGGCGCCGCGGGATTCCAGCGCCTCCGTCTCGCTCCCGTCAGGGGAGCGGTCCACGCCCACGACGAGAGCGAAGCCGCCGCGGGCGCCGGCCTCCACGCCCGCCAGCGAGTCCTCGACGACGGCGGCGCGGGCGGGGTCGGCGCCCAGCTTCTCCGCCGCGCGCAGGAAGATGGCGGGGTCGGGCTTTCCGGGCAGGCCGGCCTCGGCCATCTCCACGCCGTCCACGCGGGCGTCGAAGAGATCCGCCACGCCGGCGTTCTCCAGCACCGCCTGCGCGTTTCGGCTGGCGGAGATGACGGCCGTCTTCACCCCGGCCTCGCGCAGGCCGCGCAGCAGGGCGAGGGCGTCGTCATGCGTGTCCACGTGGCGGGAGGCGAGCCAGTCGCGGAAGCGGGCGTTCTTGCGCGCGCCCAGCCCGCGGACGGTCTCGGCCTCGGGGCCGTCGTCGGGCGCGCCCTCCGGCAGCTCGATCCCGCGGGAGGCGAGGAAGTCGCGCAGGCCGTCGAAGCGGGGCTTGCCGTCGAGATGCTCGCGGTAGTCCTCGGGCGTGAAGGGGGCGTAGGGGGCCTCTCCGCGTTCCGCGCGCTCCTCCCGGTAGCCGTCGAACAGGGCCTTCCAGGCGGCCTCGTGCGCGCGGCGGGTGTCCGTCACCACCCCGTCCATGTCGAGGATGACGGCCTCCAGCCTGCGGATGTCCGGCGCGGCCCCCCGCGCCCCGGATGTCGCGCTCTCGTTCATGCGCTTCCTCTGCCAGACGAG
>JBNJGE010000348.1:0-3011 GCA_051747505.1 Pseudomonadota bacterium | reverse complement strand
GGTGAAGGGGCTGTCGGTCGTCTCCACCCGCAGGACGACGCGCCTGCACAGGAAGCGGATGCCGGCGTTGCGGAGCAGGGCGCCGGGGAGCAGGCCGGTCTCGGTAAGGACCTGGAAGCCGTTGCACACGCCCAGCACATGGCCGCCGCGATGGGCGAACTCGGCCACGGCGCGCATGATGGGCGACTTGCCGGCGATGGCGCCGGAGCGCAGGTGATCGCCGAAGGAAAAGCCGCCGGGCAGCGCGATGACGTCGAGGCCCGGCGGCAGCTCGGTGTCCTTGTGCCAGACCATGTGCGGCGCGCGGCCCGAGGCCTCGCCCAGGGCGACGGCCATGTCGCGGTCGCAGTTGGAGCCGGGGAAGACGATGACGGCGGCGCGCATCAGGCGATCTCGATGGAGTAGGACTCGATGACGGGGTTGGCGAGGAGGGCCTCGCACATGCGCTCCACCTCGGCGCGGGCGCGGTCGGGGTCCTGCTCCTCCAGGTCGAGCTCGATGAGCTTGCCCTGACGCACGGAGCGCACGCCGTCGAAGCCCAAGGCGCCGAGGGCGTGGCGGATGGCCTCGCCCTGGGGGTCGAGCACGCCGGATTTGAGCGAGACGTGGACGCGGGCCTTCATGGGCGGGTCTCCTTTCGCGGCCGGGTCGGGGCGGACGTAACGCGGGACGCGCGGGCTGGCAAGCGGGCGCGGCGACGCGGGCGAGCGGGGCCAGGGGCGATGGCGCCCCGGGGCGGGACCGCGCGAGCCCGATGCACGACGTCGTTCGCGCCCTCAAGCCGGCCGGGGCGCGAATGGCGTTGCGGTTACAGGGATCGGGGGCCGGGTTTCTCCCGGGCGGAGGCCGGCGTCGGTCGTGGCGCGTTCGACGAAGGGGGGCGCCGGCGCAAGGAACGGGCTCGAGACCTGTCATGGAGATGTTCCGCCGTACCGGTTCCGGGCAGGCGCAGGTCAGGCCCGGGGCCCATAGGCATGACTTTTCCCCTGCGGAATTTTTCGGCGCGCGTAAAGTACTTCCCCAATTATATTTATCAATCAAAGGTGAAATTCAGAACCCCCGGCGCCCGCGCGCCAATTTCTGGCGCGCCCGCATTGCCGTCTTCGTCTGCGAGACAGCGCCATGAACTGCGGCGGTCCCTGCCTCGGGGAAAGGCGGCCGGCGCCGCTTGGCGCGAGGCCGCCCCCGTCAGGGGCAGGGGCGCTCGGCGCGCTCCGTCTCGGCCTCGATCAGGGCCTCGATCGTCGCGCGGTCGATGGCGCCTTCGGCCAGCGTTCCGCCGACCACGAGGGCGGGCGTGCCCTGCAGGCCAAGGGCGCGGGCGGCGCGGGCGGTGGCGGCCAGCGTGCGGTCGATCGCCGGGGCCTGCATGTCGTCGAGCAGGCGGTCGGCGTCGAGCCCCTCGGCCTCGGCCACGGCGCGGACATAGGCGGGCGTGGGCAGGAAGCTCGACTTCAGGAGGCGGCGCTGGACGGGACGGAAGGCGTCCTGGCGGGCGGCGGCGAGGGCGGCGCGGGCGGCGGTGACGGAGGATTCGGCGAGCACCGGCCATTCGTGGTGGACGAGGCGCAGGTCGGGGCGGTCGGCCAGAAGCGCCTCCAGGGTCTCGTCGAGGCGGCGGCAGAAGGGGCAGTTGGCGTCGGAGAAGACGGCGAGGCGCGGGCGGTCCCCCGCGGGGCCGGAGGCGGGCAGGCCGGGGGCGGACCAGAGGTCGCGGCAGAGATTCCCTGAGGCCGGGGGGCGGGTCTCCTCCGGGGGCGCGAGGATGGCGGAGAGGACGTCGCCGGCCGAGGCGCCGCCCCCGGCGGCGAGGATGCGGAAGCCGGGGGCGGAGGGGTGGTCGCGGAAGCTCAGGGAGGGGGCGGCCTCCCACCGGGCGAGAAGGAGGGCGCCGGCGGCGGCGAGCAGCGCGAGGCCGAGGGCTGCGGCGAGCGGGCGGCGCACGGCCCGCGCTCAGTGCACGAGCTTGGGGCCGTCGCCGGAGCGGGCCTGCCGGCGGGGCATGATGCCCAGCCGGGCGGCGACCTCGGTGTAGGCCTCCGCCAGCGAGCCGAGATCGCGGCGGAAGACGTCCTTGTCGAGCTTGCGCCCGGTCTTGACGTCCCACAGGCGGCAGGAGTCGGGGCTGATCTCGTCGGCGACGATGATGCGCTGGAAGTCGCCCTCGTAGACCCGGCCGCACTCGATCTTGAAGTCCACCAGCTTGATGCCGACGCCCAGCATCATCCCCGACAGGAAGTCGTTCACGCGCAGGGCCAGCGCGATGATGTCGTCCACGTCCTGCTGGGAGGCCCAGTTGAAGGCGGCGATGTGCTCCTCGGTGACCATGGGATCGCCGAGCTTGTCGTCCTTGTAGTAGAACTCGATGATCGGGCGGGGCAGGGGCGTGCCCTCCTCCAGCCCGAGGCGCTTGGCGAGGCTGCCGGCGGCGACGTTGCGCACCACGACCTCGAGCGGGATGATCTCGCAGGCGCGGATCAGCTGCTCGCGCATGTTGATGCGGCGGATGAAATGGGTGGGCACGCCGATGCCGTTCAGGCCGGCCATGACGTGCTCGGAAATGCGGTTGTTGAGCACGCCCTTGCCGTCCACGACCTCCTGCTTCTCGGCGTTGAAGGCGGTGGCGTCGTCCTTGAAGTACTGGATCAGGGTGCCGGGCTCGGGGCCCTCGTAGAGGATCTTGGCCTTGCCCTCGTAGACCATTCTGCGGCGCGCCATGCGGGTCCTCGCAAACAAATCGGGGCGCGTGGGCGGGCCCGCGCGCCGAAGGTGAGAGCGCGGATACGCCATCGCTTGACCTGCCGCAAGGATTCGCGCCCGCGCGAGGGTAGGCTTGGGCGCGAGAGGCGTCTAAAAGGGCGGCGGAGCGGCGGGGCGTCCGCCGGCCCGTGGCCATCAAGCCGGAGGATCGAGATGACAGGCTTCGACGATCGCGAGCAGGCGTTCGAGAAGAAGTTCGCGCATGACGCGGAGATGCAGTTCAAGGCGCAGGCGCGGCGCGACAAGCTGCT
>JBNJGE010000347.1:0-3018 GCA_051747505.1 Pseudomonadota bacterium | reverse complement strand
TCGCAGCGCGAGGAGGTCAACGCGCTTCTGCGCGACGCGGTGCGCCGGGTGAACGAGACGCTGCCCGAGGCGCTGCGCCTGCACCGCTATGTCAGCCTGCACAAGGAGTTCGACCCCGATGACGGGGAGATCACCCGCACGCGCAAGCTGCGCCGCAAGGTGGTGGAGGAGCGCTACGCGCCCGTGATCGAGGCGCTGCACGCGGGCGAAAAGGCCGTCGAGATGGAGGCGAAGGTGACCTACGAGACCGGAGAGACCGGCGTGGTGAAGCGCACCCTCGCCGTGAGGGAGGCGTGAGATGGACCTGATCCTGCTGGGGGAGCTCGCGGCCAACGGGGCGCTGACGGGGCTGCTCTACTCGCTGTTCGCGATCGGGCTGGTCCTGATCTACAAGTCCTCCTCGGTGCCCAACCTGGCGCAGGGGGCGCTGACCATGCTGGGCGCCTATGTGGTGCTGGCCTTCAGCCACCAGCTGGGGCTGCCGCTGTGGCTGTCGATCCTCATCGCGATCCCGATCATGTTCGGGGTGGGGCTGGGGATCGAGAAGCTGGCGCTGCGCAGGCTCGCCGGGCGGCCGATCGTCATGATCCTGATGATGACGCTGGGCCTCGACATCTTCCTGCGCGCGACGACGATGACGATCTGGGGCGGGACCACCCGGCCCATGGGGCTGGGGGTGAGCTTCGAGCCGCTGTTCCTGGGCGACATCCTGATCAGCCGCATCCACCTGCTGGGCGCCGGCGTGGCGGTCGCCCTGTTCGTGGGCTTCATGCTGTTCTTCCGCACGCGGATGGGGGTGCGTCTGCGCGCGATCTCGGACGACTACATGGCGTCGTGGTCGGTGGGCATCTCCGTCGAGCGCGGCGTGGGGCTGAGCTGGGCGCTGGCCTCGGTCGTCGCGGTGGCCGCGGGGGTGATCTGGGGCGAGATCCAGGGCGTGGACCAGGCCCTGTCGCTGCTGCTGCTCAAGGGGATCACGGTGGCGGTGCTGGGGGGGCTGGACAGCATCTTGGGCGCCATCGTCGCGGGCATCCTGATCGGGGTGATCGAGAACACCGGCTCCTTCTACCTCGACCCGCTGGTGGGGGGCGGCAGCCGGGACCTGGTGGTCGCCTTCATCCTGATCCTGACGGTGATGATCCGCCCGCACGGGCTGTTCGGCCGCCACGACATCGAGAGGATCTGAGGCCGTGTTCTATCGTCTCTCGGGCATTCGTCACACCAGCTACCTCTCCGAGACGCGGCTGTTCCCGATCCCGGCCGACCGCAACCTGGTCTGGGGGGCGCTGCTGCTGGGGCTGGCGGCGCCGCTGCTGTTCGGGGAGCTTGCGCTCAACAGCTACCTGCTGCCCTGGCTGATCTGGACGGCCGCGGCGCTGGGGCTGAACCTGGTGCTGGGCTGGGCGGGGCAGCTGCACCTGGGCTACGCGGCGGTGATGGCCGTGGGGGCCTATTCGGCGGTCCATGCGGCGCGCTTCGGCATCCCGTGGGAGTTCTCGCTGCTGATCGGGGGGCTGGGCGCGGCGCTGGTGGGCAGCGTCTTCTCGGTCGCCGCGCTGCGGGTGAAGGGGCTGTATCTGGCGCTGACCACGCTGGCGATGCAGTTCATCGTGGACTGGATCCTGGGGCATTCGCCGGCGATCAGCGGGGGGACGCACGCCTCGCTCCAGTCGCCGACCTTCGCGCTGCTGGGCTTCCCGATCGAGAGCTCGGCGGGGCTGTATTACGTGGCGCTGGGCTGGTGCGTGCTGGTCACGATCTTCCTGCTGAACCTGCGGCGCACCGGGCTGGGCCGCGCGCTGGTGGCGGTGCGGGAGAAGGACTACGCCGCCGCCGTGCTGGGGGTGAACAGCTTCGGCTACAAGCTGCTGGCCTTCGCCGCCTCCGCCTTCATCGCGGGGGTGAGCGGGGCGATCCTGGCGGCGACCTTCTACTTCCTGGTCGCGCCGGAGCAGTTCAACGTCAACGTCTCCATCCAGGTGCTGGCGATGGTGATCGTGGGCGGGCTGGGCAGCATCATCGGCACCTATCTGGGCGTGGCGCTGATCCTGCTGGCGCCGACGGTGGCCAACAACCTCGTGGGCGGGGCGGCGCAGATGATGGACCTCCGGCTCAGCCCCGAGACGCTGGCGCATGTGCCGAACGCGGCCTACGGCGCGCTGATCGTCGGCTTCCTGCTGGTGGAGCCGCTGGGGCTGGGCAAGATCTACGCCAACATCCGGAACTACTTCCTGGTGTGGCCCTTCGACTATGTGAAGAAGTGAGGGCGCGGGCATGAAGGACGCGGAAGCTCACCTCACGCCGGCGCTCTCGCTCAACAGCGTGGAGGTGGTCTACGACCTCGTGCTGCTGGCCATCAAGGGCGTCTCGCTGGAGGTGCCCAAGGGGGGCATGGTCGCGCTTCTGGGCTCCAACGGCGCGGGCAAGAGCACCACGCTGAAGGCGGTGAGCGGGCTGCTGAAGGCGGAGCGGGGGAAGGTCAACCGCGGGGACGTGGCCTTTGAGGGCCGCTCGGTGCTGGAGCTCTCGCCGCAGAAGCGGGTGGAGCTGGGCATCGCGCATGTGCTGGAGGGGCGGCGGGTGTTCGAGCACCTGACCCCGGACGAGAACCTGATCGCGGCGGCGCCGCCCTCCATGTCCTCGGCGGAGCTGGCGCGGGAGAAGGACCGCATCTACGGCTATTTCCCGCGGCTCCACGAGCGGCGGAACTCCTCGGCCGGGTATCTCTCGGGCGGGGAGCAGCAGATGCTGGCCATCGGGCGGGCGCTGATGACCCAGCCCAAGCTGCTGATGCTGGACGAGCCGAGCCTCGGGCTCGCGCCGTTCCTGGTGGCGGAGATCTTCGACATCATCAGGCGCATCAACGCCGAGCAGGGCCTGTCGGTGCTGCTGGTGGAGCAGAACGCGCTGGCGGCGCTTGAGATCGTCTCCCACGGCTACCTGATCGAGAACGGGCGCGTGGTGATGCACGACACGGCCGAGGCGCTGAAGGCCAATTCGGATATACAGGAGTTCTAC
>JBNJGE010000346.1:0-3027 GCA_051747505.1 Pseudomonadota bacterium | reverse complement strand
CGGGGCTGGGCTTCGCCTTCGTCGCCACGGGGCGCATGGGCGTGCCCTTCCTGCCCGATCCGCAGATCGTGGCGCTGGCCTTCGGCTTCTCGGCGGTGGTGGGGATCGTGTTCGGGTATTTCCCGGCGCGGCGCGCGGCGCGCATGGACCCGATCGAGGCGCTGCGCCACGAGTGAGGCGGCGGTCAGGCGCCGGCTTCGTCGAGAAGGCGTTCGACCAGCCCGCGATAGCCGCCGCCGAACAGGCGCAGATGCACGATCGCGGGCCAGAGCTGGTAGATGGGCCGCCGGTCCTCGGCCCCCGGGGGTAGGGGGCCGTAGGCGGCGTGGAAGTCGGGGCCGGGGGCGCCGAAGAGGTGGAGCATGGCGAGGTCCGCCTCCGCGTCGCCGTGGCAGCAGGCGGGGTCGATGAGGCCCGACAGGCGCCCTCCATGGGCCACCACGTTCCCGATCCAGAGATCGCCGTGCAGGAGCGCGGGGGGCGGATGCGCGGGCAGCCGGTCGGGCAGCGCGCGGGCCAGGCGCTCCACCCGCCGGGCGAGGGCGGGGGGCAGGGCGGGGGCCTCGGGCAGGAGGCGGCGCTCGGCCCAGAATTCGGGCCAGGAGCCGGCGGGCGCGTTGGGGATGGCGACCTCGCCGAAGGCGTAGTCGCGCGGCCAGCCACAGGTCTCGCCCCGGGCGTCGTGCAGGCGCCGGACGGCGGCGCCGAGCTCCGCCCAGCCGCGGGGGGCGAGGGCGCCGGATTCGGGCAGGCGCTCCAGGACGAGGACCGTGTCGGAGACGGCGAGGACCGCGGGGGCGGGGGCGCCGGCGGCGCGGATCGCCTGCAGCATCTCGGCCTCGGCGCGCGGGGCGGGGCCGGTCTTGACGACGGCTTCCTGGCCCGAGGCGAAGCGCGTGAGGATGACCTGGCTGAGACCGCCGGAGATCGGGCGGGCCTCAGCCAGCGCCGCGTCCAGAAGCGTCGCGGCCGCCTCGGCGAGCTGGCGGGCGTCGCTGCGCGTCATCGGTCGGCGGGCCGCCGGGGGCCCGGGGGTGGCGTGGGCATGGCCGCTCCCGCGCGGGTTCGGACGGACAGGGCGTTGTCCGGGTAATGCGATGTCGCGGGCGGGGCGTGCAAACGATTTCCGCGGCCGGGGGCGGGCGTTGGCTCGCGCTTGACCCTGCGGGGGCGGCCCTATATTCGACCGGCTGGTCGGAAACGTGCGGAGGTGCGGTCGGGATGGGGCGCAAGCGGGTCGTGAGCCGGGAGAAGCTGCTGGACGCGGCCGAGCGGGTCGTGCGCCGGGACGGCGCGGCGCGGCTCACGCTCGATGCGGTGGCGGCGGAGACCGGCATCAGCAAGGCCAGCGTCCTCTACGGCTTCCGCTCCAAGAACGCGCTGGTCGAGGCGATGGTGGAGCGCCGCCTGGCGCAGGACGAGGCGCGCGTGAACGCCGCGCGCCGCGCGCGGGAGGGGGAGCCGGACGCGGCGGTGCGCGCGCGCATCGCGCTGGCCGACGAAGCGATCACGGAGGGCGACCGGGAGGTGCTGATCGCCCTGCATGCGGGCCTCGCGCGCAACCGCGCCCTGCTCGCCCCCATCAGCGACCTGCTCCGCGGCTGGATCGACGACGTGCTGGAAAGCTCCGCCAGCCCGCGCGGCGCGCTGCTGGCCTTCCTCGCGGCGGAGGGGCTGCAGAGCCTGGAGCGCTTCGACCTGCTGCGCTTCGCGCCCGAGGAGCGCGCCCGGATACTGGACGAGATCGCCTGGCTGGCGCGCGCCGCGCCCGAGCGGGCGCCGCGCCCCGCGCCTGCCGGAGCGGAAGGAGACGCATCATGACCGCCTGGCTTCGACGCGCCGCGCCCGCCGCGGCCCTCGCCTTCGTCGCCCTGCTGCTGGCCGGATGCGATGACGGCCCCGGGGCCGGCGCGGCGCAGGAGGGCGGGGGCGGAGAGCGGCCGCCTCAGCCCGTCGCCGTCGTCACCGTGCAGGAGGAGGCGATTCCGCTGGTCAACGAGCTGCCCGGGCGCATCGCCCCGACCCGCATCGCGGAGGTGCGCCCGCGCGTCGCGGGCATCGTGACGGAGCGGGTGTTCAAGCAGGGATCGGAGGTCGCGGAGGGGGACGTGCTCTACCGCATCGACCCCGAACGCTTCCGCGTGCAGGTGGAACGCGCCCGCGCCACGGTGACGCGCGCCGAGGCCCAGCGCCGCGCCGCCGAGCAGGCCGCCGACCGGCAGGAGGCCCTGCGCGAGCGCAACGTGGTGAGCGCCCAGGCCTATGACGACGCCATCGCGGCGCTGGCGGTGGCGAATGCCAGCGTCGCGGTGGCGGAGGCGGAGCTGGCCGCCGCCGAGCTCGACCTGCGGCACGCCGAGGTGCGCGCCCCGATCGCCGGGCGCATCGGCCGCGCGCGGATCACCGAGGGCGCGCTGGTGACCGCCAGCGGGGCGGAGAGCCTGGCGACCATCCAGCAGCTCGACCCCGTCTACGCCGATTTCACCCAGCCCGCGCGGGCGCTGATGGCGCTGCGCCGGGCCTGGAAGTCGGGGGAGCTGGAGCGGTCCGCCGACGGGGCCGCCACCGTGCAGCTGCGATTCGACGACGGCAGCGGCTACGCCCATGACGGGCGCCTGCTGTTCTCGGAGGCGACGGTTGACGCGACCACGGGGCAGGTGACGCTGCGCGCGGCCTTTCCCAACCCCGAGGGCGACCTGCTGCCGGGGATGTATGTGCGCGTGCTGATCGAGCAGGGCGTGGAGCCCCGGGCGCTGGCCGTGCCGAAGCAGGCCGTTCAGCGCGGCCCGGGCGGGGAGCCCTGGCTGCTGATCGTGGACGGGGAGGACGTCGCCCGCCGGCGCGGGGTGGCGATCGGGCGCGCGGTGGACGGGCGCTGGGTGATCGAGGAAGGCCTCGCCCCCGGCGACCGCGTGATCGTCGAGGGTTTCCAGAAGATCCGGCCCGACGCCCCCGTCGCCCCCGAGCCGTGGGGCGCGGAGCCGCGCGCGGAGGCGGGCGACGCCCCCGCCGAGGCGGGCTGAGGAC
>JBNJGE010000345.1:0-3030 GCA_051747505.1 Pseudomonadota bacterium | reverse complement strand
ATCATCCCCGACACCGCCAAGGAGAAGCCGCAGGAGGGCGAGGTCGTCGCCGTCGGCGAGGGCGCCCGCAAGGAGAACGGCGAGCTGATCGCGCCCGCCGTCAAGAAGGGCGACCGGATCCTGTTCGGCAAGTGGTCCGGCACCGAGGTCACCCTCGACGGCCAGGAGATGCTGATCATGAAGGAGTCCGACATCCTCGGGATCCTTGGCGACTCCAAGGCCGCGCAGGCCGCCTGAACCGGCCGCTTTTCGCAACGACCAGATTCCTGACAGGAGCCGACAAAGATGGCCAAGGACGTGAAATTCGACACCGACGCCCGCGACCGCATGCTTCGCGGCGTCAATATCCTCGCCGACGCGGTGAGGGTCACTCTCGGCCCCAAGGGCCGCAACGTGGTTCTCGAGAAATCCTTCGGCGCGCCGCGCATCACCAAGGACGGCGTGACCGTCGCCAAGGAGATCGAGCTCGAGGATCACTTCGAGAACATGGGCGCGCAGATGGTCAAGGAAGTGGCCTCGCGCACCAATGACGAGGCCGGCGACGGCACCACCACCGCCACCGTGCTCGCCCAGGCGATCGTCAAGGAGGGTCTGAAGTCGGTCGCCGCCGGCATGAACCCGATGGACGTCAAGCGCGGCATCGACCAGGCCGTGGACAAGGCCGTGCAGGCGATCAAGGACTCCGCCCGCCCGGTCAACGACTCCGACGAGGTCGCCCAGGTCGGCTCCATCTCCGCCAACGGCGAGAAGGAGATCGGCCGCCAGATCGCCGACGCCATGCAGAAGGTCGGCAACGAGGGCGTCATCACGGTCGAGGAGAACAAGGGCACCGAGACCGAGACCGAGGTCGTCGAGGGCATGCAGTTCGACCGCGGCTACCTCTCGCCCTACTTCATCACCAACGCCGACAAGATGATCGCCGAGCTGGAGGACTGCTACATCCTCCTGCACGAGAAGAAGCTCAGCTCGCTGCAGCCGATGGTGCCGCTGCTCGAGTCGATCATCCAGACCGGCAAGCCCCTGCTGATCATCGCCGAGGACGTCGAGGGCGAGGCCCTGGCCACCTTGGTGGTGAACAAGCTGCGCGGCGGCCTGAAGATCGCCGCCGTCAAGGCCCCGGGCTTCGGCGACCGCCGCAAGGCCATGCTGCAGGACATCGCGATCCTGACCGGCGGCCAGGTGGTGTCCGAGGATCTCGGCATGAAGCTCGAGAACGTCGGCATCGAGATGCTGGGCCAGGCCAAGAAGGTCCGCATCACGAAGGACGAGACCACCATCGTCGACGGCCTCGGCGAGAAGTCCGAGATCGAGGCCCGCGTCGCCCAGATCCGTCAGCAGGTCGAGGAGACGACCTCCGACTACGACCGCGAGAAGCTGCAGGAGCGGCTGGCCAAGCTCGCCGGCGGCGTCGCGGTGATCCGCGTCGGCGGCGCCTCCGAGGTCGAGGTGAAGGAGCGCAAGGACCGCGTCGACGACGCCCTGAACGCCACCCGCGCCGCGGTGCAGGAGGGCGTGGTGCCGGGCGGCGGCGTGTCGCTGCTCTGGGCCTCCAAGGCGCTCGAGGGCCTGAAGGGCGAGAACGCCGACCAGAACGCCGGCATCGCCATCGTCCGCCGCGCCCTGCAGTGGCCGCTGCGCCAGATCGCGCAGAACGCGGGCCTCGACGGCGCCGTGGTCGCGGGCAAGGTGCTGGAGTCGGATGACCGCAACTTCGGCTTCAACGCCCAGACCGAGGAGTACGGCGACATGTTCAAGTTCGGCGTGATCGACCCCGCCAAGGTCGTTCGCACCGCGCTGGAGGACGCCGCCTCCGTCGCCGCGCTGCTCATCACCACCGAGGCCATGGTCGCCGACAAGCCCGAGAAGCAGGGCCAGGGCGCCGGCGCCGGCGGCGGCATGCCCGACATGGGCGGCATGGGCGGCATGATGTGATCCGCCCTCCGGCCCCTCCGGGGGCCGGACCGTCCCGACCGGGACAGGGATCGGACAGGAACGGGGCCGCGCATCGCGCGGCCCCGTTTCGCGTTGCGCGGCCCGGCCCGGGCCGCGCGGCTCAGCTCCGCCCGCGGACCAGCCCGACGATCGCCAGCAGGACCACGGCCCCGACCGTGGCCACCACCAGCATGGCGATGAAGCCCCCCGCCGCGAAGCCGAGGAGGCTGAAGATGAAGGCGCCAAGATAAGCGCCGACCACCCCCACCACGAGATTGATGAGCAGGCCGTGGTTCCGGCCCATGATCTGTTCGGCGATCCACCCGGCCAACAGGCCGATGAAGAGAAACGCCAGCCAACCTATGCCTTCCATGGTTCCGCCTCCGTCTGATCCGGCGGCCGGCCGCGCCCGCCGCCCCGGGGTTCCTGTCCGCCCGGTAAACACATCTCCGGCGGGCGGCGTTCCTGAACGGCCCGCGGCTTCAGATCAGCTCGGCGATGCGGGCGGCGTCGGTCCCCTCCGGCAGCGTCCCCGCCGTGCGCCCCCACTCCCCCGCCAGCCGGGTGGCGAGGAACCCCTCCGCCGCCGCCGGCTCGCCGCCGCGCATCAGCTCGCTGGCCTGTAGCAGCAGCGCCAGCCGCTCCGTCAGCATGCGCGCCTGCGCCTCCTGCGGGCGGGCGAGACGGGCCAGCGCGTCCTCCAGCGCCGCGTCGAAGCGCCGGTCCTCACCCCTGCGGGCCGAGAGCTCCGCGGCCAGCGCCTCCGCTCCCTCCGGCGCCTTGGCCAGGCTGCGCAGCACGTCGAGGCAGATGACGTTGCCCGACCCTTCCCAGATCGAGTTCAACGGCGCCTCCCGATACAGCATCGGCATCGGGCACTCTTCCACGTAACCGGCGCCACCGAGGCACTCCATCGCCTCGTAGGTCACGCCCGGGCAGCGCTTGTTCGTCCAGTACTTCGCCAGCGCCACCGACAGCCGCGCAAAGGCCCGGTCCTCCGCCGACCGCCCGTCGAAGGCCCGCGCCACCCGCATCACCAGCGCGAGGCTCCCCAGCCAGTCCAGCGCCAGGTCCGCCAGCACCGCCTGCATCAGCGGC
>JBNJGE010000344.1:0-3064 GCA_051747505.1 Pseudomonadota bacterium | reverse complement strand
GAGATCGTCTCCCACGGCTACCTGATCGAGAACGGGCGCGTGGTGATGCACGACACGGCCGAGGCGCTGAAGGCCAATTCGGATATACAGGAGTTCTACCTGGGCGGGCACGGCGAGGGAAAGAATTTCCGCGACATCAAGCACTACCGTCGACGGAAACGCTGGCTGTCCTGAAGTCCGGGCGAACAGACAACAGTGGAGGAAACGTCAATGAGACACGCAATCGGCATGATCGGGGCCGCGGTCGGCCTCGCCCTCGCCGCGGGAGGCGCCGCGGCGCAGGACAAGGAGCCCATCCGCTTCGGGATGTGCTACGACCTGTCGAAGTCCTACACCTTCATCAGCCCGCAGGTGGTGCAGGCGGCGCGGGACCTGGCGACGCTGACCAACATGGACGGAGGCATCGCGGGCCACCCCGTCGAGCTGGTGGTGCAGGACCACGGCAACGAGCCCCAGCGCGGCATCGAGTGCTACGAGCGGCTCAAGCGCGAGGGCGTGTTCATCTTCGACATGCTCTCCACCCCCGTCTCGATCGCGGTGCTGCCGCGGATCATGAAGGACAAGAACATCCTGCTGCAGAGCCTGGTCGGGCGCGGCGACGCGGTGAACGGCGAGGTCTTCACCCAGGTCTTCCCCGTGGGGCCGACCTACTGGGGGCAGGCCGCCAACGACGTGGCCTATGCAAAGCAGGAGCTGGGCGGCGACCTGAGCGACGCCAAGATCGCCTTCGTCTATGTGGACTACCCCTTCGGGCAGGAGCCGATCGAGATCCTCGAGACGCTGGCCGAAAGGGAAGGCTTCGAGCTGGGGCTGTTCCCCTATCCGCTGCCCGGCACGGACCAGAGCTCCACCTGGACTCAGGTGCGGCGCTTCCAGCCCGACTACATCATCAGCTGGTCGCTGGCCGGGATGCATGTCGTCGCCTCGCGCGAGATGCAGCGCAACGGGATCCCGATGGAGAAGTACATCTCGGTCAACTGGCTCAACGAGGTGGATATCGAGAACCTCGGGCCGCAGAAGGCCGCGGGGATCAAGCGCGGGACCAACGTGGCCGGCGGGCAGGACATCCCGATCATCCAGCGCATCCTCGACGAGGTCTATGGCGCGGGCGAGGGCGCCGGGCCCGATGAGCAGATGAAGGACGTCTATTACAACACGGGCGTCGCCATCTACTCGGTCGCCTTCGAGGGGGCGCGGCTGGCGCTGGAGGAGCACGGCGCCCCGCTGACGCCCGAGAAGATGAAGAAGGGCATGGAGAGCATCGAGAACTTCGACGCCAACGGGCTGATGGCGCCGGTGACGGTGACGGAGGACGACCACGGCGGCGGCGGCAAGACCCGCGTCGAGATGTGGGACGGCGAGCAGTGGGTTCCGCAGACGGACTGGATCGCGGCCTATCAGGACGTGGTCTGGGAGGTGGTCAACGAGAACTCCGAGAAGTTCGCCGCCGAGAACGAGTGAGCCCGGCGGCCGGCGCGCGGATGCGCCGGCCCCGTTTCCGGACCGCCGGGGCGCCCTTGTCGCGCTCCGGCGGTTCTTTCCGTCCGGGGAGGAGAGATGTCCAAGCTGCTGATCGAGAAGAGCGAGCATATCGCGTTGCTGACGCTCAACCGGCCGGAGGTGCGAAACGCCTTCGACGCCGAGCTGCTGGGGCGGCTGGCGGAGGCCTTCGAGGAGATACGCGCCGATGACGGGGTGCGGGCGGTGATCGTCACCGGCGCGGGGGAAAAGGCCTTCTGCGCGGGGGCTGATCTGGGCCGGCTGATCCCGCTGATGAGCGGGGAGCGGGAGCCGGAGGACGAGTGGGAGCGGAAGTTCCGCGACAATCCCGAGCTGCTGGAGCGGGGCATCCTGCGGGGCTTCGACGTGGACAAGCCGGTGATCGCGGCGATCAACGGCTTCGCCATCGCGGGCGGGATGGAGCTGGTGCAGGGGACGGATCTGCGGATCGCCTCCGACGACGCGCGCTTCGGGGTGCAGGAGGTGAAGTGGGCGATCTTCCCCGCCGGGGGATCGACCGTGCGGCTGCCGGCGCAGATGCCCTATGCGCGGGCGATGGAGCTGCTGCTGACCGGGGACCTGATCGACGCGCATACGGCGCTGGACTGGGGGTTCCTGAACCGGGTGGTCCCGAAGGAGCGGGTGCTGGAGGAGGCCTGGGAGATGGCCGGGCGCATCGCGCGCAACGGGCCGCTGGCGGTGCGGGCGATCCGGCGGTCGGCCCGCGAATGCCTCGGGCGGCCGGAGGCGGAGGCGCTGAGGATGGAGACGGAGTTCGCGAAGCCTGTCTTCGCCAGCGAGGACGCGCGGGAGGGACCGAGGGCCTTCATGGAGAAGCGCGAGCCGGTCTATCGCGGGCGGTGAGGGCGGGCGGCCCCGGCTTGCGGGGCCGTCGCCGTCATGCCGGGTGACCTGCCGGGCCTCCGCCGGCGCTTTTCGCAAACGATGACGGCAATGCGGGCGCGCCAGAAATTGGCGCGCGGGCGCCGGCGGTTCTGAATTTCACCTTTGATTGGAAGTATACTTGGAAGTATTTCGCGCGCGCCTCCGATGCGCCTGGGGCGGGTCGGGGTTGATGCGGGCGCTGTCCCTCCGTCTCAGCCGGCCTTCTGCTCGGCGGCCAGCCGCTCCTCCAGCACATGGCGCTGGATCTTGCCGCTGGTGGAGCGGGGGAAGTCCTCGACGGGGACGAAGCGGATCTCGCGCGGGCGCTTGTAGCCGGCGAGCTGTTCGCGGCAGAGGGACATGAGCTCGGCCTCCGCCGCCCGGTCGGCGGCGCGGGAGACGAAGGCGACGGGGGCCTCGCCCCAGCGCGGGTCCTTCGCGCGGACAACGACGGCGTCGGTGACGTCGGGGTGGGAGAGGAGCACGCGCTCGATCTCGGCCGGGTAGACGTTCTCGCCGCCGGTCTTGATGAGATACTTGGCGCGGTCCACGAAATCGAGGCTGCCATCGGGGTTGCGGCGGAACATGTCGCCCATGTGGAACCAGCCGCCGCGGAAGTCCTTGGCGTTGGTCTCGGGCGCGTTCCAGTAGCCGGAGAAGAGGGTGGGGCCGCGGATGG
>JBNJGE010000343.1:0-3081 GCA_051747505.1 Pseudomonadota bacterium | reverse complement strand
CCCCATGCCGGCGATGTCCCCGGCGGTGACTTCAAGCCCGCAGGCGATGCGCTCCATCACCCAGTCGGTGCCGCTGGGCGCGGGGGAGCGGGCGGAGCCAGGCAGGCCCAGCACCTTGCGCGCCCCGATCTCGCCGAGGAACATCAGGTTGCCGGGATCCACCGGCATGCCGAAGCGGACCAGCCGGCCGCCCGCCGCCTCCACCGCCGCCGGCGCCACGTCGCGCCGGTCCGAGGGCGCCGAGCCGCCCAGCACCAGCACCAGCTCGCCCTTCGCCGCGCGCATCGCCCGGGCCAGGGGCTCCTCGGCGTGATCCACCCGGGCCTCGTCGGCGATGGCGAGGCCCAGCGCCCCGAGGCGCGCGCGCAGGGCCTCGGCGCCCTTGTCCAGCAGCTTCTCCTTCATCCCCGGCGTGCGGCTGAGCACCAGCGAGGCGGAGCGCAGGCGCACTGCATGGCAGCGCAGCGGCTCCCCTGCCGCCAGAATCGCCTCCGCCCGCTCCAGCGCGGCGCGGGGGGCGGCGTAGGGGATGATCTTCACCGTGGCGACCATCTGGCGGGGGGAGACGCGGGCGTAGTCGGCGAGCGTGGAGATGGTCAGCGACTCGTCGGCCGCATTGGCCGCGTCGATCAGCGCCCGGTCCACGCGCAGCACGCCGGCTGCGAGCGCGTGCAGGTTCGCCCGGCCGGTGAAGGGGGCGCCGAGGCTCACGCCCAGCGCCAGGGGGCGCGGAGCCAGGGCGCAGGCGAGGCGCGCGGCGGCCTGATCCTCGGGCAGGTCGTCGGGGCCGAGCCGGGCGACGGTGACCGTCTCGAAGCCCGCGGCGCGCAGGGCGGCGAGGTCATCGGAGGTCAGCCGGCCCCCTTTCTTGAGCCTCCGCCCGTCGAGCGAGAGCGAATGGGCCAGGACCGCCCCCTCCGCTTCGCAGAGAGGGACGGGCCCGAACCTCATGCGGCGGCCTCGCCGGCGCCCGCGGCGGGGCGGGTCTCGGGCCGGCGCAGACGCTCGGTGATCTGGGCGAGGACGGCGATGGCGATCTCGGCCGGGGTGGCGGCGCCGATATCCGCCCCCACGGGGGCGTGGATGCGCGCCAGCACTGCCTCCGGCACGCCGGCCTCGGTCAGCCGCGCAACGCGCTTGGCGTGCGTTTTCTTGGAGCCGAGGCAGCCGAGATAGAAGACGTCCGCCTCCAGCGCCCGGCGGATGGCCGGGTCGTCCAGCTTGGGGTCGTGGGTCAGGGTGACCACGGCGGTGCGGGCGTCGAGGCCCAGCCGGTCCAGCGCCTCGTCCGGCCAGTCATGCAGGATGCGCTCGCCGGGGAAACGCTCGGGCGTGGCGAAGGCGTCGCGCGGGTCCACCAGCGTGGCGTCGTAGCCCGCCAGGTGGGCCATGGGCATCAGCGCCTGGGCGATGTGCACGGCGCCGACCACGATCATCCGCAGGGGCGGATTGTGGACGCCGAAGAACCAGGAGGCGCCCTCCACCTCCGCGAACCCGGAGCGGTCGGAGACCAGCCGCGCCTGCGCCTCCGTCGCCAGCGGGCCGGAGGTCGAGGCGTCCAGCAGGCGGCGCTCCCAGCTCTCGGGGTTCACGGCGTAGACGACCGGCTTTCGCGCTTCCCGCGCGGCGGCGAGGTCGCGGATAAGGCTTTCCGGCGGGCCCTGGCCGACATCGATCGGCTCCACGACGATGCGGATCGTGCCCCCGCAGGCGAGGCCGACGGCGAAGGCCTCGTCGTCGCTGACGCCGTATTCCAGCACCCGGCAGGCGCCGTCCTCCAGCGCCTCCAGCGCCTCGGCGACCACCGCGCCCTCCACGCAGCCGCCGGAGACGGAGCCCATGATCTCCGCCTCCTCGGAGATGGCGAGCTGGCTGCCCGCGGGCCGCGGGGCCGAGCCCCAGGTCTGCGCGACGGTGGCGAGCGCGGCGCGCTTGCCCTTCGCGATCCAGTCCAGGGCGATCTCGGGGATGCGGTCGTGCTCCGCAATGCTCATGACGTCCTCCGGGCGGCGATGGGCCTCAGGCGGAACATAGGGGCGGGGATGGGGGGCGCGCCAGTCCGATCCGGGGTTGCGCGCGGGGACGGGCCGCCCATTTCCACCGGATGGTCCTGCGCGCGCTGATCCTCCTGCTGCTGCTCGCCCTCGCCGCGCCGCTGCGCGCGCAGGAGAGCTGGCGCGCGGCGCAATGGGGGATGACGGCGGAGGAATTGCAGGCGGCCGTCTCGGGGCTGACCCCCGCCTCGCTCGACTACGGGCCGCTGGCGGGGGCTTTCGTGCTCAGGCGGGCGGAGATTGCGGGGCTGCGCTTCCGCGCGGTCTTCCAGCTCGACGCCCGGGGCCGCATGCGCCAGATCCTGTTCGACCGGCGCGGGGCGGAGCTGCGCCCGGGCGACGCGCGCACGGCCTACGCCGCCCTGCAGGCGGCGCATGGGCCGGAGGGGCGACTGTGCCTTCAGCCGCCGAGAGGCGGGGCGCCGGCCCGCGTCGAGGCCGTCTGGCCGCTGCCCGAGGCCGTCATCCATCTGAGCTGGCTGAATTTCGGCCCCGAGGACCGACTTGCCGATCTCGACGCCGCCGAGTTCCGCCGCCTGCTGCGCGCGGGCGAGACGGAGGCGGCGCGCGCGCTGGCCCGGCAGATGCCGCCGCCCGGCACGCTGAGCGGACAGCTCCCGCGCCGGCTGCTGATCCGCCGGCGCGAGTCGGGATGGCCGGAGCTTGCGGGCGACTGCGCGCCCCCGCCGCCGCCCCGCCCCCCGGCTACGGCGCGCGGGGCGAACGGGGCGCGCTGAGGGCGCTCAGTCCTCCCCCGGCGCGGGGATCTGGAAGGTCACCGTGTCGAGGCCCGCGTTCCCGGTCTCCTGATGATGAACCGTGACCGTCACCTCGTAGAGCCCGGGCCGGGAGGTGTCGATCTCTGCGGCGAACAGGCTCTTCTCGCCGGCATAGGCCAGAGGCGTCTCGCCCGCGGGCTCTCCGTCATGAAGGACATGCGCGGCGATGACGTAGTCGTCCGAGTCCCACGGCACGTCCTCGGGCGCCAGCGGACAGCCGCACATCATGGTCACGTTGGCCTCGATGC
>JBNJGE010000342.1:0-3081 GCA_051747505.1 Pseudomonadota bacterium | reverse complement strand
CGCCGCCCGCTTCGGCTGGGACCGCTGGCTGTGCGGCGAGCGCGGCGCGGAGAAGAAGGCCGGCTTCGTCGGGATGGAGGGCTTCGGCGCCTCCGCCCCCGCCCCGGACCTCTACAGGCATTTCGGCATCACCGCCGAGGCGACGACCGAGGCCGTCCGCCGTCTGCTCTGAACCTCGCAGGGCGGCGCGCCCGCGCCGCCCTCAGTCCCTGCGCTTTCGCCGGCCCGCCGGCGGAATCATGATATAGACCGCCAGCCAGCCCAGCCCCCCGACCAGCATCGCCACGACCAGGATCTGGAGCATCCAGACCCAGCTGGTCGTGTTGTCCCCGAGGCTGGCGACGGGCCCGGCGAGTCCCGCGATCGCCGCGGCCGCCATCGACACCGCCACCACCCCGTAGAAGGACCAGCGCCGCACCGACTCGCGCCGGCGGCTCTCCTTCGGGTCAGGGGCGTCCACCGGCTTTTCGGGGCGCGTCTCGCTCTCCTCAGCCATCACCGCCTCCTGTCTCGCTCGCGCGCCAGGCGCACGTGTCTTGACGGGAAAACGGCCGAGGCGGGCCCGGAGTTGCATACCCCGCCGCCTGCGCGATCCCCCACCCGTCACTCGGCCGGCGACAGGAAGGGATCGTTGCGCGCCACGAAGCCCAGACTGGAGGCCTTCTCCAGCCGCGCCTGCGCCGCCTTGCGCGGGACCGCCTCGCCCAGGATCACCGGATAGCGCGTCCCGCCCCCGGTCTGGGAGGGGAGCCCCACGAAGGCCGACAGCTCCGGCGCCGCGTTGTTCACCCGCTGCGCGAAGACCTGCGCGTTGCGCCGGTCCGGGAAGGATCCCGCCACGACCCAGTAGCGCGTCTCCTGCACATTGAAGAAGCCCCGGACGCTGCGCTTGAAAAGCGAGTCGCCCGCCGCCAGGCGCATCTGGCCCGCATGGGCCGACGGGACCAGCCAGGCGAAATCGCCCGGCGGCTCCGGCATGGCCGCGCGCTCGCGCACCACGGGCAGCGGCTGGCCGGCCGGGCCGGCGCCCGTCCCCGACAGCGTCGTCACGAGCCCCGGCGCCGAGAGCCCGACCAGCAGCAGTTCGAAGGCTCGCGTCGCCTCCTTGCTGGCGCCGGCCACGATGGCCCCCAGCAGGATCAGCACCGGCCCGAGGATGGCATAGCCCACCAGCTTGGCGGTCACCGTGGCGTCGTCGCCCGCCAGCAGCGCCGCGCCGATCACCTCGTGATCCTGCCCGACATACTTGGCCGCGAGCGCGCAGACGCCCCCCATGGCGCCATAGAACGCACGCATCCACCAGTTGTGAGCCATCGGCAAGCTCCCGCCCGAGACGGAGAACCTGACGCCCCGTCAACCAAGCGTGCCAGCCGCCTCCTGAACCGGGAATGACCCGCGGCCGCCGCCGCGGGCCCGTTTCAGCCGATGACCTCCGCGCAGCGCCCGCACAGCCCCGCCGGCCCGTGCTCCCCGACATCGGGCAGCACCTTCCAGCAGCGGGCGCATTTCGCGCCCTCCGCGTGCCGCGGGACCACCGCCACCCCGGCCACGTCGTCCAGCCGGAAGGCCTCCGCCGGCGCCGGTGCGTCCGTCAGGTCGACGCCGGAGGTGATGCACACATCCGCAAACGCCACCGCCTCCAGCGCCGCGCGCAGCTCGGAGTCCTCGACATGCACCACCGGCGCCGCCTCCAGGCTCGCCCCGATGCGCTTCTCCCGCCGCTCGACCTCCAGCGCGCCCAGCACCACGCGCCGCGCCGCGCGCACCCTGGCCCACTTCTCCTCCAGCGCGTCGTCGCGCCAGTCCGGCGTCTCGGGGAAGTCCTGCAGATGCACGGAGCTGTCGTCCCCCGGGAACCGCTCCAGCCAGACCTCCTCCATGGTGAAGCACAGCATGGGCGCGAGCCAGGTGACGAGGCGATGGAACAGCAGGTCCATCACCGTCCGGCAGGCTCGCCGCCGCGGGCTGTTGGCCGCGTCGCAATAGAGCGCGTCCTTGCGGATGTCGAAATAGACCGAGGACAGGTCCGTCGTGCAGAACTGGAAGATCTCGTGGAACACGCCGGGGAAGTCGTAGGCCGCGTAGCCCGCGCGCACCGCCCGGTCCAGCTCCGCCAGCCGGTGCAGCACCCAGCGCTCCAGCTCCGGCATCTCGGCGGGCTCGACCCGCTCGGCCTCCTCGAACCCGTCCAGCGCGCCCAGCAGGAAGCGCAGTGTGTTCCTCAGCCGCCGGTAGCTGTCCGCCGTCCCCTTCAGGATCTCCTGGCCGATGCGCAGATCGCCGGTGTAGTCCGACTGCGCCACCCACAGCCGCAGGATGTCCGCGCCGTACTGCTTGATGACGTCCTCGGGCGCCACGGTGTTGCCCAGCGACTTGGACATCTTCATGCCCTTCTCGTCGAGCGTGAAGCCGTGGGTCAGCACCCCCTTGTAGGGCGCCCGCCCGCGCGTGCCGCAGCCCTGCAGCAGCGAGGAATGGAACCAGCCGCGATGCTGGTCCGTCCCCTCCAGATACAGGTCCGCCGGCCACGCCCCGTCCGCCCGGTCCCGCAGCGCGAAGGCGTGGGTGGAGCCGGAGTCGAACCAGACATCGAGAATGTCCGTCACCTTCTCCCACTCCGCCGGGTTCACCCCCTCGATCCCGCTCAGGAACCGCTCCTTCGCGTCGTCCCGGAACCAGGCGTCCGCCCCCTCCTCCCGGAAGGCCGCCTCGATCCGCCGGTTGACCTCCTCGTTCCTCAGCAGCTCGACCTCGCCCGGCCCCGTCTCCCGCATGAAGCAGGTCAGCGGCACCCCCCAGGCCCGCTGGCGCGAGAGCACCCAGTCCGGCCGCGCCGCGATCATCGAGCGCAGCCGGTTCTTGCCGGAGGGCGGCGTGAACCGCACCAACTCGTCGATCGAGGCCAGCGCCCGCTCGCGGATGGTCGTGCCGTAGTCGTCCATCCCGTCATGCAGATCGACGTCGATCGCCGCGAACCACTGCGGCGTGTTGCGGAAGATCAGCGGCGCCTTGGAGCGCCAGGAATGCGGGTAGGAGTGCTTCAGCCGCCCGCGCGCGACCATCGCCCCGGCCTCGGCCAGC
>JBNJGE010000341.1:0-3107 GCA_051747505.1 Pseudomonadota bacterium | reverse complement strand
GCGGCGTCGTCGTGGCTGACGAAGCTCTTGGGGTGTCTTGCGGCGACGAAGATCTCGGTGGCGTTGTCGATGCCCACGACCTCGTCGCGGGGGGCGTGGAGGATGAGCAGGGCGCGCTTGAGGCGGGCGAGGCGGTCCTTGAGGCCGGCCTGCGCGGTGTCGCGGACGAAGCTGCGCTTGACGGTGAATTCGCGGCCGGCGATGGCGACCTCGGCGGCGCCTTCCCGCTCGATGCGGTCGAGGTCGCTGCCGAGTGGCGGGAGGACTGGGGCGGGGTGGGGGGGGGCGGCGATGACGGCGACGGCCTTCGCGGCGGGGATGTCCGCGGCGGCGGCGAGGACGGCGGCGCCGCCGAGGGAGTGGCCGACGAGGAGGCCGGGGGGCATGTCGTTGTCGCTCATCCATTGCGCGGCGGCGAGGAGGTCGGCGACATCGCCGGAGAAGCCGGAGGCGCCGAACTCGCCCTCGGAATGGCCCAGCCCGGTGAAGTCGAAGCGCAGGACGGCGAAGCCCTGGCCGGCGAGGCGGGCGGCCACGCGCCGGGCGGCGGCGATGTCCTTGCCGCAGGTGAAGCAGTGGGCGAAGAGGGCGAAGGCGCGGGGCTCTCCCGCCGGCAGGTCCAGCCGGGCGGCGAGGGGGGCGCCGGAATGGCCTTCGAACTCGACCTTGCGGCTGGGCATGGGGGGCCTCCTGTCTTCGGTGGCGCGGGGGTTGCGCGGGGCGGCAACACCCTAGGCCGGGCTCGGGTTGCGGGGAACCGCGCCGTCTTGACCCGGGCGCGCGGGGGGCGGATGGAGGGGGCGAAGGGAGGGCGCCCGATGGACCCCGTGAGGCGGCAGTACGAGACCTATCCGTATCCCGAGCGGGACCCGGCGGAGGAGGACCGGCGGCTGATCGTGGGCTCGCCCTCGGACCCCCCGGAGATCGACCATTTCTGCTTTGGCGGCAAGCGGGACTGGTCGAAGCCGTTCCGGGCGCTGGTGGCGGGCGGCGGGACCGGGGACGCGCTGGTGATGCTGGCGCAGAAGCTGGCGGATGCCGGCTGTCCGGCGCAGATCACCTATCTGGACCTGTCGGAGCGCGCGCGGGCGGTGGCCGAGGCGCGCATGGCCCGGCGCGGGCTGGAGGCGCGGTTCCTCACCACGGGGCTGGAGGCGGCGCCGGAGATCGCGGCGCGGGAAGGGGCCTTCGACTACATCGACTGCTGCGGGGTGCTGCATCACCTGGAGGACCCGCAGGCGGGGTTCGACGCGCTCTCGGCGGCGCTGGGCGAGGAGGGCGGGCTGGGCTTCATGGTGTATGCGCCTTACGGGCGGGACGGGGTGTATCCGCTGCAGGAGGCGTATCGGGCGCTGTTCGCGGAGGACGCGCCGGAGGAGCAGGTAAGGCTGGCGCGGGAGAGCCTGGCGGCGCTGCCGGAGACGAACGGGTTCCGGCGCAATCCGTTCGTCTCGGATCATGAGGCCTCGGATGCGGGGCTCTTTGACCTGCTGCTGCATTCGCGGGACCGGCCCTATGCGGTGGGGGAGCTGCTGGAGAGCCTTGAGAGGGCCGGGCTGGGGCTGGTCTCCTTCGTCGAGGCGCTGCGGTATGACCCGATGCGGTATCTGCCGGACAGCGACGAGTTCCGGGCGCGGGTGAAGCGGCTTTCGCCCGCGGAGCGGATGGGGCTGGCGGAGCGGCTGGCCGGCAACATGCGGATGCATGTGGGCTATGCGGCGAAGGCGGGCCGGGCGGAGAAGGCGATGGCGAAGCCGGGGCCGGAGGCCGTGCCGCGGCTCAACGGGCTGGAGGCGCGCCAGCTCGCGCACACGGTGGAGAAGCGGGGGGCGATAAGGGTGACGACCTCGGGGCTGGAGCAGGAGGTGGAGATCCCGCGAAAGGCGGCGCCGCTGATCGCGCGGATCGGGCGGGGGCGGTCCTGCGGGGAGATCGCGCAGGCGGCGGGGATGGACTGGTTCGCCTTTGCGCAGGTCTTCGGGCCGGCCTTCCGGGCGCTGTCGGGGCTGAACCTGCTGCGCTGCTCGAAGGGGCTGGGGCGGTGAGCCGGCCGGCCTGGACGCTGGGGCGGGTCCCGGTGGCGCCCTTCGCCGAGCCTCGCAAGGCGGTGGCGCCCGGGGTGGGGGCCCTGGACCCGGCGGAGTGGCTGTTCCCGGCGGAGGACTTCGCGGGGCAGATGGCGGAGCGGGATCGGCTGATCCTGGAGCATCCCGGCTGGGCGTATGACACGCGGCCCGAGGGGGAGGACGCGGCTGCGGAGTTGCTGGAGGCGGTGGTCGAGGAGGTTACCGCGCGGCACGGGGCGGCGCGCGAGGACGGGGCCGTGCGGCGGCCGGACGGCGTGCGGGTGCCGCTGGAGGGGCCGGCGATCGCCACGGCCGGGCGGCTGGCGCAGGAGGATTTCCTGCTGCTCGACAAGCCGGAGGGGGCGGCGGAGCATGTGCTGGTCGCGGGCGTTCTGTGCTTTCCGGCGCGCTGGGTGCTGGCGGAGAAGATGGGCCGCGCTCTGGTGCGGATTCACAGGCCGGTGCCGGGCTATGCGGAGGGGCTGGCCTCGCGGGTGCAGCGGCTGTTCGACGGGGTGAAGGTCGGGCGGCCGCTGTGGCGGGCGAACTGGCACTTCGCGGCCGGGCCGGAGATCGTCACGCCGATGGCGGAGGCGGATAAGGACCCGGAGGGGTATGACCGGGCCGAGCCCGACGCCGATCTGCGCTGGCTGCGGGTCGAGCGGCAGACGGTGCTCCGGCTGCCGCGCACGCAGGCGGTGGTGTTCGGGGTGCGGACCCTGATGAGCCCGGTCGAGGCGCTGACGAGGGAGCAGTGGCGGGCGCTGGACGCAACGCTGCGTCAGATCCCGGAGGGGGAGGGGGCGGCGAAGCTGACGCCGGCGCTGCGGGCGCGGGCGGCGCGGGAGGCGACGGAGTCCGGAGAGGACGCGAGGTCCTGAGGCTGCGGCCGGCCCCGCCCCGGCCGGCGGCGCTCGCCCGCCCTCCCCGCCGCCGGCCGGGGCGGGGCCTGCGTCAGCGGTTGGCCTTCGCCGCCGCGCTGCGCTTTTCCAGCGGCCAGTCGGCTTCGGGCTCCATCGCCAGCAGGGCGGGGATGTCGAG
>JBNJGE010000340.1:0-3109 GCA_051747505.1 Pseudomonadota bacterium | reverse complement strand
TCGCATGAAGGACTCCGACGCCCGCGCGCTGCGCCCGCGCACCCGCCTCGTCCATTCGGGGACCGACCGCTCCCGCCACGGGGAGATGTCGGAGGCGCTCTATCTCACCCAGGGCTTCGCCTACGACACGGCCGAGGCCGCCGAGCGGCGCTTCCTGGGCGAGGACCCCGGCTTCATCTACGCCCGCTACGGCAACCCGACCGTGCGGATGTTCGAGGAGCGGATGATGGCGCTGGAGGGGGCGGAGGACGCCTTCGCCACCGCCTCGGGCATGGCGGCGGTCAACGCGGCGCTGATCTGCCAGCTGCGCGCGGGGGACCATGTGGTCGCCGCTCAGGCGCTGTTCGGCTCCTGCCTGTGGATCCTGGAGACGCTGCTGCCCCGCTTCGGGGTGGAGGCGACGCTGGTGGAGGGCACGGACCTCGACGCCTGGCGCGCGGCGATGCGGCCGGAGACGAAGGTCTGCTTCCTGGAGAGCCCGTCGAACCCCACGCTGGAGGTGCTGGACATCCCCGGCATCGCCGCCATCGCCCACGAGGCCGGGGCGCGGCTGGTCGTGGACAACGTCTTCGCCACGCCCGTCTTCCAGCGCCCGCTGGAGCTGGGGGCGGACATCGTCATGTACTCCGCCACCAAGCATATCGACGGGCAGGGGCGCTGCCTGGGCGGCGTGGTGCTGGGGACGGAAGAGTTCATCCGCGGCGAGATGGACCCCTACATGAAGCACACCGGGGGCGCGCTGAGCCCGTTCAACGCCTGGGTGATGCTCAAGGGGCTGGAGACGCTGGACCTGCGCTGCCGCGCGCAGGCGGAGACTGCGGCGAAGGTCGCCGACGCGCTGGCCGCGCATCCGAAGGTGGCGCGCGTGCTCTATCCGGGCCGGGCGGATCATCCGCAGCATGACCTCGCGCAGGCGCAGATGAGCGCGGGCGGGACCATGGTGGCCTTCGAGGTCGAGGGCGGGCGCGAGGCGGCCTTCCGGGCGCTGGACGCGCTGGAGATCGTGCTGATCTCCAACAATCTGGGCGACGCGAAAAGCATCGTCACCCACCCGGCGACGACCACCCATCAGCGGCTGCCCGAGGAGCGCAAGGCGGCGCTGGGCATCGGGCCGGGGCTGCTGCGCCTGTCCTGCGGGCTGGAGGACCCAGAGGACCTGATCGGGGACCTGACGCGGGCGCTCGACCGGGCCTGAGCGGGGACCCAGGCACGAAAAAGGGGCGCGGCCGGCGCCGCGCCCCCCGCCCGCCCGCAGGCGGTCCGCGATCACTCGTAGCCGACGCTGTCGTAGATCAGCTGCGCCTTCGGCTGGTTCTCGCCCAGCACGGAGAGGTTGAGGTCGTCCTGCCGGAACAGGCCCAGCTTCGCCACGGAGGGGGCGAGCGCGACGCCGGGGACGGCCGGATACTCGTCATTGCCGGCGGAGAAGTATTCCTGCGCGCGCTCCGAGGACAGGTATTCGAGGAACTTCACCGCGTTCTCCCGGTTCGGCGCGCTGGCCGCCACCGCGCCGGCGGAGACGTTCATGTGCGCGCCGTTTCCGGACTGGTCGGGGAAGACCCAGCCGATCCGATCGATGCTCCCGCTCACGCCGTTCACGTCGGTGCGGATGGCGCGGGCGAAGTAGTAGGTGTTGGCCACCGCCACGTCGCACTCGCCCGAGACGATGCCGCGTAGCTGGTCGGTGTCGCCGCCCTGCGGGTCGCGGGCGCGGTTGGCGTAGAGGCCCTCGGCCCAGCCGGTCGCGGCCTCCTCGCCCATGTGCTCGATCTGCGCGGCGAGCAGGGAGAGCATGTAGATGTTGGAGGAGGAGCGGGTGCAGACCCTGCCCTCCCATTCCGGGTCCGCCAGCTCGGCGTAGGTCTGGGGCGGAACCTCCACGTCCTCGCGATCGTAGAAGATGATCCGCGCGCGCTGGGAGAAGGCGAACCACAGGCCGTCGGGGTGGCGCAGATGGGCGGGGATGCGGCGGGCCAGAAGCTCGCTCTCCACCGGGGCCAGCAGGCCGGCCTGCTCGGCGCGCCACATGCGGCCGGCGTCCGTGGTCAGGAAGACGTCGGCGGGGGAGTTGCGGCCCTCGGCCTTCATGCGCTCGATCAGCTCGTCGGCGCCGGCCTCGATGCGGTTGACCTCGATGCCGGTGGCTTCCTCGAAGTCGGAATAGAGCCGCTCGTCGGTGTCGTAATGGCGCGAGGAGTAGAGGTTGACCACCTCCTCGGCCAGCGCCGGGCCGGCGGTCAGGGCGACGGCGCCGACGGCGGCGGCGCGGATGAGCGACAGGGGCATGTCACGCTCCTTGAATTGCAGGCTTGTTCGGTCCTCTCCGGCTGCCTGCGCGGCCCTCGCGGGGCGCCTCCGGTGGCCGGCCGGACGCATTCCTGACTGTTTCGCTCGGCGATGTCAATTCCGACTGTTTCGCTCGGAAAGCGGCGCTCAGCCCTGCACGACGCTCTCGAAGGTCTCCAGCTCGGGCGCGGAGAGGTAGAGATCCTTCGTGGCCCCCGCCGAGGCGTGGGCGTGGCGGAAGGCCTCGGAGCGGGTCCAGGCCTCGAAGGCCTCCCGGCTCTCCCAGGCGGAGTGGGAGACGTAGAGGACGTGGTCGCCCTTCTCGGGGCCTTTCAGCAGGCGGAATTCCAGGAAGCCGGGGACCTCCTTCAGGCGGCTGTCGCGCTCGCGCCAGACGGCCTCGAACTCGGCCTCGCGGCCCGGGGCGATTCGGAAACGGTTCATGGCGAAGAACATGGCGGGCCTCCCTGCGGCGTGGTCGCGCCCGGGGAACGATGGCGGGCGGGGCGGCGCGGTCAAGCCCCGCCCCGGCGCGCGGCCCGCCCGCCCTCCCCCGTCGCGCCGGGGCGGGGCGCGGGGGCCGGCGGGAGGCTCCGCCCCGGCGCGGCGGGGCGGGCGGGCGGGGAGCCGCGCCGGGGCGGAGCCGGGCCTTTCCTCGCGCGCCGCGCGGCGCCAGTCTGCCCCTCCCCCGCGACAGGACAAGGGAGGCGACCATGATCGCCGTCATCTTCGAGGTCACGCCCCATGCCGAGCACCGCGACCGCTATTTCGACATGGCCGCCGAGCTGCGCCCGCTGCTTTCGCAGGTGGACGGCTTCGTCTC
>JBNJGE010000339.1:0-3116 GCA_051747505.1 Pseudomonadota bacterium | reverse complement strand
CGGCCAAACGGCTACGGACGCGGCCCATGCGCGATGCCGAAATCTTGCGCCAGCTCACTGGCGGCGTGATCGTGTGGCAATCCCTACTCCCATTCCATCGTAATCACCCGGTTGGGACCGCCTGCCCGCGGCTGGCCTGAAGGGCTAAGACACGTTCATAGCGACGTCGCTAACGACGTGTCTGAGACGGAGGGTATATGCGGGGCGTGGTTCTTGGGGTTGAGCGCCGGCGGCGTTGGAGCGACGAGGAGAAGCTTGCGATCGTGTCGTCGGTCGGCATCGACGGGGCGACGGTCACGCGGGTTGCGCAGCGCAACGACATCACTCGTCAGCAGATTTACGCGTGGCGCCATGAGCTGAAGAAGAAGGGGCTCTGGTCGTCGGAGCAGGGCGCGGTGTTCCTGCCGGTTGACGTGCCGGCCTTTGGGGCCACGCCGTCCGAACCGGAACCGGTTCCTCCTGTGCCGGTCGAGCTTCGCCTGGCCAACGGTCGGTGCCTTCGGTTTGACAGCGCGATGGATGCGGCGGAACTGACTCGGCTGATCCGGGCGGTGGAGGTGGCATGATCGGGCCTGGCACAGGAGTCCGTGTCTATCTGGCCTGCGGGGTCACCGACATGCGCAAGGGGATCGCGGGGCTTTCGGCCATCGCACAGGACGTTCTGCGGCAGAAGCCGGCCAGCGGGGCGGTCTTCGTCTTCCGGGGACGGCGCGGCGACCGGATCAAGGTGCTCTACTGGGACGGCCAGGGCTTTTGTCTCTATTACAAGGTGCTCGAGCGCGGCCGCTTCCCCTGGCCGAGCAGTGCGGAGGGTGTGGCGCGCCTGACCTCGGCGCAACTTGCGATGTTGTGGGAGGGGATCGACTGGCGGCGGCCGGATTGGGGCGCTCCACCGGCGCGTGCGGGTTGAGATTATCACGCTTAAATTCCTTGTTTTTATGGTGCTATGTGACACGACTTGCTATAAACGGGCATGTCGCAAACGCCCGTGGATATGCCCGATGACCCCGCTGCTCTGAAGGGGATGATCGCTGCCCTGCAGGCCGAAAACGCGAAGATGTCGGCAACCCTACGCGCCCATGATCTCTTGGTCCAATCGCTGCGCATACGGATCGCCAAGCTCAAGAAGCAGAAGTTCGGCACCAGTTCGGAGAAGATCGAACGCGAGATCGAACAGCTCGAACTGGCGCTCGAAGACCTGATGGTCGCCACGGCGGAGGCGGATGACACGCCGCTCGACGAGGACGAGGCCCTGGAACAGGGACCGCCGCCGGCCGAGGAGGCCGAGGCCACACCCGAGAAGAAGCAACGCCGCCGGCCGCGCGTCTCGAAGGACACGCCGCGCGAGCGGCGCGAACTGGACCCCGGCGACGCCTGCCCCGATTGTGGCGGCGATCTGCGCGTGGTCGGCGAGGACGTCAGCGAACTGCTCGACATGATCGCGGCGCAGATCAAGGTGATCGAAGTCGCCCGGGTGAAGAAGTCCTGCCGTCGTTGCGAAGCCATGGTTCAGGAGCCCGCCCCCAGCCGGCCGATCCCGCGCAGCATGGCGGGGCCCAGCCTGCTCGCCTACATCCTCGTCTCGAAGTTCGACGATCACGTCCCGCTCTACCGCCTGAACGAAATCTTTGCCCGCATGGGGGCCGATATCCCCGACACCACGATGGTCGACTGGTGCGGCGGCGCGATGAAGACACTGAGCCCGCTGATCGAGAAGCTCGAGGCGGACGTGATGTCCAGCCCGATCCTGCACGCCGACGACACGCCCATCCACGTGCTCGACCGATCCCGAAAGGACAAGGGCCTCGGGAAGGGTGTAAAACAGGGCCGTATCTGGGCCTACGTGCGCGATCAACGGCCATGGTCGGGCGCGGCGCCGCCTGGCGCGGTCTACTACTTCTCCCCCGACAGGAAGGGCGAGCATCCGCGCGGTCATCTCGCGAACTCGGCGGGCATCCTGCAGGCTGACGCCTATGCCGGCTTCAAGGAGCTCTACGAAAAGCATGCGGATGGCACGCAGCAGTTCCGCGAGGCGGCCTGTTGGGCACATCTGCGACGCGACTTCCACGACGTGTGGACGGCCAACAAATCTGAGATCGCCCGCGAGGCGCTCGACCGGATCGGCAAGCTCTACGACATCGAACGCGAGATCGCCGGACAGCCGGCGGATCTGCGACTTGCGGCACGCAAGAAACACAGCGCCGAGAAGGTTGCGGCCTTCAAGGCCTGGGCCGAGCAGCAACTGACGCACATCCCCGGCAAGAGCGACCTCGCCAAGGCCTTCCGCTACGCCCTGAACCGCTGGCCCTCCTTCATGCTCTTCCTGGAGGATGGTCGCGTCGCCATCGACAACAACCCCGCCGAGCGCGCCATGCGCCCGATCGGCGTCGGGCGGAAGAATTGGCTCTTCGCCGGATCGGATACCGGCGGCGAAACCCTGGCCCGCGCGATGACCCTGATCGAGAGCGCGAAGATGAGCGGCCTTGATCCGCAGGCCTATCTCGCCGACGTCCTCGACCGGATCCACGATCACAAGGCCAACCGGCTGGCTGAATTGCTGCCCTGGAACTGGAAACCCGCAGGCCAGCCGCACAGCGAGGCCGCGTGATGGCTGCAACGACCTACGTCTGCTCCCTCGCCCATGTCGCCGGCCAGTTGGGCGAAGATCCGGATCTGCTCGAGGCGGTCGTCAGCAACGATGACAACCTGTCCTACGGCAGCATCGTCAGCGTCCAGATCGGGCAAGACGAATACGTCACAGCGCTGACCGACGATGGCATCTGCGAACTGAAGGACATGCTCGCGGACGCCCGGCGCTCGCCGGAGGACTGGAACAACTTCCTGCAAGACTTCATCGACGATCCCGACGTCATCGCACGCGGCAAGGACCAGTCTCTGCGGTAGAAATCGGGCGGTTACAGAGATACCATGAGTCTGTCCTCGGCTTCATGACGGCCGATCTGGTCTGTTGCCATTTCGGCGCGGGACGGCGGTTGGCCACTTACGCCCGCCCGCCCGAGGACTCCGGCCAGGGTTCTCGTTCTATGAGCTAAACCCTGCTCGGATAAGCGCCCGCCCAGCGCTGTGAGTGCGGCGCGCACAAGCCGGTTTCTGGG
>JBNJGE010000338.1:0-3156 GCA_051747505.1 Pseudomonadota bacterium | reverse complement strand
GCGCTGAACGTGACAACCGGGCCGGAGATGGAGGTGCGCATCTCCATCCCGGCCTCGGCGGCCTCGGTCTTCGGTTTCTACGAGCTCATCATGCCCGGGACGCTCAGCGCCCGGGCGGTGATGCGGGAGGAGGATCCGGCGTGACCCTCCTCCGCCCCGGTCCGAAAAAGGATGGACCCATGACGCAGACGAACGACACTTGCCCGAGCCGCCGCCGCCGCGCCCTGGCGCGCGACGAGCGCGGCGCCGTCACGATCTGGATGGTGTTCTGGACGATCGGATTCCTGCTGCTGGGCGGCGTGGCGCTCGACGCGGCCAACGCCTGGCGGGTCCGCGCCGCGCTGCAGGCGGCCGCCGACGCGACCGCGCACGCGGCCGCGCTGACGCTGCGAACCGAGGGCGAGCGGGCCGCGCGCGACCGGGCGCAGGCATATGCGCGGGAGATTCTGCCCGCCGACGCCTATGGCGATGTGCTGAAATCCGCCGACATCGAGTTCGGGATCTGGGATGCGGAAAGCCGGGCGCTCGTCGACGCGAAAAACCCGGACACGGTGCGGGTGACGCTGCGCCGCTCGGACACCAATGACAACGCGGAGCCGACCTATCTGCTGCGCCTCGCCGGGCTGATGGACTGGGACGTGAGCGCCAGCTCGGCCGCCAAGGGCGTCTCGGCGCCGGGCGGCGGGGACCTCGGGGGCGACGAGAACGCCTGCTGGCGCAACGGGCTGGTGGCCCGGGGCGTGGTCGACGTCCAGAGCAACAACGTCCTGCGCAACCTCTGCGTCCATGGCGAGCAGGGCGTGAGCGTGAACAACGGCAACGACTGGACGGAGAACGTCACCGTCTCCATGCCCGACCTGGCCCTGCTGGACACGCCGAGCAGCGACATCGACTACCAGAACCCGGGGCTTTCGGACTCGCTGCTGGAGGCGGAGAACGACCCCTATATCGTCGATCATGTCGACGAGATGATCTATTCGATCATCGACCAGAACGCCGAGCGGGTGATCCGGATCGACAACGCGCTGTTCGAGCCCGACGACGCGACGCCGGGCTGGATCTACTGGGTGTATTGCGTCGGGAACGGCGGCACCATGACGGTGCCCAAGGACAGCGTGCTGCGCGACGTGACGATCCTCACCAACTGCGCGATCCGCTTCAAGAAGAGCGTGACGCTGGTCAACACGCTGCTGGGCACCACGGGCGACCGCATCGAGGAGGGGCAGGAGGCGGCCGAGGCCGTGGACAGCTCCACCACCGTGGTCGTGGAGGACGAGACCACCACCACCTATGGCAGCAACGAGCTGCGGCTGGGCCTGGCGGATGGCTGCGACGCCGGGGGCGGGGCGCGCCTTCTGATCGACGGCGACTTCCGCAACCCGGCCAAGCTGCGGGTCAACGGATCGCAGATCATCGCCTCCGGCGACGTCGAGGTGGCCGCCCAGGGCGAGAGCATCGACGGCGTCTCCGTGCTCGCCGGCGGGAACATCGATCTGAGCTCGAACAATACGTTCGGCGCCTGCCTGGACACCGATTTCGACGTGCCGCCGCGCGTGGGCGGCGGCGCGGTGGCGATGGTGGAATGAGGGGGGCGCGCGGGCGGGCGCGAGGGCGCCCGTCCGCGCGTGATCTCACTCCCGCCGCAGCAGGCGGTCGGTGAGCCAGCCGGCGAGGCGCCGGCCCGGGCTTCGGGAGGCGGCGCGGTGCTCGGCCAGCATCGCGTCGCGGTCGTATTCGCGCTCCACCCACTCCATGAAGGCGAGGCCGCGATCCTCGGCCTGCGCCGCCGCCTCCAGGAAGCGGTCGAGCACGCCGGTGGGGCCGGCGGGGATGTGGCCGTAGCGCAGGGAGAGCTGGCCGGCGGCCTCCCGCACGGGGCGGCCCTCCTGCAGGATCAGCCAGAGGGCGGCCATCAGCCCGGCGCGGTCGGCCCCGGACTTGCAGTGGAAGAGGACCGGGGTCTCCACCCGGGCGAGCAGGGCGCGCAGGTCGCGCAGCTCCTCGCGCGAGGGCAGCCCGCGCGAGCGCAGGACGTGGCGGTGCAGGGCGAGGCCGTTGCGCGCGCAGGCCTCCCGCTCCAGCGGCCAGGAGCCGAAGAGCACGCCGCCGCGCAGGGTGACGACGCTGCGCAGGCCGTGGCGGGCGGCGAGGCGGTCGATCTGGCCCGGCAGGGGCTGGGCGGCGCGCCAGACGCCGGGGGCGACCCGGTGCAGGTTGAGGTAGATGGCGCGCAGGAAGCCGTGATCGGCGAAGAGCATGCTGATCCAGGCGCGCAGGCGCCGCCCCGGCGTGTCGAGCGGCGCGGCGTAGAGCGCGTCGGCGCGCGCGCGCCGGGCCTTGCGGCGGGGGGAGCGGGGCGCGCCGGCGGGGCGGTCTGGGTCTGGACTGCTCGCCAAGGGCGGCTCGCGCTCGGGATCGGGAGGGAAGCTCTGGAGGCGACGACCGGAATCGAACCGGTGTAAACGGATTTGCAATCCGCTGCGTAACCACTCCGCCACGTCGCCAGGGTCCTGCGTCGTGTATGTTTTTCGCGGCGGGGCGTCAAGGGCGGGGGCGTTTGTATCACTGCGTGCATCACTTCTTGTTCCGCTCCCGTTCCAGCCCCGGCGAGGCCAGGGCGGAGATGCGCGCCAGGCGCCGCGCGCTGGGGCGGATCCCGAGGGTTCCAGAAAGAGCCAACGCGCCTCTCGCCCGGGTCGGGACTTGTGCATTCTCTTGCGTCCAGCCACGCGGCCGGTGAGCGGATGGCATGGCGCAGGAACGCATCCGCAGCGTCCGGCGCTGCCGCCCCCGGAGAAGAGCGCTGGCGATCGCGATCCCTGACGGGGTGTCGCGACCAATGCCGCGTCCCAGCCCGAGATGAGAGCCGCCACCCTGATCCGGAACCGCCATGTCAGGGGGAGCGCTTGGCGGCGGCCTGGCGGGCCCTCGTCATCTGGCGCGCCTCGCCGGCATACTTTCGGATCATGTCCTTGGAGGAGTGACCGGAGTAGGTCGCGATCTCGTCATCGTCGCAACCCGCCCAGGCAAGCTCCATGGCGCCCCTGTAGCGCAGGGGGTCGTGTCCCGGGAGGTGGTGTATCTGGCGTGCGGCCTGACGGGCTTCGGCACGGCCGAGCTGGTCAGCCGGTCAGCGCGGCAGGGAGGCTGACGATG
>JBNJGE010000337.1:0-3158 GCA_051747505.1 Pseudomonadota bacterium | reverse complement strand
GATCAGCTCGGCGGGCGCGTGGCCCGGGGAGAAGACGCCGACCGCGGCGATATGGGCGTAGGCCTCGTCCTCGAAGGGCAGGGGCGTGTTGAGATCGGCTTTGAGAAGATCTCGGTAAACGCCCTTGTCGCGGGCGATTTTCAGCATCTCCTCGGAGAAGTCGGAGCCGTCGATGGGGTCGAAGCCGGCCTCCGCGAAGGCCTCGCCGGAGAGGCCCGTGCCGCAGCCGAGGTCATGGAGCGGGCCGCGGGCGCCCTCGGCGGCGTCCTTCAGGGCCTGCGCGCAGCGCTGGGGGGAGACGTAGCCCTGCTCGGCCAGCTCGGCGTCGTAGGTCGCCGCCCAGTCGCGGTAGAGATCCTTGGTGTCGGGCGCTTCATCCAGACCGTAAACCTCGTCCAGAAAGCGCTTGGGTTCGTTGCTCATGTCCACCTCCTTGGGGCGCGTGTATGGACCGCCCGCGGGGAGGGGTCAAATCACGCGGCCTCGCGGGCGCCCTCCAGCCAGGCGGTCCAGGAGGCCTTGGCGCGGTCGGTGTAGCCCTTCGCGCGCTCGCGCTTGCCGCGGCGGCCCTTGCGGGCCTCCTCCAGCGGCGGGAAGAGGCCGAAATTGACGTTCATGGGCTGGAAGGTCGCGGCCTCCGCGCCCCCGGTGATGTGGTTGAGCAGCGCGCCGATGGCGGTGGTCGGCGGGGGCGTGTCGAGCGCCCGCCCCAGCCGCTCGGCGGCGGCGAGGCGGCCGGCGAGCAGGCCCATGGCGGCGCTCTCCACATATCCTTCCACGCCAGTCACTTGCCCGGCGAACCTCAGACGCGGGTCGGCCTTCAGGCGCATGCGCGCGTCGAGCAGGCGGGGCGAGTTGAGGAAGGTGTTGCGGTGGATGCCGCCGAGGCGGGCGAAGCGGGCGTTCTCAAGCCCCGGAATCATCCGCAGGACATCGGCCTGCGCGCCATACTTCATCTTGGTCTGGAAGCCGACCAGATTGTAGAGCGTTCCCAGGGCGTTGTCTCGGCGGAGCTGAACCACTGCGTGAGGTTTCTGGTCCGGCTTGTGGGGGTTGGTCAGGCCCACGGGCTTGAGAGGGCCGTGGCGCAGGGTCTCCCGGCCGCGCTCGGCCATGACCTCGACGGGCAGGCAGCCCTCGAAATAGGGCGTGCCCTCCCAGTCGTGGAACTCGGTCTTGGGGGCGGCCAGCAGGGCGTCGACGAAGGCCTCGTACTGGTCGCGGTCCATCGGGCAGTTGAGATAGGCGGTGCGCTGCTCCTCCGTCTCGCCCTTGTCGTAGCGCGACTGGAACCAGGCCTGCGAGAGGTCCACGGAATCCGCATAGACGATGGGGGCGATGGCGTCGAAGAAGGCGAGGCCGCCTTCCCCGGTCAGCTCGCGGATCGCCTCGGACAGGGCGGGCGAGGTGAGAGGGCCGGTGGCGAGGATGACCGACGACCAGTCGGCCGGGGGCAGGCCGGCGACCTCGCCGCGCGCGATGGTGACCAGCGGGTGAGACTCGAGTCTCGCGGTGACGTCGGCGGAGAAGGCGTCGCGGTCCACCGCCAGCGCGCCGCCGGCCGGCAGGGAGTGGCGGTCGCCCATCTCCATGATGAGCCCGCCCGCCTGGCGCATCTCCCAGTGCAGGAGGCCGACGGCGTTGGTCTCGTCGTCGTCCGAGCGGAAGGAGTTGGAGCAGACGAGCTCCGCCAGCCCGTCCGTCTTGTGGGCGTCGGTGGGGCGCGCGGGGCGCATCTCGTGGAGGATGACGGGCACGCCGAGATTGGCGGCCTGCCAGGCGGCCTCGGAGCCGGCCATGCCGCCGCCGATGATGTGGATGGGCTCGATCTCGCTCATGGGGCGGGAGATACGCGTGGCGCCGCCTTCGGGCAAGGGCGGCGTCAGCCGAGCTCGATGCGCAGGCGGGCGAGTTCGGCGGCGTGGAAGCTCCCGGCCTCCGGGCCGTCCTCGGAGCCGTCGTAACGGCCCAGCGCCCGGGCGGCGCGGAAGAAGCCGGGGGCCGGCAGGCCGCGGCGCAGGCGCCCGGCGAGGACGGCGGCGCGCAGGGCGCGGCCCTCCGCCACGTCCTCGGCCATCAGGCGCTCCGCGGCGTCGGTCAGCTTCGCCACGGCGCCGGGGCCGGGGACGGCCAGGGCGCGCACGGCCTCGCCGTAGGTGGGACGCCGCCCGGCGCGGGCGGCGTCCTCCAGCCAGACGCGCAGGGCGGCGTCGAGATCAGCGGGCATGAGACGGGCGTCTCAGCCCTCGCCGCCCTCTTCAGGGCCCTCGGCGTCCTCGGGCTCGGCGATCCAGGCGACCGAGACGACCGTCTCGTCGGGCGCCACGTTCAGCACCTTCACCCCCCCGGCGGAGCGCGAGCGCAGGGAGATGCCGGCGACGGGCGTGCGGATGGACTGGCCGCGATCGGTCGCCAGCATGATCTGGTCGTCCAGATCGACCGGGAAGGCGGCGACGATGGGCCCCCCGCGCAGACCGCGGTCGATGGCCGCCACGCCCTGGCCGCCGCGGCCGCGGGTGGGATAGTCCATCGAGGAGCTGAGCTTGCCCTGGCCGCGCTCGGTGATGGTCAGGATCAGCTCCTCGGCCGCCGACATCTCCGTCACGCGCTCGGGCGAGAGGTTCACGTCGGCGACGGGCTCCTCCTCCGCCTCCTCCTCGGCCTCTGGCATCTCGGCCTGGGCGGTGGCGCGCTTCCAGCGGATGAAGGCGGCGCGCTCCTCCGGGCTCGCCTCAAAATGGCGCAGCACGGCCATGGAGACGACGCGGTCGCCCTTCGCCAGCCGGATGCCGCGCACGCCGGTGGACTCGCGGCCCTTGAAGACGCGCACCTCGGTGACCGGGAAACGGATCGCCTTGCCCAGGGCGGTGACGAGGAAGACGTCGCTGGTCTCGTCGCAGATCTGGGCGCGCACCAGCTTGACGTCGTCGGGCAGGCGCATGGCGATCTTGCCGTTGCGCTTGACGTTGGTGAAGTCGGAAAGCGCGTTGCGCCGCACGCCGCCGGCGGAGGTGGCGAAGACGATCTGCAGGCTCTCCCACTCCTCCTCGGGCTTGTTGACCGGCATGACGGAGGCGATGCCGGTGCCCGGCGCGATGGGCAGGATATTGACGATCGGCTTGCCGCGCGCGTTGCGCCCGCCGGAGGGGAGCTGCCAG
>JBNJGE010000336.1:0-3213 GCA_051747505.1 Pseudomonadota bacterium | reverse complement strand
CCGGCGGCCACCCGGCTGCAATGGCCGATGCGGATGTTGCCGAGGATCTTGGCCCCCGCCCCGATCAGCACGCCGTGGCCGACCTTCGGGTGACGGTCGCCGTGGGACTTGCCGGTGCCCCCCAGCGTGACGGAGTGCAGAAGGGAGCAGTTGTCCCCGACCTCCGCCGTCTCGCCGATGACGATGGAATGGGCGTGGTCGATCATGATCCCGCGCCCGACTTTCGCGCCCGGATGGATGTCCACCGAAAAGACCTCGGAGGCGCGCATCTGCAGGAACAGGGCCACGTCCGTCCGGCCCTTCATCCACAGGTGATGGGCGATGCGGTAGGCCTGCACGGCGATGAAGCCCTTGAAGTAGAGCAGAGGCTGTATGTAGCGGTGGCAGGCGGGGTCGCGCTCGTAGACGGCGACGACGTCGGCGCGCGAGGCCGCGCCGATGCTCTTGTCCGCGGCCATCGCCTCGCGCGCGATGTCCTGGAGGATCAGCGCCGACATGTCGGGCGTGGCCAGCTTCTGGGCGACGCGGTAGCTCAGCGCATCCTCGAAGCTGTCATGGTGCAGGACGGTGGCGTGCACGAGGCTGGCGATGAGCGGTTCGCGCTCGACCATCTCGCGCGCCTCGTCGCGGATGCGCGACCAGGCGGGGTCGAGCTTGGCCAGCGACTGGTCCCTGGGGGCGATGGACATGCGGCGTCTCCTCCCGTGGCGGGCGGGCGCGTGGGCCCTCTTCCGGTCACATTGTTGCCCCGGATGGACATTCAAGGGAAGTCGCGAAAAAGCGAGGGCCGCGCCTGTCAGGCGGCCCCGCCGGCGGCCGCCGAGGCGATGGGCTGGGGCTGCACCCCCAGCGCGCGGCAGACATCGTAGGGAAGGTCGGGGTTGTTGAGGGTGTAGAAGTGGATGTGCTCCGCGCCCTCGGCCATCAGCCCGTCGCACTGCTCGGCGCAGATGGCGCGGCTGAGCTCCTCGGTCATGCCGTGCTCGTCGGCGTTCTCGTAGGCCTTCGCCAGCCAGTCGGGCACGGTCGCGCCGCAGCCCTCGGCGAAGCGGCGCATCTTGGCGAAGTTCTCGATGGGCAGGACGCCGGGATGGATGGGGGCCGTGATCCCCGCCCTTGCGGCGGCGTCGCGGAAGCGCAGGAAGGTCTCGTTGTCGAAGAAGAACTGGGTGATGGCGCTGTCGGCGCCGGCGTCCAGCTTGCGCTTGAGGTTGTCGAGATCGGCGGCGGGGCTGGCGGCCTCGGGGTGGATCTCCGGATAGGCGGCCACCGAGATGCGCTCATGCCCCTCCGCGCGCAGGGCGGCCACCAACTCGGCGGCGGAGGCGAAACCGTCGGGATGGGGCTCGAAGCGGTCGGCGCCCTTGGGCGGGTCGCCGCGCAGGGCGACGATGCGCCGGGCGCCGAGGCGGCGATAGCCGTCGGCCTCGGCCAGCGTCTCGTCGCGGCTCGCCCCCACGCAGGTGAGGTGCCCGGCGACCTCAAGGCGCGCGCGCTCCAGGATCGCCTGGATGGCCTTGCGGGTGCGGTCGCGGGTAGTCCCGCCCGCGCCGTAGGTGACCGAGACGAAGCTGGGGGCCAGCGGCGCCAGACGCTCCACCGAGCGCCAGAGGCGCGCGGCGCCTTCCGGCGTGCCCGGCGGGAAGAATTCGAAGGAGACCGAGAGGGCGCGCACCGCGGCGTCGGCCGATTCCGTCATGGGTCTCCCTCCTCGCTCCCTCCGCCCTCGCGGGCCGGTGATCGCTCAAGATAGGCCCGCGGATGCGACCGATCAACTTGCGAAAGCGACGCGGCGGAAACCGGGCCCCGCGCGCGATGTCGCGTTTCCGGCGCGCGCGGTCGCTCCCGGCGTCCCGGCGGGGGGCGCGGGAGCGTAGAAAGGGCGTGTGGAGACAGGGGCTTGCGGGAGGTTTTCGATGGCGAGCGTGACGGTCATCCGGTGGCGGGACATCCCCGCGCAGGTGATCGCCGGCAAGGGCCGGCGCGGCGCCAAGCGCGCCCTGCCCGAGCGGTTCGAGCAGGCCATTGACCGCTGCGCCATGCGCGCCGGCGCGCGGGACTCGGAGGCCTACATGGCCGAGTGGCGCAAGGACGCCCCGCGCGAGGTGCCCGGGGAGGAGGCCGAGGCCGCGGCGGCCGAGGCCGCCCGGCTGGAGGCCGATTACGACGCCGCGCGTCTGCGCGCGCTGGTCGAGAACGACGGATGGGCGCCGCAGGCGTCCCGGTGAGGCGGCTCAGAGGCAGGAAGGACCGGGCGGCATGGCGAAGGTGATCGATTTCCTCTCCCGCCGCGAGGCGGCGGCGACGGAGCCCGGGCCCCTGCTCGAGGGCTTCTCGATCGAGGTGATGCCGCGCACGGCGGCGAAGATCGACAGCTTCGCGGCCATCCTGCCGGCGGGAACCCGGGTCTATGTCGCCCATATCGACGGCACGCCGATCTCGGAGATGGTGGCGACCGCCGCGCGCCTCGCCCGCGAGGGCTTCGAGGTGATGCCGCATTTCCCCGCCCGCTCCATTCCCGGCCGGGCGGCGCTGGCCGACTGGATCGCCCGCTATCAGGGCGAGGCCGGGGTGGACCAGGCGCTGCTGCTGGGCGGGGGCGTGGCGAAGCCGCGGGGGGAGTTCCATTCCTCCATGCAGCTGATGGAGACGGGGCTGTTCGACCGGGCGGGGTTCCGGCGGCTGCATGTCGCCGGGCACCCGGAGGGCGCCCCGGACATCCCCGGCGGCGAGGCGGCGCTGATGGCCGCCCTGCGCTGGAAGCAGGAGTTCGCGGAGCTCTCCGACATCGAGATGGCGATCGTCACCCAGTTCGTCTTCGAGGCGCGGCCGGTCATCGACTGGGCCGCCCGGCTTCGGGCGGAGGGGATCACCCTGCCCATCCATGTCGGCGTCGCCGGCCCGGCCAAGCTGCAGACGCTGATCCGCTACGCGCTCGCCTGCGGCGTCGGCCCCTCCGTGCGGGTGCTGCAGAAGCGGGCGGCGGATGTCACGCGCCTGATGCGGCCCTTCGCGCCGGACGAGGTGCTGGCCGATCTGGCCGCGGCCCGGGCGGCCGACCCGGCCTTCCAGCTGGAGGGCGCGCACATCTTTCCGCTGGGCGGCGTCGCGAAGGCCGCCGAATACGCCGCCGGGTCCGCCGCAGCCGCCCGGAGCTTCGCCACGGCCTGAGGCCCCCTCCCCCGCCCTTCCCCCGGCGCGCCGCGGATCGCG
>JBNJGE010000335.1:0-3223 GCA_051747505.1 Pseudomonadota bacterium | reverse complement strand
GATGACAGGCTTCGACGATCGCGAGCAGGCGTTCGAGAAGAAGTTCGCGCATGACGCGGAGATGCAGTTCAAGGCGCAGGCGCGGCGCGACAAGCTGCTGGGGCTCTGGGCCGCGGGGCAGCTGGGGCTGTCCGGCGCGGCGGCGGACGACTACGCCCGCGAGCTGGTCATGGTCGACATGGAGGAGGCGGGGGACGAGGACGTCTACCGCAAGGTGGCCGGCGACTTCGAGGCGAAGGGCATCTCCACCGACGGCCTGCGCGAGACCATGGCCCGGCTGCTGGCCGAGGCGAAGGCGCAGGTGATGGGCGACGCCGACTGAGGCCGCGCGCCCCCGCGGGGGCGCGGGCGGGGTCCGGGACGGGCGCGCGGGGAGGACCTGCGCGCCCGTTCTCCTTTCCGGGCCCGGGCGGCCCTCGCGGCGCGGGGGCGCCGCATCGCCCGCCGCGCGTTGGCGCGCGGCCGGGGTCCGGGGGGCTCGACGCCCCCCGGGCGCCGGGCCCGGCTCAGGGGTCGGGCGCCTCGGGGGCCAGCAGGCCGTGGAAGTGGTGCAGGGGGCCGTGGCCGTGGCCGACCTGCAGGGAATCGGCGCCGGCGAGCGCGCGGGCGAGATAGGCCTTGGCGCGGCGGGCGGCCTCGACGGCGTCGCCGCCGGCCAGCGCCAGCCGGGCGGCGAGCGCCGAGGACAGGGTGCAGCCGGTGCCGTGGGTGTTGGAGGTCGCCACGCGGGCGCCCTCCAGCCAGGTCTCCCCCTGATCGGTGGACAGGAGGTCGGGGCTGTCGGGACCCTCGAGATGGCCGCCCTTGAGCAGCACCGCGCGGGGGCCGAGCGCGCGCAGGGCGCGGGCGGCCTCGGGCATCTCCTCGCGCCGCAGGATGGAGGAGGTTCCCAGAAGCGCGGCGGCCTCGGGCAGGTTGGGGGTGAGGATGCCGGCGCGGGGGAGCAGGACCTCGCGCAGGGCGTCCGTGGCGTCCTCCGCCAGCAGGCGGTCGCCGCCCTTGGCGATCATCACCGGGTCGAGGACGACGTTGCGGGCCTGATGGCGGGCCAGCGCGGCCGCGATCTCCTCGGCGATGTCGGCGGTGGCGACCATGCCGATCTTGACCGCCTCCACGCGGATGTCGGCGAAGACGGCGTCGAGCTGGGCGGCGAGGAAGGCGGGGGGGACGACCTCCACCCCCTCCACGCCGCGGGTGTTCTGGGCCGTCAGCGCCGTGATCGCCGCCATGGCGTAGGCGCCCTGGGCGGAGATGGCCTTGATGTCGGCCTGGATGCCGGCGCCCCCGGAGGGGTCGGAGCCGGCGATGGAGAGGATGTTGGGGATCATGCGCGGCTCCAGGCCATGAGGATGTCGCGGGCGGCTGATTCCGGGTCCTCGGCGGCGCAGATCGCCGAGACGACGGCGACGCCGGCGGCGCCGGCCCGTTTGGCGCGCGCCGCCGTCGCGGCGCACATGCCGCCGATGGCGAGGACGGGGACGGGGGAGGCCGCGCAGATGGCGGCGAGGCCGTCCCAGCCGGTGGGGGGCGCGTGGCCGGGCTTGGTGGCGGTGGCGAGCACCGGGCCGGCGCCGATGTAGTCCACAGCGGCCCAGTCCGTTTCGGCGAGCTGGTCGGGATGCTCGATCGACAGGCCGATGATGGCCTCGGGGCCGAGCAGGGCGCGGGCCTCCGTCGCCGGGCGGTCGGTCTGGCCGACATGGACGCCGTCCGCGCCGGCTTCGCGGGCGACCTCGGGGCGGTCGTTGATCACCAGGCGCGCGCCCAGGGGGGCGAGGGCGGCGCGCAGGCGGCGCGCCAGCGCGATCAGCTCGGCGTCGGGCGCCTGCTTGTCGCGCAGCTGGATGAGCCCGGCGCCGGCGCGGGCGGCGGCGAGCGCCGTCGTCTCCACCCCGGCGGGCGCAGCGGGGTCGGTGACGAGGCAGAGCGAGAGGTCGGGCAGGGCGGGCATGGGCGCTCAGCCCTGCCGGATGCGCGCGCCGGCGTCGAGCGCCTGGGCGTCGAGGGCCGAGAGCGCGTCGAGGAAGCGGGGCTGGAAGCTGCCAGGGCCGAGCGCGCCTAGGGCCGCCGTCTCCCCGGCCAGGCCGAAATAGGCCAGCGCGGCGGCGGTGTCCTCGAGCGGCGAGTCGCCCGTGGCGAGGAAGGCGGCGACGACGCCGGTGAGCGCGCAGCCGAGCGCGGTGAGCTTCGGCATCAGAGGGTGGCCGTTGGCGATGCGGACGGCGCGGGTTCCGTCGGTGACGAAGTCCTCGGGGCCGGTGACGGCGACCACGCCCTGCGTGCGGGCGGCGAGCGCGCGGGCGGCGTCCTCGGCGGCCGAGACCGCGTCGCCCGCGTCCACGCCCTTGCCGGCGCCGGCGGCGCCGGCCAGCCCGAGGATCTCGGAGGCGTTGCCGCGGATGACGGCGGGGCGGAGCTCGACCAGCTCGGCCCCGGCCTCGCGGCGGAAGGCGGTGGCGAAGACGGCGACGGGGTCGAGGACCCAGGGCTTGCCGGTCTCGTTCGCCGCGCGCACGGCCTCGCGCATGCCCTCCAGCCAGGGGGCGGAGAGGGTGCCGATATTGACGGTCAGCGCGGAGGCGAGGCGGGCGAACTCGGCGGCCTCCTCGCGGGCGTGGACCATGGCGGGGGAGGCGCCGGCGGCGAGCATCACGTTGGCCATGACGTTCATGGCGACGTAGTTGGTGATGTTCTGGACGAGGGGGGCGGTCGCGCGCATGGCGGCCAGGCGCTGGCCGGGGCGGATCTCGGGGGCGGCGTCGGGCATCGGGGGCCTCCTCGCAGGCTGGGTCGGGCGGGGAGGGTCGGCGGGGACCGGAGGGCGGCGGGGCCCGGGGTCCGCGTCGCGACTCCCTCCGCCGGCATGATCCGGGTCAGGTTCCAAGGGTGCGTCTCAGCCCGTCTCCGGGCGCCCCTGTCGCTGTCGGGCGGACGCTAGCGCGCGCAGCCGGGCGGGCGCAAGAGAGGGCGGGCTCAGCGGGCGGGGAGCAGGGCCTCCACGGCCTCGCGGATCTCGGGCGCGGCGGGGGGCGTGGAGGAGCCCCAGGCGCCGGCGAGCTCGCCCTGCGGGCCGACGAGATACTTGTGGAAGTTCCAGCGGGGCGCGGGGAGGTCCGCGGCCCGGCCGGCCTCCGCGGCCCAGGCGTAGAAGGGGTGGGCGTCGGCACCCTTGACGCTGACCAGCTCGGTCATGGGGAAGTCGATGGCGAAGTTGGTCTCGCAG
>JBNJGE010000334.1:0-3228 GCA_051747505.1 Pseudomonadota bacterium | reverse complement strand
TCTCGTAGGCGGCGTGGCCGAGGCTGTCGTCCATGCCGTAGCGGGCGACCATGGCGTGGGCCATGTCGGTGGCCCGGGCGAGGTCGTCGGCGGCGCCGGTGGAATAATGGCCGTGCACCAGCTTCTCCGCCGCGCGGCCGGCGAGGAGGACGGCGATGCGGTTCTCCAGCTCGGCGGCGGTGGAGAGGTAGCGGTCCTCGGCCGGGCGCTGGATGGTGTAGCCCAGCGCGCCGACGCCGCGGGGGATGATGGAGACCTTGTGGACGGGGTCGGCGCCGGGCAGGGCGAGGGCGACGAGGGCGTGGCCGCTTTCGTGGGTGGAGACGAATTCGCGCTCGCGCGGGTTCATCACGCGCTTCTTCTTCTCCAGCCCGGCGATGATGCGCTCGATGGCGCGGGTGAAGTCCTCCATCTCCACGGCCTCGGCCTCGCGGCGGGTGGCGACGAGGGCGGCCTCGTTGACGAGATTGGCGAGGTCGGCGCCGGTGAAGCCGGTGGTCAGGCCGGCGACGTCCTCGGCCTTCACGTCCGGGCTGACGCGGACCTTCTTCATGTGCACGCGCAGGATCTCGGCGCGGCCGGTCTTGTCGGGCCGGTCGATGAGAACCTGGCGGTCGAAGCGGCCGGCGCGCAGCAGGGCGGGGTCCAGGATCTCCGGGCGGTTGGTGGCGGCGAGCAGGACGACGCCCACGGACGGGTCGAAGCCGTCGAGCTCGGTCAGGAGCTGGTTGAGGGTCTGCTCGCGCTCGTCATGGCCGGAGAAGCCGGCGTTGACGCCGCGGGCGCGGCCCAGCGCGTCGAGCTCGTCGACGAAGATGATGGCGGGGGCCTTCTGGCGGGCCTGCTCGAACAGGTCGCGCACGCGCGCGGCGCCGACGCCCACGAACATCTCCACGAACTCGGAGCCGGAGATGGAGAAGAAGGGGACGCCGGCCTCGCCCGCCACGGCGCGGGCGAGCAGGGTCTTGCCGGTGCCGGGCGGGCCGAGGAGGAGGACGCCCTTTGGGGCGCGGGCGCCGAGGACGCCGTGGCTTTCGGGGTCCTTGAGGAAATCCACCAGCTCCTCGAGCTCGGCCTTGGCCTCGTCGGCGCCGGCGACGTCGGCGAAGGTGGTTCCGGTGTCCTGCTCCACGTAGATCTTCGCCTTGGAGCGGCCGATGTTCATCATGCCGCCCATGCCGCCGCCGGCGGTCATGCGGCGGATGAGGAACCACCAGAGGCCGACGAGGACGGCGGCCGGGATCACCCAGGAGAAGATGGCGGCGATCCAGGTGGTGTCGGGGGTTCCGCGGAACTCCACGCCGCGGGCGGCGAGGTCCTGCGCGATGTCGGGATCGACGCGGTTGGTGACGAAGGAGTCGGGGGCGTCGGGGCGGGGGCTGGCCCATTTGCCGCGGATCTCGTGCTGGCCGACGACGAGGTCTGTGACCTCGCCGGCCTCCACGGCCTGCTGGAAGCGGCTGTAGGAGATCTCCTCCACGCGGGCGGGGCCGGCGTCGATGAGGTCCTGCACCAGGAAGACCGCCAGCAGGGCCAGAAGGAAGTAGAGGATGTTGAAGCCGGCCTGCGGCTGGCCGTCGCCTTTCCTGCGGTCGTTCATGGCTCGTCCCTGCGGCGCAAGACCCGTTGCGCGCGAGCCAGACTGGGCGACCGGGGCCCGGCGCGCAAGCGTCGCGGGGAGACTGGCCGGGCGGGGCGGCGGGCGGCCATGACGTGGGTCAACCGCCGCGCGGAGCGTCATAGGAGTTTCATTTGAAAGCGTGGTGACGATAGGCTTGATCTGCGCCCGGCGGATCAAGCGCCCGGGCGGCGCGCGTTCCTCCTTCTGCGTCAATCGCAATCAGGACGTTCGGAGAACCGAGATGACAGGGAAGTTCACGCTGGCCGCGGCGGCCGCGATCATGGCCGCGGGGCCGGCCATGGCCCAGACCGAGATCCAGTGGTGGCACGCCATGGGCGGCGAGCTTGGCGAGAAGGTCGAGGAGATCGCCGCCGGCTTCAACGCGAGCCAGGACGCCTACGAGGTGAAGGCCGTCTACAAGGGCAACTACACCGAGAACATGACCGCCGCCATCGCGGCCTTCCGCGCCGGCGAGCAGCCGCACATCGTGCAGGTCTTCGAGGTGGGCACGGCGACCATGATGGCCGCCGAGGGCGCCATCCGGCCCGTGCACGAGATCATGGGCGAGGGCTGGGACTCCGACGCCTATCTGCCGGCGGTGAAGTCCTACTACACGACGCCGGAGGGGGAGCTGCTGTCGCTGCCCTTCAACTCCTCCACCCCGGTGATGTGGTACAACCGGGACCTGCTGGAGTCGGTGGGCGCGGACGTGCCGGAGACCTGGGACGAGATGTTCGAGGTCGCCGACATGCTCAAGGAGAACGGGCATGACTGCGCCTTCTCCTTCGGCTGGCAGTCCTGGATCATGATCGAGAACTATCTAGCCTGGCACGACCAGCCCATCGGCACGATGGAGAACGGCTTCGCCGGGCTGGGCACGGAGCTGGTGATCGACCAGCATCCGAAGCATGCCGAGCTGCTGCAGCGCATCGCCGACAGCGCGGAGGAGGGCACGTTCCAGTATGGCGGCCGTCGCGGGGATTCCCTGCCGCTGTTCGTCTCCGGCGAGTGCGCGATGTGGATGAACTCCTCGGCCTACTACGCCGGCATCTCGGAGCAGGCGGAATTCGAGTTCGGGCAGACCTTCCTGCCGCTGGACACGGCGGTGGCCGATGCGCCGCAGAACTCGATCATCGGGGGCGCCACGCTCTGGGCGCTCGAGGGGCATCCGGACGAGGAGTATGACGGCGTGGCGGAGTTCTTCGAGTACCTCTCCTCGCCGGAGGTGCAGGCGGACTGGCACCAGGCGACCGGCTACGTGCCGATCACCACCGCCGCCTACGAGCTGAGCCAGGAGCAGGGCTTCTACGACGAGAACCCGGGCACGGACACGGCCATCCGGCAGCTTTCGCTCAACGAGCCGACGCCGAACTCCAAGGGCCTGCGCTTCGGCAACTTCGTGCAGATCCGCGACGTGATCAACGAGGAGCTGGAGCAGCTCTGGTCCGGGGACAAGACCGCCGAGGAGGCGCTGGCGGATGCCGCGGAGCGCGGCAACGTGCTGCTGCGCGAGTTCCAGGCCGCCAACGAGTGAGGCGCCGCCCGGGGGCGGCGCGCGGCCCCCCCCGGGCCCCCCCGCGACCTCAGCCCGATGCCCCGGCGGCCCC
>JBNJGE010000333.1:0-3237 GCA_051747505.1 Pseudomonadota bacterium | reverse complement strand
CGCGAGGCGCAGGGTGTTGAAGGTTCCGTTGAGGTCGATGTCCACCACGGTGCGGAAGGCGTTGGGGGACATGTCGAGGGCGGAGGCGAGGAAGTTGCCCGCTGCGCCGGCCACGACCACGTCGATGGCGCCGAACTCCGTGGAGAAGGCCTCCAGCGCGGCCTGCAGGGTCTCGGGCTGGCGGACATCGGCCGCCTGGCCCCAGCCGCGGCCGCGGCCTGCGGCGTCGAGCTCCTGCACCGCGGCCTCGACGCGCTCGGGGGAGCGGCTGACGACGCCGACGGTCGCTCCGCGGGCGGCGAAGGCGCGGGCGATGCCGAGATTGATGCCGCTGGTGCCTCCGGCGACGAAGACCTTGCGGTCGGCGAAGTCGAATTCCGGCGTCATGGCGCGTCTCCCTGCGGGCCGTTCCGGGCTGCGGCCGCGGTTTTCTTTCGGCGGCCTTACTATCCATTCCGGGCGCGTCGCCGCAAGCGCCGGATGGGCGGGCGCGCGCCGCCGCCGCATGGTGGCGCGCCGGAACGGGGAGGGGAAGGGCGGAGCGGCGGGGCCGGGCGCCCGCCGGCCCCGCAGGGGGCGGCCGGCGCGGGAGGGGCTCGATGTCCCTTCCGCGCCGACCCCGGCCGTCAGATGGCGGCGGTGGTGACGAACTTGGTCTGCAGGTAGGGCTCGATCGCCTCCGAGCCGCCCTCCGAGCCGTAGCCGGAGTCCTTCACGCCGCCGAAGGGGACCTCCGGCAGGGCGAGGCCGTTGTGGTTGATCGTGGTCATCCCGGCCTCGACGCGGCGGCCGATCTCGTGGGCCGTCTCCTGGCTGGAGGTGAAGGCGTAGGAGGCGAGGCCGTAGGGCAGGCGGTTGGCCTCCGTGATGGCCTCGTCGAGGTCCCGGAAGGCGTTGACCACGGCGACGGGGCCGAAGGGCTCCTCGTTCATGATGCGGCTGTCCAGCGGCGCGTTCGCGATCACGGTGGGCTTGTAGAAGTTGCCCTTGTTGCCGATGCGCTCGCCGCCCGTCCTGACCTCGGCGCCGCGCTCGCGGGCGTCGGCGACGAGCTGCTCCAGCATGGGGATGCGGCGCTCGTTGGCGAGCGGGCCCATCTTCGTGTCCTTGTCGAAGCCGTTGCCGACCTTGATGGCCTCGGCGGCCTGCGCGAAGCCCTCCAGGAACTGCTCGTAGACGCCCTCCTGCACCAGGAAGCGGGTGGGCGAGACGCAGACCTGGCCGCCGTTGCGGAACTTGGAGGCGGCCATGATCTGGGTGGCCTTGTCGAGATCGGCGTCCTCGCAGACCAGCACGGGGGCGTGGCCGCCGAGCTCCATGGTCGCGCGCTTCATGTGCAGGCCGGCGAGCGAGGCGAGGTGCTTGCCCACGGCGGTGGAGCCGGTGAAGGAGATCTTGCGGATGACCGGGTGGGGGATGAGGTATTCCGAGATCTCGGCCGGCACGCCGTAGACGAGGCCGATGACGCCCTCGGGCAGGCCGGCCTCCTGGAAGCAGCGGATCAGGCCGGCGGGGGCGGCGGGCGTCTCCTCCGGCGCCTTGACGATGATGGAGCAGCCGGCGGCGAGGGCCGCGGAGAGTTTGCGGACCACCTGGTTGATCGGGAAGTTCCAGGGCGTGAAGGCGGCGACGGGGCCGACGGGCTGCTTGATCGCCATCTGGGTCACGCCCGGCGCGCGGGCCGGGATGATCTGGCCGTAGGTGCGCCGGGCCTCCTCCGCGAACCAGTCGATGACATCGGCGCCGGCGAGCGTCTCGCCCTTGGCCTCGGCCAGCGGCTTGCCCTGCTCGTGCGTCATGCTGGTCGCGATCGCATCGGCGTTGGCGCGCAGGATATCGGCGGCGCGGCGCATCAGCTTCGCGCGGTCATAGGCGGAGGTCTGCGACCAGGTCTCGAAGCCCTTCTGCGCGGCCTCCAGCGCGGCGTCGAGGTCGGCGGTCTCGGCATGGGCGACGTGGCCGATGACCTCGTCGGTGGCCGGGTCCTGCACGGGGATGGTGCGGCCCTGGGCGCCGGGGCGCCATTCGCCGGCGATCAGGAGCTGGGTGTCGGGATAGTCGCTCATCTGGGGTCTCCTCCGTGTCGGGGCGGCGGTCGTCGGGCGCGCCGCGCGGTTCGGCGCGGAGCATGTCCGCGGGCGCGGGCGAGGTAAAGGGCGCGGCGCGGCCGCGGTTGCGGATCGCGCGGGGAGGGCGCGGGGTTCCGCGGGCGCTGGCGGGGCGGCGCCGGCATGGCTAGGCTCGGGCGCGAAGCCGGGGCGGGCGGCGCCCGGCGCGCAGGGAGGAGAGCGCATGAGCGGGGATCGCGGGATCGCGGTGGTGACCGGGGCGGCCGGCGGGATCGGGGCGCCGACGCTGGCGCGGCTGGCCGCCGACGGCTGGCGGCTGCACCTGATCGACCTTGAGGAGGGGCCGCTGCGGGAGGCGGCGGCCGAATATCCGGGCGCGAGCTGGACGGCGAGCCGGCTGGAGAGCCCGGAGGCCTGCGCGGCGGCGTTGCCCGAGGGGCCTATCGGGGCGATCGTGCATCTGGCCGGGATCTTCGTGGAGCATCCGCTGGGGCCCGAGGGGCGGGAGGTCTATGACCGGACGCTGGCGGCGAACGCGACCAACGCCTTCGACCTGATCGGCGCGGCGGAGGACCGGCTGACGGAGGGGGCGCGGATCGTCTTCATCTCCTCGCTGGCGCTGACGCGGGGCTCGCCCGACCATGTCGCCTATTCCATGGCCAAGGGGGCGCTGGTGGGGCTGACGCGCTCGCTGGCGCTGCGGCTCGCGCCACGGGGGATTCTCGTGAACGCTCTGGCGCCGGGGATCATCGACACGGCCATGCCGGCCGAGCGGATCGCGAAGCACGGGGACGCGCTGAAGGAGCGGGTTCCGCTCAAGCGGTTCGGGAAACCGGAGGAGGTGGCGGGGCCGATCCGCTTCCTGCTGTCGGAGGATGCGGGCTACATCACGGGGCAGACCATCGCGATCGACGGGGGGATGGTGAACCTGTGAGGCGAGTAGGCCCGGAGGGATTCGAACCCCCAACCAAACCGTTATGAGCGGTCTGCTCTGACCGTTGAGCTACGGGCCCCCGCGGGTCGGCGCCTCTCGATAGACCCCGCCCGCGGGCTGGGTCAATCGCGGGGGGTCAGCCGAGCATGCGCTTGAGCCAGCTCTTCTTCTTCTCGGGCTCGGCCTCCAGCATCTCCTCGGCCTCTTCCTCGGGCGTGCCCTCCACGACCGTCT
>JBNJGE010000332.1:0-3283 GCA_051747505.1 Pseudomonadota bacterium | reverse complement strand
TTTCGCGCTCTACGGGCTGATGGAGGTGATGGCCTCCGTCGGCGTCGCCTGGGGCGAGCTGACGGGAAAGCCGACCGGGGCGCCGCGCTTCGAGGTCGGGGTGGTCGCGCAGGACCGCGCCCCCTTCCGCGCCGCGATGGGAACCCCCATCGCCCCGGACGAGAGCTTCGCCGAGGGCGCGCGCTGCGACCTCGTTCTAGTCCCCGACATGGCGCTTTCCCCCGACGCCGACCCGCGCGGGCGCTGGCCGGAGGCCGCCGCCTGGCTGCGGGAGCGGCACGCGGAGGGGGCGCGGGTCTGCTCCGTCTGCTCGGGGGCGCTGCTGCTGGCCGAGGCGGGCCTTCTGGACGGGCGCGAGGCGACGACGCACTGGGCCTTCGCGCCGATGCTCGCCCGCTTCTATCCTGAGGTCAGGTTGCTGAAGGAGCGGGTGATCGTCCCCGCCGACCCGGAGGGGCGGGTCGTGACCGGCGGCGGCGCCTCGGCCTGGGAGGATCTGGCAGTCTGGCTGGTCGCGCGCTTCTCCGGCGCCGAGGAGGCGGTGCGGATCCGCAAGCTGTTCCTGTTCGGCGACCGCAGCGACGGGCAGCTGCCCTTCGCCGCCCTGCTGCCGCGCCCCAGCGGGGCGGACGCGGCGGTGGCCGCGGCGCAGGAATGGGCGGCCGACCACTACGCCGAGCGCCTCGCCGCCTCCGGCATGGCCGCGGCGGCGGGGCTGGCCCCGCGCAGCTTCGCCCGGCGCTTCCGCGCGGCGACCGGCTTCTCGCCGCTGGAATACCTCCAGACCCTGCGGATCGAGGAGGCCAAGCAGATGCTGGAGCGCACGGATCTGCCCTCCGACGAGATCGCGGCGGAGGTCGGCTACGAGGATCCGGCGCATTTCCGGCGCGTCTTCCGCCGCCTTGCAGGCGTCACGCCGGGCGCCTATCGTCAGCGCTGGCGCGCGCCGGCGGGGTGACCTCCGGGCGGCTCTCGAGAATTTCCTGCTCGCAGGGTTGCGTTCCGGCCGAGCTGGCGCTAACCGGGGCCTTCCCATCGAGCAGGAACGCGCGCGACGATTCGGGGCGCCGCCCCGAGGCCGCGCGCGCGACGCATTGAATTGAGGCGAAGCGGCCCGCCAAGGGCCCGGCAGGCGAGGTCGAGACGGCGGAATGGCCAAGCGCTGGTACACGGTCCACGTGCTCTCCAATTTCGAGAAGAAGGTCGCCGAGGCGATCAAGGAGGGCGCGCGCCAGGCGGGCCTGGAGGACCAGATCGAGGAGGTCCTCGTCCCGACCGAGGAGGTCGTGGAGCTCCGCCGCGGCAAGAAGGTGCAGACCGAGCGCCGCTTCATGCCCGGCTACGTTCTCGTGAAGATGGACATGACGGACGAGGCCTATCACCTCGTGACCGGCACCAACCGCGTCACCGGCTTCCTCGGCCCCATGGGCCGGCCGACGCCGATGCGCGACGCGGAGGTCGAGCGCCTGATCAACCAGGTGGAGGAGGGGCTGGAGCGTCCGCGCCCCGCCATCACCTTCGAGGTGGGCGAGCAGGTCAAGGTCACCGACGGCCCGTTCGAGAGCTTCACCGGCATGGTCGAGGAGGTGGACGAGAACAACGCCCGCCTCAAGGTCGCGGTGTCGATCTTCGGCCGGTCCACCCCGGTCGAGCTGGAATACGCCCAGGTCCAGAAGGAGGCCTGAGCGGACCCTGCGGGAGGCGGGGGCGGCGCGCCGCCCTTCCGCCGTCGAACCGCTAACCGAGTGCCCGAGGGACGCGTCCCGAGGGCGGGAGAGAGAGGAGAGGCCGCATGGCCAAGAAAGTCGTCGGGCAGCTGAAGCTGCAGGTGCCGGCCGGAAAGGCGAACCCGTCGCCGCCGATCGGCCCCGCGCTGGGTCAGCGCGGGATCAACATCATGGAGTTTTGCAAGGCCTTCAACGCCGCCTCGCAGAACGTGGAGCCGGGCGCCCCGTGCCCGACCGTGATCACCTATTACCAGGACAAGTCCTTCACCTTCGAGATCAAGACGCCGCCAGCGTCCTATTATCTCAAGAAGGCCGCCAAGCTGAAGTCCGGCGCCGCCACCGCGGGCCGCAGCACGGCCGGAACGGTGACGGTCAAGCAGGTCCGCGAGATCGCCGAGGCGAAGTTCAAGGATCTCAACGCCTATGACGTCGAGGCCGCGATGAAGATCATCCTGGGCTCGGCCAAGTCGATGGGCATCGAGGTGAAGGGCTGATCCGATGGCGAAGCTGAGCAAGCGCGTGGCGGCCGCGAGAAAGGCCGTCGAGGGCAAGTCCCAGCTCTCCGTCGAGGAGGCCGTGGACCTGATCAAGCAGAACGCGACCGCCAAGTTCGACGAGAGCGTGGAGGTCGCCGTCAATCTCGGCGTCGATCCGCGTCACGCCGACCAGATGGTGCGCGGCGTCGTGACCCTGCCCAACGGCACCGGCAAGACGGTGCGCGTGGCGGTGTTCGCGCGGGGCCCGAAGGCCGAGGAGGCCGAGGCCGCCGGCGCCGACATCGTCGGGGCCGAGGACCTGATGGAGAAGGTGCAGGCCGGCGAGATCGAGTTCGAGCGCTGCATCGCCACGCCGGACATGATGCCGGTCGTCGGCCGGCTCGGGAAGATCCTGGGCCCGCGGGGCCTGATGCCGAACCCCAAGGTCGGCACGGTGACCACCGACGTCGCCCAGGCGGTGAAGAACGCCAAGGGCGGCGAGGTGCAGTTCCGCGTCGAGAAGGCGGGCATCGTGCATTCGGGCGTCGGCAAGGCCAGCTTCGACGCCAAGGCGCTGGCCGAGAACGTGCGCGCCTTCGTCGGCGCGGTGTCCCGGGCGAAGCCCGCGGGCGCCAAGGGCACGTATCTGAAGAAGATCTCGCTCAGCTCCACGCAGGGGCCGGGCGTGTCGGTGGACGTCGCCAGCGCGACGGCCGAGTGAGGTTCGCCCCGCCGCCTCCGGGCGGCGGGGCGGAAGCCGGGCGTCCGGGACGCGTTCCGGGCGCCCATCCTGTCCGAGACGGCGGGCGGCCCTGCGGGGCCTTAATCCCCCGCCATAGACGGGGAACGAGTTCCAGTTCGCCTGACGGGCGGGCCTGGCTCGGGACCCGGACGGGACCTGAAGAGACGCCGTTGGGGGTGCTCCCCGGCGGCGACCGGAGCCGGAAGGGGGCGACCCCTTCCTAACTTGGAGTGAACCGTGGACAGAGCGCAGAAAGAGGCCGTCGTCGCCGAACTCGACAAGGTCTTCGCCGAGTCCGGGTCGGTCGTGGTGTGTCACTACGCCGGCCTCACGGTCGC
>JBNJGE010000331.1:0-3308 GCA_051747505.1 Pseudomonadota bacterium | reverse complement strand
CAAGCTCGCCGCCCAGCTCTCCGGCGCCGGCAAGTCCGTGGTCGTCGCCGCCTGCGACACCTTCCGCGCCGCGGCCGTCGAGCAGCTCCAGATCTGGGGCGAGCGCGCCGGCGTCCCGGTCCTGACGGCCGCCCAGGGCTCCGACCCCGCCTCGCTCGCCTACGAGGCCCTGGAGAAGGCGCAGGGGGAGGGCGCCGACCTGCTGATGATCGACACCGCCGGCCGCCTCCAGAACCGCGCCGACCTGATGGCCGAGCTGGAGAAGATCGTCCGCGTCATCCGCAAGAAGGACCCGGACGCCCCCCACAACACCCTGCTCGTCCTCGACGCCACCGTCGGCCAGAACGCGCTGTCCCAGGTCGAGCTGTTCCAGAAGGCGGCGAACGTCTCCGGCCTCGTCATGACCAAGCTCGACGGCACCGCCAAGGGCGGCGTCCTCGTCGCGCTGGCGGACAGGTTCGGCCTGCCCATCCACGCCATCGGCGTGGGCGAGAGCATCGACGACCTCGCCCCCTTCGACCCGGAGGACTTCGCCCGCGCCCTGACCGGCGCCGACGAGGCCGCCGGGTAGGGAAAGGTGAGCGACCTCATCCTCGCCATCGAGGGCACGCCCCTCGCGGGCCCCGTCGCCCTCGCCCTGGCGCTGACCTCCGCCGTCGCCCACGCCGCCCTCGGCGCGCTGCAGAAGTCCCGCTACGACCCGTGGGAGAGCCGGGCGGCCATCGACGCCTTCGTCTTCGTCCTCGCCCTCTCCGCCGCCCTGCTCGCCCTGCCCTGGCCCAACCCGGAGCTCTGGCCGATCCTGCTCGGCGTCTGGGCCATCCACCTGCTCTACAAGGCCCTGCAGGCGCTGGCCTACGAGCGCGGCGCCTACACCGTCGTCTACCCCGTCGCCCGCGGCACGGCCCCGCTCTGCACCGTCCTCTTCGCCGGCCTCGCCTTCGGCGAGCATTTCGCCCCCGGCCAGTGGCTCGGCGTCGCCCTGCTCTCCGCCGGGATCATGTCGCTGGCGCTGGTCAATCTCCGCGGCCGGTCGCTCCAGAAGGAGACCATGCTCCCCGCCCTCGGCCTCGCCCTGATGACCGGCGCCATGATCGCCGTCTACACCACCTATGACGCCTGGGGCATCCGCCAGGCCGCGAACCCCTTCACCTTCCTCGCCTGGTTCTTCGTCGCCGACGGCTGGTCCTTCCCCCTCATCGCCGCCTGGCGCCGCCGGCGCCGCCCGGCCCATCTGCGCCTGCCCCTGCGCCCGCTGATGGGCCGCGGCCTGCTCGGCGCCCTGATCGCCTTCGGCTCCTTCGGCTGCGTCATGCTCGCCACCCGCATCGGCAAGGTCGGCGAGGCGGTGGCGGTGCGCGAGACCTCAGTGGTCTTCGCCGCCCTCATCGGCTGGCTGTTCCTGCGCGAGCCCATCGGCCCCGCCCGCGCCGCCCTCATGGCCGTGATCGCCGCCGGCGCGGCGCTGGTGGAGCTCGGCGCCGCCGGTTAACCCGGATTTTACGCAAATCCGTTAATCCTCCGGTCACGCCGCATCACGGCAGGCTGGGCGGGCGCCGACGCAACCGCCAGCCGCCAAGGGACGCTCCGACATGCCCGACAGCCCGCTGCCCGAGGACTTCCGCGGCGCCGCCCGCCGCATCGACTCCGACCGGCCCTACCGCGACGCCGCCGCCAGCCTCGGCTGCGACCCCGCCGCCGTGCGCGCGGTGGCCGAGGTCGAAAGCCGCGGCGCCCCCTTCATGGAGGACGGCCGCCCCCCCATCCTGTTCGAGCGTCACGTCTTCTCCCGCCGCACCGACGGCGCCCATGACGCCGCCGCCCCCGACATCTCCAGCCCCGACCCCGGCGGCTACGAGGGCGGCGCGACCGAATACGACCGCCTCGCCCGCGCCATGGCCCTCGACCCGGAGGCCGCGCTCGAATCCGCCTCCTGGGGCCAGTTCCAGATCATGGGCTTCAACCACGAGACCTGCGGCTTCGACGACGTGGAAAGCTTCGTCACCGCCATGTGCGAGAGCCAGGAGGCCCAGCTCGCCGCCTTCGTCGCCTTCGTGAAGGGAAACCGCCTCGACGCCCCCCTGCGCCGGCACGACTGGGCCGCCTTCGCCCGCGGCTACAACGGCCCCAGCTTCGCCCAGAACCGCTACGACACGAAGATGGCCGCCGCGCACGCCCGCCACGCGGGCGCCGCCGCCCCCGCGGGCTTCCGCGTCGAGACCATCCGCGACCTGCAGGTCGCCCTCAACTTCCTCGGCGCCAACGCCGGCGACCCGGACGGCCTCATCGGCCCGGACACAAGGGCCGCCATCCGCCGCTTCCAGGCCGCCGCAAGGCTGCCGCTGACAGGGGAGCCCACGCCCGCCCTCATGCAGGCCGTCCAGGCCGTCGCCTACGCGCTGGACGCGGACAAGGCCCGCGCCCTCGCCTGACTTCGTGGAGACCCGCTCATGGCCCCTTTCCTCATCCCCCTCGTCACCTCCGTCGCGCCGGCGCTGGTCAAGCTCGCCACCGGCTCGGACCGGGCCGAGGAGGTCGCGCGTTCCGTCTCCGGCGCGGTGGAGCGCATCACGGGCGTGACCCCCGACACGCCCGACAAGGCCCGGGAGGCCATGCGCCTGATCGAGGCCGACCCGCAGCTCCACGTGCAGCTCACGCAGGAGCTGCGCGCCATCGAGAGCGCCGAGCTCGAGATGATGCTGAAGGACCGCCAGGACGCCCGCTCGCGCGATATCGCCCTGCGACGCCTGACCGGCGGCCGCAACCTGCGCGCCAACATCATGCTGGGGCTGGCCTTCCTCGCCATCATCGCCATCGCCGTGGTGCTGATGCTCCTCAACCTGGGCAGCGAGGGGCAGAGCGGCCAGCAGCTCCAGTTCACCGGCGCCATCATCGGCTTCCTGACCGGCGTGGGCGGCATGTTCGCCCGCAACATCGGATCGGCCTTCGATTTCGAGTTCGGCTCCTCGCGCGGCTCGAAGGACAAGGACGGCCATATCGAGACCCTGAGCCAGGAGCTCTCCGCCCTGCGCCCCTCCTCCGGCGCCCCCGCCCCGGACGCCCTCTCCGCCTTCCGCAAGCGCCTCGCCGGCTGAGCCCGTCCGCGGGGCCGCCCCCGGCGGCCCCGCCATGGCGCCCTCCCGCTCTCTCTGCGCGCGCTTGAAACAGGCCCAGGACCCATAAGAACGACTTCGACACACCCCGGATTTCTGGCGCGCGTAAAATAGGCTCAGGACTCACAACCAGAACAGGACGATTGCGGCGATTGTGACGGCGGCCAGGAAGAGGTCGGCGCACCGGTCATAGCG
>JBNJGE010000330.1:0-3312 GCA_051747505.1 Pseudomonadota bacterium | reverse complement strand
GCGATCGCGAAGGCCCCCGGCTCCGCCGCGCCGCGCAGGAAGACGGGATCGTAGAGCGCGGCCAGAAGCACGCCGACGACCGCGGCGTTGACGCCCGTCAGCGCCGCGCGGGCGAGCGGACGCGCGCGCACCAGGCTCCAGAAGGGCAACGCGCCCAGGACCAGCAGCGCTCCGGGCAGGAAGATCGCCACCAGACTGACCAGCGCGCCGGCCAAACCGTCAGCCGCCCAGCCCAGATAGGCCGCGAAGGTGAAGAGCGGACCGGGCACGGCCTGCGCCGCTCCGTAGCCGGCGATGAAGGAGTCGGCCTCCACCCAGCCGCGGCCCACCGCCTCGGCCTCCAGCAGCGGCAGCACGACATGCCCGCCGCCGAAGACCAGCGCGCCGGCGCGGTAGAAGCCGTCGAAATAGGCCGCCAGCGGACCGAGACCAGAAAGCAGCGGCAGCGCCGCCAGCAGGACGAAGAAGGCGGCGAGAAAGCCGGCCGCTGCCCGGCGCGAGAGCGGGGCCGACAGCCCCTCGGCAACAGGGCCGGGGGCGGGGGCCGTCTTGCGGAAGAAGACCAGGCCGATGACCGCGCCCGCCAGTATGGCGCCCAGCTGCCCCCACAGCCCCGGCCCCAGCAGCGCCAGCGCCGCCGCCCCGCCCGCCAGAGTCTGGCGGGCGGGGTCCGGGGCCAGGTTGCGCCCCATCCCCAGCGCCGCCTGGGCGACAACCGCCACCGCCGCGGCCTTGAGGCCGATCAGCCAGCCCGCGCCCTGGACCGCGCCCCCCGCCATCCCGAGCCCGGCCGCGAAGGCGGCCAGCAGCACAGCCGAGGGCAGGGTGAAGGCGAGCCATGCCGCCAGCGCGCCCGGCAGCCCCGCGCGCAGCAGCCCCAGCCCCAGCCCCACCTGGGAGGAGGCCGGGCCGGGCATGAACTGGCACAGCGCCACCAGCTCCGCATAGGCAGCCTCGTCCAGCCAGCGCCGGCGCACCACCAGCGCCTCTCGGAAATAGCCCAGATGGGCGACCGGGCCGCCGAAGCTGGTCAGGCCCAGCCGCAGAAATACCGCGAAGACCTCGCCCGGCGTGCCCGCCGGCGCCGCCCGATCGCCGCCGCTCATGCGCTCGCCCCCTTCCCAAGCCGCCCGGGCCGTCATAGATGCCCTGAAAGGCGAAGCTGTGGAATGACGATTTCATGACGCGCGCCTGCGGCCCCGCGTCTCCGCGCGGCCGGGTTGCGTGCGAGAGCAGTCATCCTCTAGCTTGACGTCAACGGTAAGGAGAGTCGTCCATGTTCGGGATTCCCGGCAAGCCCCCGGTCACCCTCACCGACGCAGCCGCGGAGCATGTGCGCAAGCTCATGGCGCGCACGGGCGGGGAGGCGGCGGGCCTGCGCATCGGCGTCAAGAAGGGCGGCTGCGCGGGCATGGAATACACGATGGAGTTCGCCGAGACGCCGCAGGAAAACGACGAGGTGGTGGAGCAGGACGGCGCCCGGGTGATGATCGCCCCCATGGCGCAGATGTTCCTGTTCGGCACCGAGATCGACTATCGCGCCTCGCTGCTCGAGGCGGGCTTCGTGTTCAACAACCCCAATGTCACCGAGGCCTGCGGCTGCGGCGAATCCGTGAAGTTCGGGAACGTCTGACCGTGGCGCCGGATTCCAAGCGCGAGGCGCGCATGCGCGACCTCTTCGGGCCGCTGGGCGCGATCTCGCTGCGCTCCATGTTCGGCGGGCTCGGCGTCTATTGCGACGGGGTGATGTTCGCGCTGATCGGGCGCGACGACTCGCTCTACCTCAAGGCCGAGGGCGTCCTGGCGCGCGCCATGGCGGCCGGCGGGTCGGAGCCCTTCACCTACCAGCGCGACGGAGAGGCGCGCGCGCTGGGCTTCTGGCGCATGCCCGACACGGGCTGGGATGACCCCGAGGAGGCCCGGCTGTGGGGCGCGCGCTCCCTCGATCTGGCGCGGGCGGCCCGTCAGGGCTGAGCGGGCTTCCTTCGGGCGGCCGGGGGCGCTAACCCCTCTGGGGGGACACCGCGACACGCTCAGGAGGGACCATGCCGCGCCGCAAGCTCGCCGCCGGAAACTGGAAGATGAACGGGCTGGCCGCCCAGCTCGCCGAGGTCGAGAAGCTGACCGCGGCGATCGGGACGCCGGGCTGCGACGTGCTGATCTGCCCGCCGGCCACGCTGCTCGCCCCCATGGCGCGGACGGCGAGCGGCGGCCCGGTGGCGGTCGGCGGGCAGGACTGCCACGCCGCCGCCTCCGGCGCGCATACCGGCGACGTCTCGGCCGAGATGCTGGCCGACGCCGGCGCCTCCGCCGTCATCGTGGGCCATTCCGAGCGCCGCGCCGATCACGGGGAGCAGGACGCCGATGTGCGCGCCAAGGCCGAGGCCGCCTGGCGCGCGGGCCTGAGCGCCATCATCTGCGTGGGCGAGACGGAGGCCGAGCGCGACGCGGGCCGGGCGCTGGACGTGGTGGGCGCGCAGCTCGCGGGCTCCGTGCCCGAGGGGGCGACGGCCGCCAACACCGTGGTGGCCTACGAGCCTGTCTGGGCGATCGGCACGGGCCGCACGGCCTCGACCGAGGACATCGCCGAGATGCACCGATTCCTGCGCGAGACGCTCGCCGGCCGCTTCGGGGCGGAGGCCGAGGGCATGCGCCTTCTCTACGGCGGCTCGGTCAAGCCGGGCAACGCGGCGGAGATCTTCGCGGTCGAGGACGTGGACGGCGGCCTCGTCGGGGGCGCCAGCCTCAAGGCCGAGGACTTCGCCGCCATCGTCGCCGCGGCCGCCGGCTGACGGCGCGGGCGACGAAAAAAGGGCCGCGCGGTCGCCCCGCGCGGCCCTTTTGCCGATCTGCGGGCGATCAGCCCTTGAGAAGCTGCGCCGCCTGCCCCGCCCAGTCGTCGCGCTGCGGGCGGTTGCGGAAGGCGGTCAGGTTCTCGGAGACCCAGGCCAGGTCCGACTCGGACATCTTCGCGATCTGCTCGAAGGTGTAGATGCCCATCTCGTTGAGCTCGGTCGCCAGCTTGGGGCCGACCCCCTTGATCTGGGTGAGGTCGTCAGCCTGCTCCGGGGCCGTGTCGCGCAGCATGGCGGGCCGCGCCGGGGCCTCGGCCGCCTCGGCCGGGGCCGCGACTTCGGAGCGCGCGACCGCCTCGGCCGCGCTCGGCGCCGGCGCCACGGGGCTCTCGACCGTGGTCGCGTCCTCGGCGTCGGGCTTCGCCCGCCCGCCCTTGCGCGGGGCGGGCGCCTCGGCCCCCGTGTCGAGGCGCAGAAGTCCGGCGAACCCGTACGGCACCCCGAAGAAGGGGGCGAA
>JBNJGE010000329.1:0-3317 GCA_051747505.1 Pseudomonadota bacterium | reverse complement strand
GCAGTATGTCAACGCGCACGGCACCTCCACGCCCGCGGGCGACGTCACCGAGATCAAGGCCATGCGCAAGGTCTTCGGGGACGACCAGCCGGTGACCTCCTCCACCAAGTCGCTGACCGGGCACTCGCTGGGGGCCACGGGGGTGCAGGAGGCGATATACTGCCTGCTGATGCTGCAGAACGACTTCATCGCCGCATCGGCCAACGTCACCGAGCTCGACCCGGAGCTTCACCCGGACGAGATCGCCACGAGCCGCGTGGACGACGCGGGGCTGGACACGGTTCTGTCCAACTCCTTCGGCTTCGGCGGAACCAACGCGACGCTGGCCCTGAGCCGGTATCACGGCTGAGGGACAGGACATATGACCGAACCCAATGGGCTGATGGCGGGCAAGCGCGGGCTCGTCATGGGCGTGGCCAACCAGAACTCCATCGCCTGGGGCGTGTCGAAGGTCCTGCACCAGCACGGCGCCGAGCTGGCCTTCACCTATCAGGGGGACAATTTCGGCAAGCGGGTGCAGCCGCTGGCCGAGAGCGTGGGCGCCGGCGACCGGCTGATCAACGCCGACGTGCAGGACGACGCCTCGCTGGACGCCGTGTGCGAGCGGCTGGAGAAGGAGTGGGGGCGGGTGGACTTCCTGATCCACGCCATCGCCCATTCCGACAAGGCGCAGCTCCAGGGGCGCTTCGCGGACACCTCGCGCTCGAACTTCCTGAATTCGCTCGACATCTCCTGCTACAGCCTCGTGGACATGTCGCGGCGCATGCTGCCGCTGATGAGCGAGGGCGGGTCGATCGTGACCATGTCCTATCTCGGCGCGCAGCGGGTGATGCCCAACTACAACGTGATGGGCGTGGCGAAGGCGGCGCTGGAGGCGGCGGTGCGGTATCTCGCCAACGACCTCGGGCCGGAGGGGATCCGGGTCAACGCCCTGTCGCCGGGGCCGATGCGCACGCTGGCGGGCTCGGCCGTGGGGGGCGCGCGGCGGGTCTACAAGACGGTGGAGCGCAACGCGCCCATGAGGAAGAACGCCACCCTCGACAATATCGGGGGGGCGGCGCTGTATCTGTGCTCGGACTACGGGTCGGCCACCACGGGCGAGGTGATCTTCGTGGATGGCGGCTATCACTCCATCGGCATGGCGCAGCTGGAGAATCTGAGCCCGCCGGAGGACTGAGGGCGGCTCAGCCGGCCCGCTTGGCGCGCTGCGCCTCCCGCCAGGCGGCGAAGAGGCCGGCGGCGATGACCAGCGCTGCGCCGCCGACGACCTCCCATTCCAGGATCTCGCCGAAGATGAAGACGCCGGTGAAGGCGCCCAGCACCGTCTGCCAGTACTGGACGGGCTGGATGACCACGGCGTCGGTGATCTCCAGCGCGCGGATCAGGAAGTAGTGGCCCGAGGCGCCGGTCACGCAGAGGATCGCCATCCACACCCAGTCGAAGGGCGCGAGCCAGGTCCAGTAGAAGGGGCCGATCAGGCTGATGACCAGCACGCCCCCGATCGCGGTGTAGAAGAAGGAGGTGGCGCTGGAATCCTGCCGGCCCGCCAGCCGGGTCAGCACGCCGTAGGTGGCGATGCCCAGCATGGCGACCAGCGAGATCCAGATGTCGGACTGCAGCAGGCCCGGGCCGGGGCGGATGATGATCAACACCCCGACGAAGCCCACGGCGATGGCCGCCCAGCGCCGCCAACCCACGGCCTCCCCCAGAACGGGGACCGACAGCGCCGCGACCACCAGCGGCGCGGCGGCGAAGAGCGAGAGGGTGGGCACCAGCCCCACCTGCGCGAAGGCGGTGATCGCCACCACGATCTGCACGGCCAGCAGCGCCCCGCGGAAGAGCTGCAGGGGCAGGTTGTGGGAGCGCGCGGCCGCCATCAGCCCCCCGGGCCCGCGCGCCGCCCAGACCAGCACGAAGGCCGCGAAGGCCCAGTAGCGGATCAGCACGATGAAGACGGGCGGGTATTCCTGCGCCAGGTGCTTCGAGATGCCGTCCTGCGCCGCGAAGATGCTGATGCCGACGAAGGCGAAGAGCAGCCCCTTGCGGGCGTCCTGGGCGATCATGGGGGATGGTCCTGAAACGGGGCGGCGGGAGGCTTCCGCGTAGCCTCCCGCCGCAAAGCGGGTCAAGCGCGGGGGCTCAGCGGCCCTCGACGTCCGCCTGCTTCTCGGGCGGGATGAAGGTGCGGTTCCAGGTCGGGGAGACCAGAATCTCGTTGACGCACATATGCGCCGGGCTCTCGGCCACGAAGCGGACGGTGCGGCCGAGATCCTCGGGCTGGAGCATCCGGGCGCGGATCTCCGGGCCCGGGGGCACGGGGCGGCGGTCCATGATGGGGGTGTTCACCTCGCCCGGCATGATCACGCAGGAGCGGATGTTGTTCTCCCCCTCCTCCATGTTGAGGGTGTGCGACAGGGCCACCACCCCGTGCTTGGAGGCGTTGTAGGCTGGCCCGGTGACCTTGGAGGCGTGACGCCCCGCCCAGGAGCTGACCAGGATGATCAGCCCGCCGCCGCGGGCGCGCATCTGGTGCATGACGGGGATGACGCAGTTCATCACCCCGGTGAGGTTGATGTCCACGACCTGCTTGAACTCGCCGGCGGTGACGGTGGCGGAGTGCCGGTTGGGGATGTTGACGCCGGCGTTGGCCACCAGGATGTCCACGCCGCCGCGCTTCTCGGCGATGGATTTCGCGGCGGCCTCCACGGCCTCGGCGTCCACGACGTCGAGCGGCAGGGCCTCCGCGTCGCCGTTGGCGGCGCGGATCTCGTCCACCACGCGGCGCAGCTCCCCCTCGCGCCGGCCGGAGACGAAGACGAAGGCCCCGGCGTCGGCGAGCTCCTTCGCCGCGGCCTCGCCGATGCCGCCGCCGGCGCCGGTCACCCAGGCGGTCTGTCCGTAGAGCGTGCTCATGTCCTCTCCTCCCTCTCGTTGAACGGGCCGCGCCCGGGGGCCGACCGTGCCGCGAACGGGGCGGGGAATCCAGAGCCACGAAAAAGGGCCCCGCGCCGGGGCCCTTTGACGATCATCCGGAAGGTGGGGCGGCTCAGGCCACCTCCTCTCCCGACTCCTGGTCCACGACCTTCATGGACAGGCGGACCTTGCCGCGGTCGTCGAAGCCCATGAGCTTGACCTTCACGTCCTGGCCCTCCTTGACCAGCTCGCGCGGGTTGGCGCCGCGCTCGTTGGTCATCTGGGAGACGTGGACGAGGCCGTCCCGCTTGCCGAAGAAGTTCACGAAGGCGCCGAAGTCCATGATCTTCACGACCTTGCCGTTGTAGATCTTTCCGACCTCGGGCTCGGCCACGATCGAGTTG
>JBNJGE010000328.1:0-3321 GCA_051747505.1 Pseudomonadota bacterium | reverse complement strand
GGGCCGCTCGCGACGCGGACAAGGGAAGCAGCGAGAGGGTCTCCGCCCGATGCCGACCATTCAGCAGCTGATCCGGAACCCCCGGCAGCCGAAACCGAAGCGCCAGAAGGCCATGCACCTGCAGGCCTGCCCGCAGAAGCGGGGGGTGTGCACGCGCGTCTACACCACGACGCCGAAGAAGCCGAACTCGGCCCTGCGCAAGGTGGCCAAGGTGCGGCTGACCAACGGCCACGAGGTGATCTCCTACATCCCCGGCGAGGGGCACAACCTGCAGGAGCACTCGGTGGTGCTGATCCGCGGCGGCCGCGTGAAGGACCTTCCGGGCGTGCGCTACCACATTCTGCGCGGCGTGCTCGACACCCAGGGTGTCAAGGATCGCCGTCAGCGCCGGTCCAAGTACGGCGCCAAGCGGCCGAAGTGAGGAGCTGAGAGATGTCGCGACGCCATCGCGCCGAGAAACGCGAGATCCTGCCCGACGCCAAGTTCGGCGATCGGGTTCTCACGAAATTCATGAACAACCTCATGTACGACGGCAAGAAATCGGCCGCCGAGAGCATCGTCTACGGCGCGCTCGGCCGCGTCGAGGGCCGCCTCAAGCGCGTCCCTGTCGAGGTCTTTCACGAGGCGCTCGACAACATCAAGCCGTCGGTCGAGGTCCGCTCCCGCCGCGTCGGCGGCGCCACCTACCAGGTGCCCGTCGAGGTCCGGCCCGAGCGGCGCGAGGCGCTCGCGATCCGCTGGCTGATCGACGCCAGCCGCAAGCGCAACGAGAACACCATGGAGGAGCGGCTCGCCAATGAGCTGCTGGACGCGGTGAACGGCCGCGGAACCGCCGTCAAGAAGCGGGAAGACACCCACAAGATGGCCGAGGCCAACAAGGCCTTCAGCCACTACCGCTGGTAACAGCCGCAACCGACGGAATCAGGACGAGACCGATGGCCCGCGAATACTCGCTCGATCGCTACCGCAACTTCGGCATCATGGCTCACATCGATGCCGGCAAGACGACGACGACCGAGCGCATCCTTTTCTATACCGGCCGTTCCCACAAGCTCGGCGAGGTTCATGACGGCGCCGCCACCATGGACTGGATGGCGCAGGAGCAGGAGCGCGGGATCACCATCACTTCGGCCGCGACGACCACCTTCTGGTTCCGCACCGAGGACGGCCAGAACCCGACCGGGATCTACGGCGACACGCCGGAAGAGGCGAAGTTCCGCTTCAACATCATCGACACGCCGGGCCACGTCGACTTCACCATCGAGGTGGAGCGCTCGCTGGCCGTGCTCGACGGCGCCGTGTGCGTCCTGGACGCCAACGCGGGCGTGGAGCCGCAGACCGAGACCGTCTGGCGCCAGGCCGACCGCTACGAGGTGCCGCGCATCGTGTTCGTCAACAAGATGGACAAGATCGGCGCGGACTTCTTCAACTGCGTGAAGATGATCAAGGACCGCACCGGCGCCACGCCGATGCCGATCCAGTTCCCGATCGGCGCCGAGCACGAGCTCGAGGGCATCGTCGATCTGATCACCATGAAGGAGTGGGTCTGGAAGGGCGAGGACCTCGGCGCGAGCTGGGTCGTGCAGGACGTGCGCGACTCCCTGCGCGACAAGGCCGAGGAGATGCGCGCCGAGATGATCGAGCTCGCCGTCGAGCAGGACGACGAGGTCATGGAGAAGTACCTGGACGGCGAGGAGCCGGACCTGCCGACCCTGCGCGGCCTGATCCGCAAGGGCACGCTGAGCCTGTCCTTCGTCCCGGTGCTCGCCGGCTCGGCCTTCAAGAACAAGGGCGTGCAGCCGATGCTGAACGCCGTGATCGACTTCCTCCCGGGGCCGCTCGACGTGCCGCCCTACATGGGCTTCGATCCGAGCGACGAGACCGAGACCCGCAACATCGAGCGCCGCGCCGATGACGACGCGCCGTTCTCCGCGCTCGCCTTCAAGATCATGAACGATCCCTTCGTGGGCTCGCTCACCTTCACCCGCATCTATTCGGGCACGGTGTCCAAGGGCGAGTCCGTCCTGAACTCCACGAAGGGCCGGCGCGAGCGCATCGGGCGCATGATGATGATGCACTCGAACAACCGCGAGGAGATCGAGTGGGCCGGCGCCGGCGACATCATCGCGCTCGCCGGGCTGAAGGAGACGACGACGGGCGACACGCTCTGCGACCCGGCCAAGCCGGTGGTCATGGAGACGATGACCTTCCCCGAGCCGGTGATCGAGCTGGCCATCGAGCCCAAGACCAAGGCCGACCAGGAGAAGATGTCCCAGGGTCTGCAGCGGCTGGCCGCGGAGGACCCGTCCTTCAAGGTCTCCACGGACATCGAGTCCGGCCAGACCATCATGAAGGGCATGGGCGAGCTCCATCTCGACATCCTGGTCGACCGGCTGAAGCGCGAGTTCAAGGTGGAGGCCAATATCGGCGCCCCGCAGGTGGCCTACCGCGAGACGGTGAGCCACGAGGCCGAGGTGGACTACACCCACAAGAAGCAGTCCGGCGGCTCCGGCCAGTTCGCGCGCGTCAAGATGGTCATCAAGCCGACCGAGGCGGGCGAGGGCTACAGCTTCGAGTCCCATATCGTCGGCGGCTCGATCCCGAAGGAGTACATCCCGGGCGTCGAGAAGGGCGTCAAGTCGGTGCTAGACTCCGGGCCGTTGGCGGGCTTCCCGGTGATCGACGTGAAGGTGGACCTGATCGACGGCGCCTTCCATGACGTCGACTCCTCGGTGCTCGCCTTCGAGATCGCCTCGCGCGCCGCGATGCGGGAGGGGCTGCGCAAGGCCGGCGCGAAGCTGCTGGAGCCGGTGATGAAGGTCGAGGTCGTGACGCCGGAGGAGTACACCGGCGGCATCATCGGTGACCTGACCTCCCGCCGGGGGCAGGTGACGGGGCAGGAGCCGCGCGGCAACGCCATCGTCATCAACGCCTTCGTGCCGCTGGCGAACATGTTCGGCTACATCAACAACCTGCGCTCGATGTCCTCGGGCCGCGCGCAGTTCACCATGCAGTTCGACCACTACGAGCCTGTGCCGTCGAACATCAGCGAGGAGATCCAGGCGAAGTTCGCCTGATCATCGACATCCCGGCCCGCGGAGCGCCCCCGGCGCGCTCCGCCGCGGCCCCACAGAACAACGGAGGCCAGCCATGGCGAAGGAAAAGTTCGAGCGCACGAAGCCGCATGTGAACATCGGGACGGTGGGTCATGTGGACCACGGGAAGACGACGCTGACGGCGGCGATCACGAAGTATTTCGGCGACTTCCGGGCCTATGACCAGATCGACGGGGCGCCGGAGGAGAAGGCGCGCGGGATCACG
>JBNJGE010000327.1:0-3323 GCA_051747505.1 Pseudomonadota bacterium | reverse complement strand
CACGAGGTGACCGAGGACCCGGAGGTGGCGGTGACCACGCTGCTGGGCTCCTGCGTCGCGGCCTGCCTGCGCGACGCGGGGACGGGGATCGGCGGGCTCAACCACTTCCTGCTGCCCGGCGAGGGCCGCACGCAGGGCGGCTCGCGCTCCGCCCGCTACGGGGTGCACGCGATGGAGGTGCTGATCAACGACATCCTCAGACGCGGCGGGGCCAAGGAGCGGCTGGAGGCCAAGGTCTTCGGCGGCGCCAATGTCATCGACACCGCCAGCGCGGACACGGTCGGCGCGCGCAACGCCCAGTTCGTGAAGGACTATCTGCGCCTGGAGGGGATCCGCCTCGCGGCCTCCGACACGGGCGGGGAGCGGGCGCGCCGGGTCTATTTCTTCCCCGGAACGGGGCGGGTCTCGGTCCTGCGCCTGCCGGTCGCCGAGTCGCGCCGCGCGCGGGCGGAGGAGACCCGGCTGGCCCGGGCGGCCCGCCAGGCGCCGCGCGCCGGCGGCGTGGAGCTGTTCTGATGGGCGGGCGGCGCACGCGCGTGGTCGCGGTGGACGACAGCCGCCTGATGCGCGGGCTGATCCGCGCCGCGCTGGAGGCGGAGGGCGATCTGGAGGTCGTCGGGCTGGCCGGCGACGTCGCTGAGGGGCGGCAGGTGATCCGGGAGACGGATCCCGACGTCGTCACGCTCGACGTCGAGATGCCGGGCATGAACGGCCTGGAGTTCCTGGAGAAGATCATGACGCTGCGGCCCATGCCGGTCGTCATGGTCAGCTCCCTGACCGCCGAGGGGGCGGAGACGACGCTGGCCGCCCTGCAGATCGGCGCGGTGGATGCGGTGCGCAAGCCCGAGGGCGCCGCGCCGATGGAGGCCTTCGGCCGCGCCCTGCGCGAGAAGGTGCGCATGGCCGCCCGGGCCCGGGTCCGCCGCCGCCCCGCCGCGGCCGCGCAGCCCGCCCGCGCCGCGCTCGCGACCCGGGGGGGCTGGAAGCGGGGGCTGGTGGCCATCGGCGCCTCCACCGGGGGCGTGGGCGCGCTGGCCGAACTGCTGGAGGGGCTGCCGCCCGACCTGCCGCCGGTCGTGATCACGCAGCACATGCCCGAGGGCTACACCGTCCGCTTCGCGCGACGCCTGCGCGAGAAGCTGGGCCGGGACGTGGACGAGGCCCGCGAGGGCGAGACCCTGGCACCGGGCATGGTGCGCATCGCCCCCGGCGACCGGCACCTGGAGGTCAGCGTCGCTGCCCGGCGCTTCGTCACCCGGGTGGGCAGCGCCCCGCCCGTCTCGGGCCACCGCCCGTCGGTGGATGTTCTGTTCGGCTCGGTCGCGCGGGCGGCCGGGCCGGGGGCGGTCGGGGCGATCCTGACCGGAATGGGCCGCGACGGCGCGGCCGGGCTGCGCGCCATGCGCGGCGCCGGCGCCGCCACGCTGGGCCAGTCCGCGAAGACCTGCGTGGTCTACGGCATGCCCCGCGCGGCCCGCGATCTGGGCGCGGTGGCGGAGGAGCTCGATCTCGACCGCCTCGCCGCGCGCATCTGCGAACTCGCCCGGTCCGCCCCCGCGCGGCGGGCGGCTCCGGCAAGCTGAGGAGAGCGATCATGCCTGCAGCCAAATCCCTCAAGGTCCTCGTGGTGGACGACCAGCAGACCATGCGCGGCCTCGCGCGCCAGTGCCTGAAACGGCTGGGGGTGGTGGACGTCACCCTCGCCGCGGCGGGCGACCAGGCGCTCGAGGCGATGATGGGCAAGAAGTTCGACGTGGTGATCTCGGACCTCAACATGCCCGGGCTGTCGGGCGTCGAGCTCGCCCGCAAGATCAAGGAGCATCCGGTGTTCAAGGCGACGCCCGTGTTCCTGGCGACCTCCGACGCCTATCGCGACCAGGCGGCGGAGGACACGGTGGATCACTTCGTGGCCAAGCCCTTCTCGGTGGCCGACATGCGCGCGGCGATCGAGGCGCATCTGGGCGCGCTGAACTGATGCGTCGCTTTGCGCGCATTCCGGGCGGGCGGCGTTTACCGCCGCGAAACCCTGCGCCGCGCATCGTTGCCGGGTCGGGCGCGCGACGGGTCGGGACCCCCGCCGGCGCCGCCGCAGGAAGTGGAGCCGGCCGCGGCGCCGGCGCGAAGCCGAAGGACATGCGATGACGATCTCCTCCTCGCTCAACGCCTCCGTCGCCGGGCTCAACGCGAACGCGACCAGGCTGGCGACCCTCTCCGACAACATCGCCAACGCCGGGACCTACGGCTACAAGCGGGCGGAGACGGATTTCTCCGCGCTGGTGGTCCCTCCGGGCGGGGGCGTCTATTCGGCCGGCGGCGTGCGGGCCGCGGCAGGGCGGGAGATCTCCGGCAAGGGCACGATCGAATCCACCGGCCGGGCGCTGGACCTGGCGGTTGCGGGGGGCGGCATGCTCCCGGTGACCCCGATCTCGGACATCGACGCCGCGACGCCGGAGCTCCGGCTGAGGGCCACCGGCTCCTTCGCGCCGGATCGCGACGGCAACCTCGTGACCTCGAGCGGCTTCGCCCTGCTGGGCTGGCCCACCGACGACAGCGGCGCGGTCGCCGCCCCGATCCGCGATTCGGTCGCCGGCCTGGAGCCGATCCGGGTGGATGACGGCCGCTACGTCGCCACCCCGACCACGGAGATCGACCTGGGTGTGAACCTGCCGGCCGAGGACACGCGCGCGGGCGCCTCCGGCGACCCGGTCAGCGTGCCGGTCGAGTATTTCGACAATCTCGGGGGCTCGGAGACCCTGACGGCGACCTTCACGCCGACGATCCCGGCGACGGGCGCCTCCAACGAGTGGACGCTGGTGCTGGAGGACAGCGCCAGCACGCCCGCGCAGGTCGCGGAGCTGACCATGACCTTCGACGACACGGCCGGCTCGGGGGGCTCGCTGCTTTCGGTCACGCCGGTTTCGGGCGCCACCTGGGACGCGGCCACCGGCGTGGCGGGGATCAACGTGGCCGGCGGCGCCATCGACCTCACGCTGGGGCCGGCGGGCGCGGACTCCAGCCTCACGCAGCTGGCCGCGGAGTTCGAGCCCTCGCGCATCTCCAAGGACGGCAACCGCGCCGGCATCCTGACGGAGCTGGAATTCGACTCCGACGGCTTCCTGAACGCCATCTACGACACGGGCTTCACTCGCAAGCTCTACCAGGTGCCGATCGCCGACGTGCCCAATCTCGACGGGCTGGAGGCGCAGGACGGGCAGACCTTCACCGTGACGCCGCAGAGCGGGCCGTTCTACCTCTGGGACAGCGGCTCCGGCCCCGCGGGGGACCTGACGGGCAACGCGCTGGAGGGCTCGGCCACCGACCTG
>JBNJGE010000326.1:0-3334 GCA_051747505.1 Pseudomonadota bacterium | reverse complement strand
CAACGACGAGGCCTGGGGCCGCCTGACCGGCCAGGCCTTCGAGGGGGAGCTGACCCTCGGCGTGCCCTCCGACATCGTCTATCCCCACATCCCCGGCGTCCTGCAGCGCTTCGCGCGCGACTATCCGCGGGTGAAGGTCACGCTCGTCTCCTCCTACACCCGCCGCCTGCACGCGATGCGCGACCGCGGCGAGGCCGACCTCATCCTGACCACCGAGGACGACCCCCGCCCCGGCGGCGAGACGCTGGAGCGCGCCCGCCTGGTCTGGGTCGGCGCCCCCGACGGTCAGGCCTGGAAGGCCCGCCCCCTGCGGCTGGCCTTCGAGACCAACTGCATCTTCCGCGCCGCCGTGCAGGAGGCCCTGGACGAGGCCGGCATCCCCTGGGAGATGGCGGTGGACTCCGAGACCACCCGCACCATCGAGGCCAGCGTCTCCGCCGATCTCGCCGTGCACGCCGCCATCGAGACCGCGGTCGCCCCCCGCCTCGAGGCCATCCGCCACGGCGGCGCCCTGCCCGAGCTGCCCCTCAAGCGCATCAACCTCTACACCGCCGAGGGCGGCGACCACCCGCTGACCGCCCGCCTCGCCGACTATGTCCGCGAAGCCTACGGCGTCCGGGAGGCCGCCTCCGTCGCCGCGGAGTGAGCGCGCGCCGGGGGCGCCCTCACCCGATCCTGAGCACCACCTTGCCCGTCGCCTCCCGCTCCCGCAGCAGGCGCAGGGCCTCGTTCGCCTCCTCCAGCGGCAGGGTGTGGGAGACATGCAGGCTCAGCCGCCCCTCCTCCAGCCAGCCGATCAGCTTGGCGAGGCTCTCGCCCAGCGCCTCGGGCCGGAAGCGGCGATAGGCGCCCCAGTAGAGCCCGATCACCGTCAGGTTCTTGACCAGCAGGATGTTGGCCGGGATCTGCGGGATATCGCCCGAGGCGAAGCCGATCGGCAGCAGCCGCGCCTCCGGGTTGCAGGCGCGCATCGCCGCCGTCCACTGCTCGCCTCCCACGGGGTCATAGACCACGTCCAGTCCGCCGAGGGCGAGGCACCGCTCCCGGATGTCGTCGGTCTCGGAGTCGATCAGGTGATCGGCCCCCTTGGCGCGCGCGATCTCCAGCCTCTCCGCCCCCCGGGCGCAGGCGATCACCTCCGCGCCCATCAGCCTGCCGATCTCCACCGCCGTCAGCCCCACGCCGCCGGCCGCGCCCAGCACCAGCAGCCGCTCGCCCGGCCGCAGCCGCGCGCGATGGTCGAGCGCCAGATGCGAGGTTCCGTAGGCCACCTGGAAGCCGGCCGCGACCTCCGCCGTCATGCCCTCGGGCACGCGCGCGCAGCTCGCCTCCGGAACCACCGCCTTCTCCGCAAAACCGCCGAGGCCCGAGGCGGCCACCCGCGTCCCCTCGACCAGGCCCACGCCCGGCCCGCGCGCCTCCACCACGCCGCACATCTCCAGCCCCGGCGCATGCGGCAGCGCCGGCTTCTCCTGGTACTTCCCCTGCGTGATCAGCACATCGGCGAAGTTCACCCCGCAGGCCTCGACCCTCAGCCGCACCTCCCCCGCCCCCGGCTCGGGCTCCGGCGCCTCGTCGAGCCTCAGGGGTTCGTTCAGCGCATGCAGGCGCATGGCGCGCATCGCCCTCTCCTCCTCTCGCGGGGCCGCCGGCGGCTCAGTAGCCCCGGAACCCCTCCACCAGCCACAACGCGTAGTCCACGCGCCGGTCGCCATGGGTTGCGAAGCTCCCCTCCCCGAGCGGCAGGGCCGTCGCGAAGCGCCCCGCGATCCGCGCGCCCAGCTCGGGGTTCGTCACCGCCAGCACCATCAGCCGCCGGTCCCCCGCGACCAGGCGGGAGCGGAACTCCATGTGGTTCGAGGGCGCCCCCTCCGGGTGCCAGATCGCGGCGTCCCCGAAGCCCATGCCCCCGCGATACAGGCACTCCGACAGCCGCCGCCGGTCGTTGGACAGCAGCGCGTCCGCCCCTTCCGCCTCCATCGCCGTCAGCGCCAGCTCGCAGAAGGGCCCGCCGTTGCGCATCTTCTTGAAGGGGTCGTAGAGCCGCGGCAGCTCCGTCCCCCACGCCGCATAGACGGCCCCCGCCGCCCAGACCACGCCCAGCGCCGCCGCGCCGACGCCGACCTGCGCGGGCAGCGCGCGCCGCCAGTCCCGCGCCAGCAGCCAGCGCGCCGCCAGGATCACGCCGGCCACATAGGCCGGCGCCGCCCAGTTGGCGTTCGCCTCGCTCAGGAAGGCCTGCACGCACATCACGCCCAGCAGCGGCGCCGACATCCAGACCAGCAGCCGCCCGCGCCAGTCCGCCCCCCGCAGCGAGGCGAGGATCCCCGCCACCGCCGCCGGAAACGCCACCGGCCCGATCACCCCGAACTGCGCCCCCAGGAACTCCGCCAGCTTCCCGGGATTGATCCAGCTCCCCCGCCCCAGCTCCGCGTTGTCGCCCAGATGCGCGACCGTCACGAAGCCGTTGGCCGCGTTCCACACCAGGTTCGGCGCCAGCACGGCCAGCCCCACCAGCGCCGCGACCCCCGCGCCCCGCGCGCCTCCCTTCGTCTCGCGCGAGACCAGCGCGTAGCCCAGCGCCCCCAGCGGAAAGGCGATCGCCGTGTATTTGCCCAGCATCGCCAGCCCGACACCCAGCCCCGCCAGCGCCCACCAGCCCAGGCCCGCCCCCGGCCGCAGCTCCATCGCCCGCACCAGCGCATAGAGCGCCAGCGCCCAGCCCGCCATCATCACCGGGTCGGTCGTCATCAGATGGGCCGAGATCATCACGCCCGGCGCGAAGGAATAGAGCGCCGCCGCCCAGAACCCCGTCCGCGCGTCGTAGAGCCGGCGCGCCGTCAGGAACACCAGCCCCCCGATCAGCAGATGCATGACGGGCGCGAACAGGCGCAGCGAGAACAGCGTGTCACCCAGCGCCGAGGTCGCCGCGAGGATCAGCCAGCCCACCAGCGGCGGCTTGGAGAAATGCCCGAAGGCCAGCTCGCGCCCGTAGGCCCAGTACTGCGCCTCGTCGAAATGCACGGGGATGACGGTGACAGCGTTGAGCCCCAGCCGCGCGAGGAGCAGCCCCAGCAGCATCCACAGCGCGCGCCGGGTCCACAGGCCCGCGTTCGCCGCCCCGCCCGCGCGCGCGCGCCGCCCTTTAGCCTGCGCCATCCGGCCCTTCCCCTGCCTCGAGACAAGCGCCGCCCCGCCGGGCGCCGCGCGCCCGCCTTCTGCCGCACCGGCCCCGCCCGCGCAACCGCCGCTCCCGCCCGCCCCGGCGCGGCGGGAGCGGCGCTCGCGCGCCAGAGGGGTCTTCCGGGCGGGTCAAGGGTCCGCAGGACCGCGC
>JBNJGE010000325.1:0-3350 GCA_051747505.1 Pseudomonadota bacterium | reverse complement strand
CAGGAGATGGACCGCATCACCGCGCGGCCGCCGCTGCGCTCCTTCGGAATCAACATGATCGGGCCGGCGATCCTGAAATACGGCTCGGAGGCGCTGAAGAAGCAGCATCTGCCGAAGATCGTGCGCGGCGAGATCCGCTGGTGTCAGGGCTATTCTGAGCCGGGGGCGGGATCGGACCTTGCCGGGCTTCAGACGAAGGCCGAGGACCGGGGCGACCATTTCCTCGTCAATGGGCAGAAGATCTGGACCTCCTACGCGGATCGGGCGGACTGGATGTTCTGCCTGGTGCGCACGAATCCGCAGGTGAAGAAGCAGGAGGGCATCAGCCTGGTCCTGTTCGACATGGAGACGCCGGGCGTCTCCACCCGCCCCATCAGGCTGATCTCCGGCGCCTCGGTCTTCTGCGAGACCTTCCTGGAGGACGTCCGGGTCGAGAAGGACCAGGTCGTCGGCGAGATCGATCAGGGCTGGACCATCGCCAAGTACCTGCTCACGCACGAGCGGGAGATGATCTCCGGCATGGGCGGGACCGTGGCGGGGACCAGCGGCCTCGCGGAGATGGCGATCGAGGATGTGGGGCTGGACGAGAGCGGCCGGCTGGCGGACCCGATGCTGCGCGCCGACGTGGCGCGCTGGGCGATCGACTCGAAGGCCTTCGAGCTGACGCGCGAGCGCATCAACGACGAGGCGAAGGCGGGGCAGGGGGTCGGCGCAGCCTCGGCCATGCTGAAATACTACGGGACCGAGCTGAACAAGCGCCGGCACGAGCTGAACATCGCGCTCAAGGGCTCGGACGCAATGGTCTGGGAGGGACAGGCCTGGAACCACGGCGCCACGGCGCGGGCCTGGCTGCGGACCAAGGCGAACTCCATCGAGGGCGGGACCTCCGAGATCCAGCTCAACATCATCGCGAAGAACATCCTGGGGCTGAAGTGATGGCGACGCTTGTGCTGAACGACGAGCAGCGGATGCTGCGCGAGGCCGCCGGGCGGTTCATGGCCGACAAGGCGCCCGTCTCCCAGCTGCGCGCCCTGCGCGACAACGAGGACCCGGACGGGTTCGACCGGGCCACCTGGGCGGAGATGGTGGAGATGGGACTCGCCGGCGCGCTGGTCCCGGAGGCGCATGGCGGCTCGGGCTTCGGGCATGTCGCCATGGGGCAGGTGATGGAGGCCGGCGGGCGCACGCTGGCGGCCTCGCCGCTTTTCGCCACCGGGGTGCTGGGGGCCTCGGCGGTGTCCCTGGCCGCCTCCGAGGCGCAGCAGGCCCGGTGGCTGCCCAGGATCGCCGCGGGCGAGCTGCTCTGCGCGCTGGCCGTGGACGAAAAGGCCCGCCACCTTCCCGAGCAGGTCGAGACGCGGGCCGAGCCGGAGGGCGAGGGCTGGGTCCTGACCGGGCGCAAGTCGAACGTGGCCGACGGGCATGTGGCCGACCTGCTGATCGTCTCCGCCCGCACGCCGGAGGGAGCGCTGGGCCTGTTCGCGGTGGAGCACGGGGGGCGGGGCCTCGACGTCGAGCGCACGGTTATGGTGGACAGTCGCAACGCCGCCGTCGCGCGCATGGAGCGGACGCCGGCCGTGGCGCTGGGCGATCCGGCGGGCGGCGAGGAGGCGCTGGCGCGGGCGCTGGACATCGCCAACGCGCATCTGGCCGCCGAGCTGCTGGGCATCGCGCAGGAGGCGTTCGAGCGGACGGTGCGCTACCTGGGCGAGCGGAAGCAGTTCGGGACCACGCTGGGCTCGTTTCAGGCGCTGCAGCACCGGGCCTCGCATCTGTTCTCGGAGATCGAACTGCTGAAATCGGCGGTGATCGCCGCGCTCGCCGCGCTGGACGAGGCGGCCGACGAGGCGCCCCTGCTGGTCAGCGTGGCCAAGGCCAAGGCGGCGGGCGTGGCGGATCTGGCGACGAACGAGGGCATCCAGATGCATGGCGGCATCGGGATGACCGACGAGTTCGACATCGGCCTGTTCCTCAAGCGTGCGCGGCCCGCCGCGCAGCTTTTCGGAGACGAGCGCTACCACGCCGACCGCTTCGCCCGGCTGAGCGGGTTCTGAGGCGGGCCTTGCGTTTCGCGGCGGGCGCCTGCCCGCGGCGAAACGCGAGGTCAGGACGGCGCGTCGCCCGGCGGCTCCATGCGGGCGACCTCCATGGTCAGGCGCTGGGCGCCCTCCCACAGGGCCATGCGGCCGAGCTCGGCCAGCGCGTCGAGGCCGGAGAGGAGCGTGGCGAAGGGGTTGCCGACGAGCGGCCCGGCGCGGGAATGGATGCGGGCGGGGCCGTAGGGGAGCAGGATCTCCGCCTCGGCCGGGGCGCCGGGGCCGCCGGGATGAAGCAAGAGCTGGCCCGGCGCCGGGTAGGCGGTGGCGGCCTCCCAGGGCAGGCCGAGATCCAGCTCGCCCAGCGGCGCGCGCAGCGCCTCCCCCGACCAGTGGGCGTGGATCAGGGGGCCGTCGAAGGGCAGGCCGTCGAGCACGGCGGCGCAGGTGCGCGGGCAGGCGGCCTCGTCGAGGACGGCGAGAAGGCGGTAGGGGCCGGCCTGAAGGGCGAGGGTGGTCATCGCGCGAAGGCGCCGCCGGCGCCCAGCGCGCGGGCGGCTTTCAGGGCTTGGGCGGCGATGGCCGTGTCCTGCGCCCCGGTGCCGGTCAGGTCGCACAGGGTGACGGCCTCGGGCGAGGGGCGGGCGGGGCGGCCGGCGGCGATCAGCTCGCCCAGCTCGGGCGGGCGGCCGGGCATCAGGCCGGCGGCGCGGGCGGCCTCCAGCTCCCCCGATGTCTCGGCCTGCTGGACGCGGTCGCAGACATACAGGTCGGCGGCGGCCAGCGCCTCGGGCGCGATCTCCGTCTTGCCGGGCTGGTCGGAGCCCATGGCGGTCACGTGCAGGCCGGGATGGAGGTGCTCGGCCAGCAGGATCGGGGTGGTCGCCGGCGTGGTGGTGATCAGAAGCTGGGCCTGCGCCGCCGCCTCGGCCGGGCAGGCGGCGACGGCCGGCTCCGCGCCGGTGGCCGCGGCGATGTCCTCGGCGCAGCGGGCGGCCTTGCCGGGATCGCGCGCCCAGACCAGGGCGCGATGGAAGGGCCGAACCAGATGCGCCGCCTGCATCTGCAGCCGGGCCTGCACGCCGGCGCCGAGGACGGCGGCCGTCTCCACCCTCTCCGGGGCGAGCCATTTCGCGGCGACGGCCCCGGCGGCCGCGGTGCGGATGTCGGTGAGATAGCCGTTGTCGAGCAGGACGGCCTGCACAAGCCCCGTCTGCGCCGAAAGGGTGACCATCATGCCGTTGAGGCTGGGCAGGCCGAGCTTCGGGTTGTCGAAGAAGCCGGGCGAGATCTTCACGGCGAAGGCGTCGAAGC
>JBNJGE010000324.1:0-3432 GCA_051747505.1 Pseudomonadota bacterium | reverse complement strand
CCTCGCCCGCAGGCAGCTCCACGTTGTTCTTGCGCAGCGCGTCGGCGACCTCCGTGGCCGTCAGCCGCCGCGCCGCCATCGCCGAGGGGTCGAGCGCGACGCGCATCGCGTAGCTGCGATCCCCGTAGATGTTGACCGAGGCCACCCCGTCCAGCGTCGCCAGCCGGTCCACCACGTAGCGCTGGACGAAATCCGTGATCTCCTGCGGGCTGTGCCGGTCCGAGATGACCGAGACCCGCATCACCGGATCGGCGTCGGAGTCGTTCTTGTAGATCCGCGGCTCCTCCGCCTCCGGCGGCAGGCGGTCGATCACGCGCCCCACCGCGCCGCGGATGTCGTTGGCGGCCGCGTCGATGTCGCGCCCGGTCGCGAAGGTCACCACGATCCGGCTGTCGCCGCGTTCGGAGGAGCTCTCGATGCGGTCCACGCCCGAGACGCCCGCCACCGCGCTCTCGATGATCTCGGTGACCTGCGCGTCCACCACCTCCGGCGCCGCGCCCCGCCAGTCGGTGGAGATCGTCACCCGCGCCGCGTCCACATCCGGCAGCTCCCGGATCGGCAGGCGGGAGCCCGACACGAGCCCCACCACCACGATCAGCAGCGAGACGACCGCGGCGAAGACCGGCCGGCGAATGAAGATCCCGGGAAGCGACACCGCCCCGCCCTCAGCCGGCCGAGCGCGTCTGACCGCGCGCCGCCCCGTCCCCGGTCTGGCCCGCGGTGGCCGGCGCCTCCTCCTCCTCGCCGATCACGCGCACCGGCGCCCCGTCGCGCACCTTCTGCACGCCGCGGGTCACCACCCGCTCGCCCGCCGCCAGGCCCTCGATCACCTCGGCCTCGCCCGCGCGACGGCCGCCGATCGTCACCGCGCGCTTCTCCACGCGGTCCTCGTCGGTGACGACGAACAGATGCGTCTCGCCCGCCTCGGAAATCAGCGACTCCTCGGGCGCCAGCACCCCCTCGCGCGAGTCCAGCACCAGCTCCGCCTGAATGAACACGCCCGCCGGCAGGCGCAGCCCCGGATTGGGGACGCGCGCCCGCACCCTGAAGGAGCGGGACACCTCGTCCACCCGCCGGTCGATCGCCCGCACCTCTCCCTCGAACACCTCGTCGGGAAAGACGCGCGTGCTCGCGCGCACCGGCTCGCCGACCTGCACCTCCCCGAAGAATCTCTCGGGCACCGAGAACTGCACGTCCAGCGTCGAGATATCGTCGAGCGTGGCCACCGCCGTGTCCGGCCCGACCACCGCGCCCCGCTCGAGCTCCGAAAAGCCGATCACGCCCGGAAAGGGCGCGCGCAGCTCCCGCCGGTCCAGATCGGCCAGCGCCCGGTCAAGCCGCGCCCGGGCGCGCAGCATCACGCTCTGGGCCGTGTCGAAGGCCGCGTCAGCGATCCGCCCCTGCTCGCGCAGGCTGCGCGAGCGCTCGAAGGCGGCCTCGGCCTCCTCCAGGTCGGCGCGCGCCTCGTCCACCGCCGCGCGCTGCACCGCGGCGTCCAGCCGCGCCAGCGTCGCGCCCGCCTCGACCCGGTCCCCGTCCCCGAACAGGATCTCCGTCACCCGCCCCGAATCGGAGAAGCGCAGCTCGACGGAGCGCAGCGCCCGCCCCGAGCCCACGGCCGAGACGACCCGCTCCACCACCCCGGCGCGCGCGGCCTCGACCTCCACCGCGGCAGGCGGACGCTCCCGCCCCGGCCCGTCGCCGGCCATCTCCCCGTCCGTCTGGGCGAGGATCAGCCAGGCCGCGGCGCCCGCGATGACGGCCAGCGCGATCAGCTGCTTCAGAAGAGAGGCCATGAGCTCCGGTCCAGTGCGGCGCGACGCCCCCGCGCGATCCCGCAAACTTAGGGCGTCGCACGGAGAATCAAAACGCCCTCCCGCCCGCGTTCACAAATACGTCGGCAACAACGCGTTCCCAAGGCAGACATTGTTCCCCGGCCCCGCGTGTTTCATACTCCTTCGCGCGCAGACCCCGCCCGAGGAGCCCCTCCGATGACCGCCTCGCCCGTCCGCGGCCTGCATCACGTCACTGCGATCGCCGGCGACGCGCAGCGCAATCTGGACTTCTACACGCAGGCGCTCGGCCAGCGGCTGGTCAAGCGCACCGTCAATTTCGACGCGCCGGGGGTCTATCACTTCTACTTCGCCGACGGGCTCGGCACGCCCGGCACGGTGATGACCTTCTTCCCCTTCCTGCGCGCCCGCCCCGGCCGCGTCGGCGCCGGGCAGGTCACCCGCACCCACTACGCCGTCCCCCCCGGCGCCCTCCCCTTCTGGCGGGAGCGCCTGCCCGCCCACGGCGCGACCCTCGTGGCCGAGGCCGAGACCCGCTTCGCCGAGCCCCGCGCCGTCTTCGCCGACCCCGACGGCCTGCTGCTGACGCTGGTGGAGCGCCAGGACCCCCGCGCCCCCTGGACCGCGCCGGGCATCCCGCAGGACGCGGCCCTGCGCGGCTTCCACGGCGTCACCCTCGGCCTGCATGACGGCGCCGCCGTCCTGCGCGTGCTCACCGAGGTCTTCGGCTACGCCCGCGCGGCCGAGGAGCCCGCCTCCTCTGGCCATCTCGTCCGCCTGGAGGCCCCCGGCGCCGAGGCCGGCGTCGTCGAGCTCCACCTCGACGCCGACATGCCCGCGGGCCGCGAGGGCGCCGGGACGGTCCACCACGTCGCCTTCCGCGTCCCCGACCGCGCCGCCCAGCTCGAGGTCCGCCGCGCCATGACCGATCTCGGCCTGCAGGTCACCGAGCCGATCGACCGCCAGTACTTCCACGCCATCTATTCCCGCATCCCCGGCGGCGTGCTCTTCGAGGTCGCCACCGACGAGCCCGGCTTCCTCGCCGACGAACCGCAGGAATCCCTCGGCGAGGCGCTCAGACTGCCGCCCCAGTACGAGCCCCGCCGGGCGGAGATCGAAGCCGCCCTGCCCCCGCTCTCCGTCTGAGTCCGCCCCCGGGGCTTGCGCCGCCCCCGCGCCCGCGGGTTATCTTCGGAAGACCGAAACGCGGCGCATGCCCCGCGCCCGAGCCACAGGAGGCCGCTTTGGAGCTCAAGGGATCGCGCGAAATCTCCGCGCCCAGGCACGAGGTGTGGATCGCCCTCAACGACCCCGAGGTGCTCTGCGCCTGCATCCCCGGCTGCCAGGAGCTGACCGGCAGCCCGCAGGAGGGCTTCGCCGCCACCGTCAAGCAGAAGGTCGGCCCCGTCTCCGCGACCTTCAAGGGACAGGTGACGCTCGAGGACGTGGTCGAGGGCGAGAGCTACCGCATCGTCGGCGAGGGCAAGGGCGGCGCCGCCGGCTTCGCCAAGGGCGGCGCGAAGGTGACGCTGGAGGAGATATCCGAGGGCGTCACCAGGCTCGAGTACGACGTGGAGGCCAAGGTCGGCGGCAAGCTCGCCCAGCTCGGCTCCCGCGTCATCGACGGCTTCGCCAAGGG
>JBNJGE010000323.1:0-3439 GCA_051747505.1 Pseudomonadota bacterium | reverse complement strand
GCTCACCATCCGCGGCGAGAAGCGCGAGGAGGAGGAGAAGGAGGAGAAGAACATGCGCTATTCGGAGCGCCGCTACGGCGCCTTCCAGCGCAGCTTCGCCCTGCCCGAGAGCGTGGACCGCGACGCCATCTCGGCCTCCGCCGACAAGGGCGTGGTGCGCATCGCCCTGCCCAAGTCGAAGGAGGCGAAGGCCAGCGAGAAGAAGATCGAGGTCAAGCCGGGCTGAGCCGCGGCCGCGCGGCCGCGCGGGCGCGGGGCGCGGCTCAGGCCGCCTCGCTCCGCGCCAGCTCGCGCAGCCGCGCGATGCGCGCCTCGGTGGACGGGTGCGTGCGAAGCAGCGAGGGCTCCGGCCGGTTGCGCCGGGGCATCAGCATGTCCTCCCAGAACCGCCAGGGCCCGCCCTCCAGCTTGCGCAGGGCGGAGGCCAGCGTGCCCGGGTCGCCCGTCAGCCGCGCCGCGCCCCGGTCGGCCTCGTATTCCCGGATGCGCGAGAGCGACAGCTGCAGCAGGCTCATCGCCGCGGGGGCGAAGACCAGCAGGATCGGCACGATCCAGGGCACGGTCGCCAGCCCCAGCAGGAACAGCGGCAGGTTGACGATCAGCATCAGCCGCCCGACCCAGGACACCATCCAGATCAGCCGCGTCATCGCGTCGGCCAGCCCCATGATCCACAGGTCGCGGTTGGCGATGTGGCTGACCTCGTGGGCGAGCACGCCGGCCAGCTCCCGCAGGCTGAGCAGCCGCAGCATCCCCTCCGAGACGCAGATGGCGCTGTCCTCCCGGTCCCCCACCGCGAAGGCGTTGGGCTTCGCGGCGGGCAGGTGGTAGAGCGCCGGCGCCCGCGGCAGCTCCGCCCGCGCGGCCAGCCGCTCCAGCAGCTCGACGCCCTCGGGAAACTCCCGCCGCGAGACCTCCCGCGCGCCCAGCAGCCGCAGCGGCGCCCGCCGCGCGGCCGAGGAGGCCGCCAGCACCGCCCCCAGCATGGCGCCCACGAACACCCCGGCCAGCTCCGGGCTCAGCAGGGCCGAGAGCGTCACCCAGCCGATGGCCCCCATGCCGGCGAGCAGCAGCGCCGACTGCGCGAGATTCGCCAGGCTGTGCTTCAGGCTTGGCCGCATGCGCTCCCCCTTTCCCGTCCGGTCCGCGCCGCAATATCGGCCCCCCCGGACCGCGGGACCACCCCCGCCGTCCGCGGAGCGGCGCGCGCGCCGACGACAAGCTCGGGGCCCGCAACGCCGCCTTCCGCTTCGCGCAGCAGGCGCTGGGCTGGTTCAGGGAGCTGGAGGGGAACGCCTCGACGCCCGCGCTCGGTCTCTGACCGGCGGCTTCAGGTCTGACGAAAGGAGAAAGTGGAGCGGGCGATGAGATTCGAACTCACGACTTCAACCTTGGCAAGGTTGCGCTCTACCCCTGAGCTACGCCCGCGTCCGTGGGGTGAGCGTGGATTTATAAAGATTCGGCGGCGGGCGCAAGGGGCTGCGGCGCTCTGCTTCCGCAACGTCGGGCCCCGAACGGAAACGGGGCGGCGGGCCCGCGCCCGCCGCCCCGTTTTCCGCGGCTCCGCGCGGGGCCTCAGCGGCCCGTGCGCCTGACCACCACCCGGACGGTCTGGAGCAGCACCCGCAGGTCCAGCCCAAGGCTCACCCGGCGCGCGTAGTCCGCGTCATGCACCGCCCGCTGCGCGAAGGCGGCCGCGTTGCGGTCCCCGACCTGCCAGGTTCCGGTCAGCCCCGGGCGCAGCCCGTAATAGCCGGACGCGCCGTATCTGTCGGCCTGGTCGGGCGTGAAGGGCCGCGGCCCCACCAGGCTCATGTCCCCGGTGACGACGTTCCACAGCTGCGGCAGCTCGTCGAGCGAGGTGGAGCGCAGGAAGGCCCCGAAGCGCGTCACCCGCGGGTCGTGGCGCAGCTTCTGGTCGCGCTCCCACTCCGCCCGCGCGGCGGGGTCGGCGTCCAGATGCGCCTCCAGCTGCGCGTCGGCGTCGGGCACCATGGTGCGGATCTTCCAGCAGGTGAAGAAGCGTCCGCCCCGGCCCACCCGGCGCTGGCCGTAGAAGGCCGGCCCGCCGTCCAGCCTGGCGAGCAGCGCGAGCAGCGCGATCACCGGCGCCGCCGCCGGCGCCCCGAGCAGGATAAGAAGCAGGTCCAGCGCGCGCTTGCCTCTGCGGGCGTACAGCCCGTGGGCCGCGCCGCCGCGCCCGCGCTCGACCGACAGCTCTGCGCGTCGCGTGATATCCGTCTCCGAAGCTTGATGCAGCACGTGCATGTCCCCCGAACTCACCCCATACCGGCCGCCGCCCCAACGCGACAACCCGGGCGCCCCACGGCCCGGGTCTCGCTTCCGGCGGCCCGCCGACGCCATGCTCCCCAGGACGACGGCTGCTTGGGGCTCACTATTCCCAAACTTCGTGCAAAATTCAATGCGCTTGCGAGAGATTCACCCTGTATTCACCTTGCGGCGGCGTTTCCGCCTGCGTTTGCGGCCATTTCCCTTGCTTCGGTGCGGCCGCAGGGTCACGCTCCGGGGCGATGGCGCGCCTCGAAGCGCGCTCCCGGCGATAATCGCTGGATTACGGACGCGAATCGCGTCTAAACGGCAAGTTAAACCAACGCCGCAAAGAAGGGGGACGGGGTCTTGTTCAGGTTCGCTTTTTCCGCCCTGGCGGCGATCGCGCTCGCGACCGCCGCCACCGCACAGGCCCAGATGGAGGAGGGCGCCGCCCCGCTCTCCCAGCCTCAGGCCTCCGAGCCCGATCTCGGCGTGCCCGCCGATCCGGTCGCCCAGTCCGAGGACGTCGAGCTGCCCGACCGGGGCGAGGGCGAGGAGCCGCCCTATTACGAGATCCGCCCGGGCGACACGCTCACCGTCTCGGTGCTCGAGGACCCGAACCTCACCCGCACCGTGCTGGTCCGCCCCGACGGTCGCATCTCCCTGCCCATCGCGGGCTCGGTCTATGTCTCCGGCACCTCGCCGGAGGAGCTGGAGACGATCCTGGAATCGCGCTTCGCCCGCGGCTTCCAGATCACCCCGACCGTGACCGTCGCCGTGCGCGGCCTCTCCCAGGGCGCCTACGGCGGCGAGGGCGAGGCGCTCGAGGAGCCCACCGTCTTCTACCTGATGGGCAGCGTCGCCCAGCCCGGGCCGCTCCAGACGCAGGACCCGATGACGATCGTCGAGGCGCTCGCCGTCGCCGGCGGCCCCACGCCCTTCGCGGCCAAGGACCGCATCCAGATCCGGCGCACGGACGAGGACGGCAACGAGACCATCCTGCTGTTCGACTACACCCGCCTCGAGGACGGCGAACCGCTGCAGGGCAACGTCACCATCGAGGACGGCGACATCATCTACGTGCCCGAACGCGGGCTGTGGGACTGAGCCGGGGGCGTCCCGCCCCCCGGCCGCCCCGCCCGCATCCGAGCCCGGTGAGACGATGACCCGC
>JBNJGE010000322.1:0-3475 GCA_051747505.1 Pseudomonadota bacterium | reverse complement strand
GACGACCGGCACCGTGAAGTCGGGGCGCAGCATCAGCTCGCCGTCCACGGGGTCGTGGGTGACGAAGGCGCGGGCGCGGATGTCCTCGCCGTAGAGGGCGAGGAGGAGGTCGGCCGGTTGGAGCGTGGCGGGCTCCGCGGCCTCCGCCCCGGCGCCGGCGAAGAGGGCGTCGAGGCGGGCGAGCTCGGCTGCGAGCGCGTCGAGGCCGCGGCCCATCCGGGCGCCGGGGAGCCAGGGGCGGGACGCGGACATGTTCAGGCGTCGCCGCGGGCGAGCATCTCGCGCACGCGGGCGACAAGCTCCGCGCGGGGGACCTCGACCTGGGCGGGCTGGGCGGCCCAGTCCTCATGCGTCTCGATCTGCGAGGCGAGGCGGGCGCCGAGCGCAAGGTCCTTGAGCTGGACGACGCCGCGGGCCTTCTCGTCCTCGCCCTCGATCACCGCGACGGGGGCGGCGCGGCGGTCGGCGTATTTGAGCTGCTTGCCGAAATTGCCGCCGCCGAGGAAGGCCTCGGCGCGGATGCCGCCCGCGCGCAGCTCGGCGGCCATGGCCTGGTAGTCGGCCATCCGGGCCTTGTCCATGACGGTGACGACCACCGGGCCGGGGGCCTCCGCCCGGGCGCGGCCGGTGGCGCGCAGGGCGGCGAGGAGGCGATCCACGCCCACGGAGATGCCGGTGGCGGGGACGGCCTGGCCGGTGAAGCGCTTTACGAGGTCGTCATAGCGCCCGCCGCCGGCCACCGAGCCGAACTGGCGGATGCGGCCCCTGTCGTCGCGGATCTCGAAGGTGAGCTCGGCCTCGTAGACGGCGCCGGTGTAGTAGCCCAGCCCGCGGACGACGGAGGGGTCGATGACGGCGCGGTCGGGGCCGAGGCCCTGGACGTCGAGCAGCTCGGCGATCTGCTCGAGCTCGTCCACGCCCTCGATGCCGTGGGCGGAGGTGCCGACCAGCTCGCGCAGGCGGGCGCAGGTGGCCGCGCCGGTGTCGCGGCGGGCGGAGACGAAGCCCATGACGATCTCGGCCTGCTCGGGCGAGAGCTGCGCGCCGCGGGTGAAGTCGCCGGAGTCGTCCTTGCGGCCCTCGCCCAGCAGGGCGCGGACGCCCGCCTCGCCGAGGCGGTCGAGCTTGTCGACGGCGCGCAGGACGATGCCGCGGCGGCCGGCGTCGCGGGCGGGGTCGTCGGGGTCGAGGACGCCGGCGGCCTCCATGACGCCGTTAAGCACCTTCCGGTTGTTCAGGCGCAGGGCGTAGTCGCCGCGGCGGATGCCGGCGTTCTCCAGCGCCTCGGCCAGCATGGCGCAGACCTCGGCGTCGGCGGCCGGGGAGGCGGAGCCGACCGTGTCCGCGTCGCACTGGTGGAACTGGCGGTAGCGGCCGGGGCCGGGCTTCTCGTTGCGCCAGACGGGGCCGACGGCGTAGCGGCGGTAGGGGTTGGGCAGGTCGTTGCGGTGCTGCGCGTAGACGCGGGCCAGCGGCGCGGTGAGGTCGTAGCGCAGGGCCAGCCAGCCCTCGTCCTCGTCCTGCCAGGCGAAGACGCCGTCGTTCGGGCGGTCGACGTCGGGGAGGAACTTGCCCAGCGCCTCCACGGTCTCGACGGCGGAGGATTCGAGGGGGTCGAAGCCCCAGGCGTGGTAGGTCTCGGTGATGCGGGCGAGCATGGCCTCGCGCTCGGCCACCTCGGCGCCGAACAGGTCGCGGAAGCCCCGCGGCGTTTCGGCCTTCGGCCGGCGCGGTTTCTTGTCCTTGGCCATGGGCCCCTTCGCTCGCGTCTCGTGCTGGCGCGCCCCCCGGCTCGGGCGCAGGCGCGTCCTAGCCGAAGGGCGGCGGCGGGGCAAGCGGGCGGGCCCGGGAGCGCTTGGGCGGGCGGGTCAAGGCTGCGCAGCACCGCGCGCCAGCGCGGCTCGGCCTTGACGCGCCCGGGCAAGCGCGCACGCTGGGGCGAGTCCGCCCCCGGCGGACCTCTCGGCGGAAAGCGCATGACCCTCGCCCCCTGCCCGGCCTTCGAAAGGCCGGGAGCGCGGCCGGCCGGGGCGTCCCCTCGCCCCTTCAAGGGGGGAGGCGGCATTAGGTAGCAAAAGCACCAACCGAAGAACCGCACAGATTCAGCCGTCTCGCTAGTCTGCGGGCATGGAGAACGACCCGCTGATCCACGGCTTGCGCAGCTAGCTGAACGGTTGCGCAAGCTGGGGGTGGACGAAAGCGAGCATAACCTGCGAAACAAGATCAGCAGGGGGAAGTTTACCGCAGCGTTCATGCTTCAATGCTTAAAAGCTACCTCAACGGATACACTGCGGTTGGATTGATTCTGGGAATCAGCCTAGCCCTTAATCTTGTTGCATGGCTTTCGCTCGAAACGGATTCGCTTCGCCGAGATCGCACCGCTCCACAGAGCAAGACTTACGCCGAACAACAGTGCGCTCGCCAGAAGGCGGAGCATGCCGCTCGCAATTTTCCCCTTTTCAAGGGCGACCAAGCCCCAGCCGCCGATCCAGGTAGAGACCACAGACAGGCCGAACAGGGCTACAATCCAGATTGGTGCGATCTTGCAGCCCAGCAGAGTGTAGCTCAATCGTCCCTTGGAATGGAGCGGGCCACATGGTGGATCACTGGCCTGACTGCGGTCGGTGTCGTCCTTATATGGCGCACCCTCTACTACACGAGGGAGACTTTGCGTGAGGCCAAGGCCGCCACTGTCGCCGCGAACGATAACGTCGAAGTGGCGAGAGAAATTGGCGTTGCGCAGACGCGAGCTTACCTTTTCACGGAAGCTGCGTTCGTATTCAACGACGCAGGAAGGCTGGTTCTTCAATTGAACATCAGGAACGTCGGACAAACGCCCGCGAGAAATATCAGGCTTTGGACCAGCGTATCCCGTGCGCCGTTCGGGCAATGGGAACGAAAAAACCTCCGAGACTTTAACGCTGTTGAGATTGCCCCCCCTCGGGGCAGGACAGGATAGCCGCGCTATGCTCCCGGTGGCGCAGAAGAAGGAGGCTGATTACAATGCATCGCCGCAAATAATTTGGATGGTATACGGATTGATTGCATACGAACCCCTCCCAGGTCTTGGAGAGGCTGAGACCGAGTTCTCCTATTACGCCCTTGAGCGACACTTCTCCGAAGGCGGGAGCCTGCTTAACCCAGGACAAGGAAACCACGCCAATTAGCATGATGGCCACGAAGTTAGTCCTCACCACCCCCTCCATGCGCTTGGCATGGGCAGATAAATGCTTTGGACCATTTGCTGCCTAAACCCGGGGGGAGGGACAGGGAGGGGTGTGCGCCCGCAGGCCCCTCGCAGGGGATTCCCTCGGGGGCCGGAGCCCGGTATGGGCGGGGGCATGGGAGCGTTTCTGGATGTCGAGGAGTCGGCGCTCGGCCGGCGCTGGGTGGGCCCGGCGGCGGAGCTGGAGCGCGCGGGGCTGGCGATCGCCCAGCGGCTGGGGGCGCCGGAGGTGGTGGGCCGCGTGCTCGC
>JBNJGE010000321.1:0-3497 GCA_051747505.1 Pseudomonadota bacterium | reverse complement strand
GCGAGGCGCGGGCGCTGGTCCGGCGGCTGGCGCGCGATCCGCGCTGGGAGACGCGGCTGGCGGTCTCCCCCGACCGGGAGGGGATGGAAAGCCGGGTCTGGCCCGCGGGGCTGGCGCGCACGCCGCAGGGGCGGGGCGATCTCGGCGCGCGGATGGCCCGCGCCCTGCGCGCCGCGCCGCCGGGGCCCGTGGTGCTGATCGGGGCGGACATTCCCGGGGTGGGGCCGGCGCAGATCGCCCGGGCCTTCGCCGCGCTGGGGCGGGCGGAGGCGGTGTTCGGGCCGGCCGAGGACGGGGGCTTCTGGCTGGCGGGCCTCGCCCGGCGGCGGGGGGTTCCGCCGGGGCTGTTCGCGGGGGCGCGCTGGTCCACCGGGCACGCACTCGCGGATGCGCGCGCCACGCTGGGCGGGCGGCGCGTCGCGCTGATCGACCGGCTGGGAGACGTGGACGAGGCCGCCGATCTCGACCGGCTGGGCCTGCCGCGCCCCTGGCCGTGAGGGCGCCCGCCGGACCCGCAAGGGTCCGGCCGCGGCCGAGGGGGCTCGACGCCCTCGAGGGCGCGGGCCCGCCGAGGGGGTCAGGCGGCGTCGATGACCGAGAGGTTGGTCCAGGCCTCGTCCAGAAACTCCGGGCGCAGCTCCCGCCCGATGCCGTGGTAGTCGCAGGCGGCGATGGCCTGGTCGATGAGATAGACCGCGTGATAGGCGGCGTAATCGACCTGGGAGCGGGCGTAGAGCTCCGACAGGACATAGGCCAGCGGCTCATCCGCCGCCTCGATCCCGCGGGCCTTTGCCACGCGCAGGAAGATGCGGATGAAGTCGTCGCGCGAGGGGCGGTCGATCAGGATCTTGTAGTAGATCCGGCGCAGGCCGGCGCTGTCCACCAGCGTCTCGGGCGGGATGTTGGTGGAGAAGATCATCAGCGTGTCGAAGGGGACCTGGAAGCTCAGCCCGGACTGGAGGGAGAGGTAGTCCACCCCCTCCTCCATCGGCACGATCAGGCGGTTGATCAGCTCCTGCGGGGTCTGGCGCTGGCGGCCGAGGTCGTCGACGATCAGAACGCCGTTGACGGCCTTGAGGTGGCTCGGCGCCTGATAGATGCGCGAGGAGGGGTTGAAGCGCAGGTCCAGCATGTCGGTGGACAGCTCCGCCCCCGTCACCACCGCGGGGCGGATGCAGCGGGCGAAGCGCAGGTCCGGCGCGCCCTCCAGCACAAGGTCGGCGGGGGTCCAGGGGTCCTCCTCCTCCACCGGGCGGTGCAGGGCGGGGTCGAAGAGCTGCATGAGCTCCCCGTCCACGAGGATCGCGTAGGGGACGTTGATCGCCCCCTCCATCGCGCGGGCGAGACAGTGGGCGTAGCTGGACTTGCCGTTGCCCGGCGGGCCGTAGAGCAGGATGGAGCGGCCGGAATTGACCGCGGGGCCGAGGCGGTCGAGGACGCCTTCGGGCGTGACCAGCCTGGCGAAGGAGTCCTGCAGGCGCTCGCGCCCGATGCGGTGGTCCTTGACGGACTGGGCGGCGACCACCTCGCGGAAATGCTCCAGCGTCACCGGGCAGGGGCCGGCGTAGTCCATGCGCTGGGCGGCCTCCATGGCGCGCAGGCGGCCGAGCTCGGTGAGCTCGAAGCGCATCTCCTCGCGGAAATCCGCGCGCAGGGAGCCCAGCGTGGCGATCAGGCGCGCCTCGCGCATCATGTCGAACACGTCCGAGACGATGCCGATCGACAGGCGCATGATCCCGGCCGTGGCGCTCGCGGTCTCGACGCCGCGGCGGTAGATGACCTTGAGGGCCAGCTCGATCAGGAATTCGCGGGTCATCCCGGTCTCGGCGATGGAGGCGGGGGCGCGTGGGCGCTCCGACGCCGGGGCGCGGGAGGAGGAGAAAGGAGACAAGTCGTTCATGGCGACCTCTTACGCAGGTCCTCGGTCCCCGCGACGGGCGGGAAAGAAACGCTGAGGTGAAGTGAACATGAATTGGGCCTTTCGCGCAAGGCTGTCGAGCGGATAACAAGGCGAAGTGCGCGTAAACGGCCCGGGGGCCGGAAGGAGGCGGCGTTGACGGCGAACGAGGGGGAAGGCGGCGCTAGGGCCGCCGGGAGCGTGGCGGGGCGCCTGGCGCTGGGGCTGGGGCTGATCTTCGCGCTGCAATGCGCGCTGCTGCTGGCGCCGGACAGCCTGGTGATCTCCAATTTCGAGGGCGACGCGCTGCACCTGCTGGACGGGGTGGAGCGGGTCGCGCGCGGGCAGGTCCAGCATGTCGATTTCCGCACGCCGCTGGGGGCGCTGAACTTCCACCTGGTCGCGGTCTGGGACGCGCCGCCGGGCCGCGCGCTGGCGCTGGCCAACATCGCGGCGATGGCGGCGCTGCTGCCCGCGCTGGTCTGGACGGGCGCCTCGCGCCTCGGGCTGGCGGGCGGCCTTGCGCTGGGGGCGGCGGCGCTGATCACGGCGGGTGCCTTCGGCTTCGGCCCCGGCGCGGTGGGGGCCACGCCGGCGATGAGCTACAACCGCTTCGGCTGGGCGGGGCTGATGGCCGTGCTGCCGCTGATGCTGGTCCCGCCGCGTCGGCCGGGGCGCGGCGCCGATCTGGCCGACGGGCTGGCGCTGGGGCTGATCGGGGCGGCGCTGGTCTTCGTGAAGATCACCTTTGTCGCCGCGCTGGGGCCGGTCTGGCTGATCTGGGCGCTGGGCCGCGGGCGGGCGGCGGCGATCTCGCTGGGCGCCGGGCTGGCGGCGGGCGGGGCGCTGGCCGCGGCGCTGGGCGGGGCGGAGATGCTGGCGGGCTATGCCGCCGACCTCGCCATGGTGGCGGCGTCGGAGACGCGGCCCGAGCCGGGGGTGGGGCTGCTCGCCCTGCCCGTCCAGCCCGCGCTGGCGGCGCTGAGCCTCGGCATGCTGACCGGGGTCCTGGCGCTGCTGCGGGCCGGGCTGGGGCGGGAGGCGGCGCTGTTCGCGCTCGGCTCCGCGGCGATCTACGTGATCGCCTGGCAGAATTACGGCAACCACGTGCTGGGCGCGCTGGCGCTGCCGCTGGTCCTGCTGGCGCTGGCGCCGCGGGTTTCGGAGAGCGCGCGGGCCTTCGGGGCGCCGGGGCGGCGGGTGATGGGCCTGTCGGCCGTCGCCATGCTGGCGGTCACGGCGCCGGGCATGCTGAGCGTGGAGCGCAGCCTGTTCGCGCCCTGGGCCGGCGAGACGCCGGTGGAGCGCCTCTTCCCCGAGGCGGCGCCGGACATCCTGTGGGGCGTGGAGGACGGGCCGCCCAAGGGCCTCGTCCCCATCGTCGGCGGGGAGGATCCGCCCCGCAGCTTCAAGGGCGAGACCCTGCCCGAGTGCGAGCAGAAGACCGGCTGGGCGGAGATCTTCGCCGACGGGGCGCGCGCGCTGCGCGGGGCCCCGGCGTTGCGGGGGCTGACGGTGACGGTGGCCGACGCGGTCAACCCGCTCTGGTTGCCTGCGGGGGCGCCGCCGCAGGCGGGGGCGCAGATCTGGGTCTACGCCG
>JBNJGE010000320.1:0-3521 GCA_051747505.1 Pseudomonadota bacterium | reverse complement strand
CGCCTTCCACGGCCGCACCATCGCGACCATCTCCGCCGCGGGCGGCGAGAAGCTGACCAAGGGCTTCGAGCCCCTGCTGCCCGGCTTCGACCACGTGGAGTGGGCCGACCATGACGGCCTGCACGCCGCCATCGGCCCCGAGACGGCCGCCATCCTGATCGAGCCCATCCAGGGCGAGGGCGGCATCCGCCCGGTCCCCCGCCACTGCCTCCAGGGCCTGCGGAAACTCTGCGACGAGCACGGCATCCTGCTGATCTACGACGAGATCCAGACCGGCATGGGCCGCACCGGCAAGCTCTTCGCCCATGAATGGGCGGGCGCGGCGCCCGACATCATGGCCGTGGCCAAGGGCATCGGCGGGGGCTTCCCGCTCGGCGCCTGCCTCGCGACGGAGGAGGCGGCGTCGGGCATGTTGGCCGGCACGCACGGCTCCACTTACGGCGGCAACCCGCTGGGCTGCGCCGTGGGGCTGGCGGTGATGCAGATCGTCACCGGCGAGGGCTTCCTCGACAATGTCCGCCGCCTTGCGGGCCGCTTCGCGCAGGGGCTTGAGGGGCTGGTGGCGAGCCACCCCGACGTCCTCACCGGCTTCCGTGGCGAGGGGCTGATGATCGGCCTTCAATGCGCCGCGACCAACACCGACCTCGTCGCCGCGGGCTACGAGGAGAAGCTTCTCAGCGTGCCAGCGGCCGACAACGTGGTGCGCCTGCTGCCGCCGCTGACGATCTCCGACGCTGATCTCGACGAGGGGCTGCGCCGGCTCGACGCCGCCTGCGGGCGGGTCGAGGCGAAGCTGGCGGAGGCGCAGGGATGACGCGCCATTTCCTGGACCTCGACAAGGTCCCGGCCGAGACCCTGCGCGCCATCATCGAGGACGCCCGCGCAGTGAAGGCCGCGCGGGCCGGCCGCCCCCGGGGGGCGCGGGACGACGAGCTGGCGCTGTCGGGCCGCATGGTCGCCCTGATCTTCGAGAAGCCCTCCACCCGCACCCGGGTCAGCTTCGATGTCGGCGTGCGCCAGATGGGCGGCGAGACGATGGTGCTGACGGGCGGCGAGATGCAGCTGGGGCAGGGGGAGACGGTGGCCGACACCGCCCGCGTGCTCTCGCGCTACGTCGACGCCATCATGATCCGCACCTTCGCGGAGGAGACGCTGCTGGAGCTGGCCGAGAACGCCAGCGTCCCCGTTGTCAACGGGCTGACCGACCGCACCCATCCCTGCCAGATCATGGCCGACGTGATGACCTACGAGGAGCATCGCGGCCCCATCGCCGGGCGCAAGGTGCTGTGGTCGGGCGACGGCAACAACGTCTGCGCCTCCGTCATCCAGGCCGCCGGCCGCTTCGGCTTCGACCTGACCTTCGCCGGGCCGGAGACGCTGGACCCCGACCCCGGCATCGTCGCCTGGGCGCGCGGGCAGGGGGCGCAGGTGACGATCGAGCGCGACCCCGTGGCGGCCGCCGAGGGCGCCGATCTGGTGGTCACCGACACCTGGCTGAGCATGCACGACGATTCGGCGGCGCGGGAGCGGCGGCACGACCTGCTGCGCCCCTATCAGGTGAACGCCGCCCTGATGGCCCGCGCGAAGCCCGACGCGCTCTTCATGCACTGCCTGCCCGCCCATCGGGGGGAGGAGGCGACCTCCGAGGTGATGGACGGGCCGCATTCGGTGATCTTCGACGAGGCCGAGAACCGCCTCCATGCCCAGAAGGCCATCCTGCGCTGGTGCCTCGGCGGGTGAGGCGCCGCCGCCGCCCGGGCGCTTGACCTCCCCGTCGCCAGTCGCTACCTCCGCATCTGCTGAAGGGGCGTAGCTCAGTTGGTAGAGCGTCGGTCTCCAAAACCGAATGCCGGGGGTTCGAGTCCCTCCGCCCCTGCCAGCCCGATCGCCGGAGCTCCGCCCGGCCGGCGCGTCCGGACACGCCCGTGAGAGGAGACGCCGCCATGGCGCGGAACAATCCCCTGCAGTTCATCCAGCAGGTCCGCAGCGAGGCCGCCAAGGTCGTCTGGCCCACGCGCAAGGAGACGACCGTGACCACCATCATGGTCTTCGTCATGGCCGCGCTGGCCGCGGCCTTCTTTTTCGTCGTGGACCAGGTGATCGGGCTCGGCGTGGACCAGATCCTGCGTCTGGGGGGGTGAGGCCGGCGCCCTCGCGCCGGCCCCGGCCGGTTCAGCGGGCCACGAACCAGACATTCATCGGGTCGTGCTCGAGCACCGTGCGCTCGACCGTCTCGAACCCCGCCTCGCGGAGCATCCGCTCCGCCGTCTCCCAGCCCCACATGGTCCCGAGCCCCTCGCCCCCCTGGCCGAGCGAGATCGGCATGCAGTGGGCGCAGGAGACGGCGTAGAGGAAGCTCGCCATCGGGAAGCCGATGTTGTTCTCCAGCTTCTCCGATCCGCCGATGTCCTGCACCAGATAGGTCCCGCCCGACCGCAGCGCCCGGCGGTAGCGGCGCAGGACGTCCTGCGGGTCCTTCTGGTCGTGGATCGCGTCGAAGGAGGCGATGAAGTCGTAGGCCGCGCGCTCGTCGAACTCCGACAGGTCGCGCTGCTCGAAGCGGATGTTGGACAGCCCGGCCTCCCGCGCCCGGGCGTTGGCGTGCGCGACCGCGTCCGCGCAGAGGTCGTAGCCGGTGAAGCGGCTGCGCGGGAAACGCTGCGCCAGCGCCAGCAGGGCCTCGCCCCGCCCGCAGCCGGCGTCGAGAGCGTCCGCGCCCCCCTCCAGCCGCTCCGTCAGCCCGTCGGCCAGCGGCAGGATCGTGTCGAAGAGGGCCGCGACGACGGTCTGCTCGCTGTCCTCCGCCATGAACTGGTGGAAGCAGGGATAGTCGTCGTAGCGCGTGCCGCCGCCGTGACGGAAGCGGTCCAGCAGCGTCTCCTCGCAGGCCCCGATCATCGGGATGGTCTGGGCGTAGACGGCGAGATTTCCCAGGGGCGCGCCCCGGGTCAGGCAGGCGGCGTGCTCCGGCGGCAGGCGGTAGGTCCGCGCCTGCGGGTCCCACAGGACCACGCCGCCGGTGACCATGACGGCGAGCCATTCGCGGACATAGCGCTCGTCGAGCCCTGCGGCGTCCGCGATCTCCTGCGAGGTCGCGGGGCCGAGGATCGCCATGCGGTCCAGGAGCCCGGTCTTGTGCCCAAGAGAGAGCATGACCGCCACGGCCGCGCCGTCCAGCAGCCCGGCGATCCGTTCGGCGAAGGCCTCGGCCTGGTCGGGGGCGGCGATCGCGTCGAGTGTCATCGTGATGTCCTTTCATATCCGGAGAGGGTCGACGCCCGGGAGCTTGCGCAGACGCATTACGCGACGTAAGTGCGGAAACCGACAGAAGCGGGGGAGATCGGCCACAGGAGGCGGACCATGCGCTCGAACGATCCTCCGGCTCTCTCCGTCAGGCTGGTGGCGACGCCCGAGACGACGCCTTTCGCGCTCTACGGGCTGATGGAGGTGATGGCCTCCGTCGGCGTCGCCTGGGGCGAGCTGACGGGAAAGCCGACCGGGGCGCCGCGCTTCGAGGTCGG
>JBNJGE010000319.1:0-3536 GCA_051747505.1 Pseudomonadota bacterium | reverse complement strand
TTTCCTGCAAAGCTGTCCTCCCATCCATCGCCAAATCCGCGACGAAGGGAACAGCAGGCGATCCCGTCAGCCAGTAAGGGGGTGTAGCCGCCGCTTACTGAGCAGCGGATGGGCGCCACCATGGCCGACCAGATAGCGGCCGGGGCCCAGCGGGTTGGGCAGGGAGACGACCTGGCCCGGAGGCGGGGCCGCGGCGGCGAAGGCGGCGCGCAGGGCGAGGGCGGAGAGCGCGATCAGCGCCAGCGCGGCGGCGGCGGAGAGCCAGGACCGCACGCTCCCGGGCCACAGCGGGGCGCCGGCAAGGCGCCCGCGCAGCAGGGGGACGGCGAGGGCGGCGAGCCAGAGGGCGGCGTAGAGGCGGGGCGTCCACCAGGGCGGAACCGCCCAGAGGGCGACGCGGGCGAGCGCCCAGAGGAAGAGGGCGACGGCCAGCGCCTCCAGAAGCCAGCCCGACAGGCTGGAGGGCCGGGCGAAGGCCAGCCAGCCCAGCATGACGAGCGGCAGGACGATCTGCAGCAGCAGGGGCGCGAGGGCGGCCATGGAGGGTCCCCGGAGCTGGACGGGCCGCCTCGCGCGGAGGCGGCGGCCGGGAGGAGCGCGGCGCCTCGGGGCCGGGAGCCGGGGCGGGGCCGGCGCCGCCCGGCGGTCACTTCAGATGGGCTTCCAGCGCGCGGATGGCCTTGAGGAGCCCGGCGTGGTGCTCGGCGCCGCCCTCGTGGCTGTCGGACTGGGCGGCGTGCTCGCCCTGGGCGCCCGGGGCGTGGTGGGCGATGGCGTCCTGGTGGCGGGCGATGGCGGCCTCGTGGGAGAGGATGCGCGCCTCCTGCTCCAGAATGCGGGCCTCGGCGCGGCGCAGGAGGGCGAGGGCCTCGTTGTGCTCCTGCCGCCAACGGTAGTGGTCCTGGGCGAAGCGCTGATGCTCCTCGCGGGCGGTCTGGCTCTTGTCGCTCATGTCCGGCGGCTCCCCGGGAAAGGGGCGGGCCGGGCGGGGCGCCCGGCCCTGCCCGGCGTCAGTCCTTGTTGAGGTCGGCGAATTTCCGGCCCTCTGCCACCAGCTTCTCCAGCAGGGGGGCGGGCTTCCAGAAATTCGGGTCCTCCTTCTCGAACTCGCGCAGGTCCGAGAGGGTCTTTTGCAGGCCGGCATGATCGGCGTAGTGCATCGGGCCGCCGCGCCAGCGCGGGTGGCCGTAGCCGTAGATCGAGGCGATGTCGACGTCGAGCGGGCGCAGGGCGATGCCCTCCCCGACGACCTTCGCGGCCTCGTTGATCATGGCGGCGAGGTAGCGGCGCATGATCTCCTCCTTGGAGAACTCGCGCGGCTTGATGCCGAGCTTGTGCCGCTCGGCCTCGATCATGGGCGTGACTTCGGGGTTCGGCGGGCCGGAGCGGGCGCCGCCTTCGTAGACGTAGAAGCCCTTGCCGGTCTTCTGGCCCAGCCAGCCATGGTCGTACATGCGGTCCAGGAAGCCCTCGGAGTAGCGGACGTCCGGGTCGCGCGTGTCGTCCTTGCCGCGGCGGTTGAAGTAGCCGATGTCGAGCCCGGCCAAATCGCCCATCTGGAAGGGGCCCATCGGGTAGCCGAACTCGCGCACCGCCTCGTCGATGACGTAGGGATCGGCCCCGTCCTCCACCATCATGTTGGCGGCCTTCATGTAGGCGCCGAGGATGCGGTTGCCGATGAAGCCGTCGCAGACGCCGGCGCGCACGGCGACCTTCTTCATCTTCTTCGCCAGCGCGAAGCCGGTGGCGACGATGTCGGGGGAGGTCTTCTCGCCGACCACGACCTCGAGCAGGCGCATGATGTGGGCGGGCGAGAAGAAGTGGAGGCCGATGACCTCCTCGGGCCGCTTCGTCACCGCGGCGATCTCGTTGACGTCGAGATAGGAGGTGTTGGTGGCGAGAACGGCGCCCCGCGGCATGACGGCGTCGAGCTTGCGGAAGACTTCCTTCTTGACGTCCATCTTCTCGAAGACGGCCTCGATGACGAGATCCGCAGCCTTGAGCGGATCGTAGTCGGTGGCGCCCGAGAAGTTGTCGTGCAGGAGCGTGTCGAGCTGCGCCTGCGTCATGCGCCCCTTCTTGACCGAGGAGTCGTAGTTGCGGCGCAGGTTGCTCTCGCCGCGGCCCAGCGCGTCCTCGTCCATCTCGACCATCACGACCTTGAGCCCGGCGTTGAGCGCCGCGGCCGCAATGCCCGCGCCCATGGTGCCGCCGCCGATGATGCCGACGGTCTCGACCTTGCGGGGCGTCTCCTTCGCCTCGGGGATCTTGTTGACGGCGCGCTCGGCGAAGAAGGCGTGGACGAGGGCGGCGCGCTGCGGGTCGTCATGGATCTGGCGGGAGAGCTCGCGCTCGCGCTTCAGCCCCTCCTCGATGGGCAGGGTGCAGGCGGAGACGGCCTCGACGCACACCACCGGGGAGTTCTGGCCCTTGGAGGAGCGCTGCATCTTCTCCTTCCACTCCTCGAACAGGCCGGGGGTGGCGTCGGGGACGGTCATGCGGCCGGTGGGGCGCACGCCCGCGCCCTGGTCGAGCAGGCGGCGGCAGTAGGCGAGGCCGGCGGCGAGCGGGTCGCCGGAGTCGTCGAGCTCGTCGAGGGCGCCTTTCTGGTGGGCCTCCTTCGCGGGCATGTGGCGGCCGGAGGTGATGGCCTCCAGCGCGTTCTCGGCGCCCATCAGGCGCGGGGCGCGCTGGGTGCCGCCGGCGCCGGGGAGGATGCCCAGATGCACCTCGGGCAGGCCGACGCGGGAATCGGACTGGGCGATGCGGTAGTGCGAGGCCATGGCGACCTCGAACCCGCCGCCCAGCGAGGTGCCGTGCATGGTGGAGACGACGGGCTTCTTCGCGGCCTCGATGTGGTCGCAGACCTCGGTCAGCATCGGCTCCTTGCGGGGGCCGCCGAACTCGGAGATGTCGGCGCCGGCGAAGAAGGTGCGGCCCTCGCAGTGGATCAGGGCGATCTTCGCCGAGTCGTCGTGGTTGAAGCGGTCGATGCCGGCCCAGAGGCCCTTGCGGACCTCCCAGCCCAGCGCGTTGACGGGCGGGTTGTTGGTGCGGATGACGGCGACGCCGTCCCGGACCTCGTAGGTCGTGGTTTCGCTGAGGCTCTCGGCCATGCGGGTCTCCTCCCCCGTCTGCGGGTTGTCCTGAAGGCGCGCGGGGCGCGCGGCCCCCGTCGCGTCTCGTCGGGGCGCACATTCGCTCCGCGAGGCGGCTGAGGCAAGACGCGCGGTCGGGCGGCGGGGGCGGAGCGGGCGCCGGGTTTGCGCGGCGGGCGGCCTTTCCCCGTCCAGGCCTGCGAAGGCCGCAAGTCACCTGCAGAATGGTCGCCGTCGTGGCGCGCAAACGATGACGGCAGTGCGGGCGCGCCAGAAATTGGCGCGCGGACGCCGGCGGGTCTGATTTTCACCTTTGATTGCAAGTATAATTGGGGAATTATACCAATTTGCACTGATCAGAACTCATGCGCCCAGTCGCGCAGTCCGATGCTGATGATCTTCCAGGGTCGGTCGGTCAGGCGGTTCCAGGCGTCGCAG
>JBNJGE010000318.1:0-3605 GCA_051747505.1 Pseudomonadota bacterium | reverse complement strand
GCAGATCTTCACGCAGATGGGCGGCGAGGGGATGCACTGGGTCGGGCGCGCGGCCTTCGCGAACCGGCCGCACATGTTCCAGAACCTCGGCGACGGGACGTTCGTGCATTCCGGGCTGCTGGCGATCCGGGCGGCGGCGGCCGCGGAGGTGAACATCACCTACAAGCTGCTCTACAACGACGCCGTCGCGATGACGGGCGGGCAGCAGCTGGAGGGGCATCCGCTGCCCGCCGAGGTGGCGGCGCAGGTGCTGTCGGTCGGGGCGCGGCGGGTGGCCGTGGTCTCCGACGACATCGAGGCGACGAAGGCGGTCGGGGAGTGGCCTGCCGCGAAGGTCGATTTCCACGACCGCTCCGAGCATATCGAGGTGCAGAAGTCGCTGCGCGAGGAGGAGGGGACGACCGTCCTGCTCTATGTGCAGACCTGCGCGGCGGAGAAGCGGCGGCGCAGGAAGCGCGGCAAGTTCCCCGATCCGGCCAAGCGCGTGGTCATCAACCCGCTGGTCTGCGAGGGCTGCGGGGACTGCGGTATCCAGTCGAACTGCGTGGCGGTGAAGCCGCTGGACACGCCCTTCGGGACCAAGCGGCGGATCGACCAGACGGCCTGCAACAAGGATTACTCGTGCCTTCAGGGGTTCTGCCCCTCCTTCGTCACCGTCGAGGGCGAGGAGAGCGACCCGCTGCTGGGCAGGAAGGGCATCCGGCATCAGCCGCCCGAGGACGCCCTGCCCGAGCCGGAGCTGGCGCCGGCCGAAGGGTTCGGCGCGGTGATCACGGGCATCGGGGGCACGGGCGTTGTCACCGTGGCCGCGGTGCTGGGCATGGCCGCGAGGCTGGAGGGGCTGCACAGCCTCGCCCTCGACCAGACGGGGCTGAGCCAGAAGAACGGCGCGGTGCAGTCGCATCTGCAGATCGGGCCGCGGCCCATCGACGACCGGCCCGCTCGGGTCGGGCGGGGATCGGGCGCGCTGCTGCTGGCCTGCGACATGCTGGTGGGCGCGGGCGACGAGGCGCTGGGGCTGATCGACCCCGCGCGCGGCAAGGCCGTGGCCAATGGCCAGGTGGAGCCGCTGCCGATGTTCGCGCGCGACCCGAACGCCCGGCCGGATGCGGAGCAGCTCGCGGCGCGTCTGTCGGCCCATCTGGGCGAGGACCGGGTGGAGGTGCGCGACACCTCGCATCTGGCGACGCAGCTGGTGGGCGACGGCATGGGCTCCAACCTCATGCTGGTCGGCGTGGCCTCCCAGATGGGGGCGCTGCCGGTGAGCCCGGAGGCGATCGAGCAGGCCATCCGGCTCAACGGCGCGGCGGTGGAGATGAACCTCGCCGCCTTCCGCTGGGGGCGCTGGCTGGCGGCGGACCCGGCCCGGGCCGAGGAGGCGGCGGGCGAGCGCAAGCTGCCGAGCTGGCAGACCGAGGGCTATGACGAGCTGGTGCAGCGCTTCGAGCAGACGCTGACCGACTACCAGTCCGCCCGCTACGCCCGGCGCTTCCGCAAGGCGCTGGAGCAGGTGGAGCAGGCCGAGGAGGCGCAGTGGCCCGGGCGGCGGGAGCTGTCGCGGATCGCGGCGCGCTCGCTGTTCAAGACCATGCACATCAAGGACGAGTACGAGGTCGCGCGCCTGCACCGGCACCCGGACTGGCAGGCCCAGCTCAAGCGGGACTTCGCGCCGGACGCGAAGATCACGCATCACCTGGCGCCGCCGATGATCTCGAAGACCGACCCGATGACGGGGCGGCCGGCGAAGAAGGCGTTCGGGCCCTGGATCAAGACCGTGTTCGGCGGGCTGGAGCGGCTGAAGGTCCTGCGGGGCACGGCCCTGGACCCGTTCGGGCGCAGCGAGGAGCGGCGGACCGAGCGGGCCCTGGTCGACGAGGTCGAGAGCCTCGTCGGGCTGGCGGCGGAGCGGCTGTCGCCGGAGACCGAGGACGCCTGCCGCGAGGCGCTGGAGCTGCCGCTCGAAATCAAGGGATTCGGGCCGGTGAAGCAGGCGAATCTGGACCGGGTGCGCCCGCGCATGGACGAACTGGTCGCGGATTTGTCTAGCAAGTCAGCGGCTTGACCCCCTGCCCCGCGGCCTCCGGCCGCGGGGTTGCGATTATGACGGCCGGAATCGGGGAAAACTTCACGAGCCCCTGGAAACCGCAGCGTTTCCAGGGGCTTCGTCTGTCACAAAAGGTTTGTCGGAATGAGATTATACGGGAGCCGCCCGGTGCTAGGCAGCAGCGGCCGGCCCGGAGGAGTTGTCGCAGCGCCCCCCGGCCGGAGAGCACGCACAACGGAGGATACCCCGTGAAAGCCACCAACCTCATCGCGCTGACCGCCGCCGGCCTCGTGGCCGCAGCCGGCGCCGCCCAGGCCCAGAGCCGCGACCAGATCCGCATCGTCGGCTCCTCGACGGTGTTCCCCTTCGCCACCGCGGTGGCCGAGCAGTTCGGCCGCACCACCGACTTCCCGACCCCGGTGATCGAGTCCACCGGCTCGGGCGGCGGCCTGAAGCTGTTCTGCGCCGGCGTCGGCGTCGAGCACCCGGACATCTCCAACGCCTCGCGCCGGATGAAGCCCTCCGAGTTCGACATGTGCCAGGAGAACGGCGTCACCGAGATCACCGAGGTCGTCGTGGGCTATGACGGCATCGTCGTCGCCAACGCCCAGAGCGCGCCCGAGTTCGAGCTGACGCTGGCCCAGATCTGGCAGGCGCTGGCCAAGAACGGCCCGAAGCCGGAGATGTGGTCCGACATCGACCCGTCCCTGCCCGTGGTCGAGATCGAGGTCCTGGGCCCGCCGCCGACGTCCGGCACCCGCGACGCCTTCGAGGAGCTGGCCATGGAAGCCGGCTGCGAGGCGGCCGGCGGCGAGGACTGCGGCGGCGCCGGCGCCGAGATCCGCGAGGACGGCCCCTATGTCGAGGCCGGCGAGAACGACAACCTGATCGTCTCCAAGATCGACGCCAACCCGAACGCGCTGGGCGTCTTCGGCTACTCCTTCCTCGACCAGAACCAGGACAAGCTGAAGGGCGCCACGATCAACGGCGTGGAGCCGACCTTCGAGGCGATCGGCGACGGCTCCTACCCGGTGTCCCGCTCGATGTACTTCTACATCAAGAAGGCGCATGTGGGCGTCGTGCCGGGGATCATGGACTACGTGTCCGAGTTCATCTCGGACGAGGCCGCCGGCTCCGAGGGCTACCTGGCCGACAAGGGCCTGATCCCGCTGCCCGAGGAGAAGTTCGCCGCCCAGACCGCCGACGTGATGGCGCTCAAGAGCCTGTCGAAGTCCGACCTGGAGTGACGCCGCGTCGCTGACGCGGACCGGGCCGGGGGCGCGCGCCGCCCCCGGCCCTTCCTTCCGCAGGCGCCCTGTGCGAAACCCCGCGGCGCCTGCCCCGCCCGGAACGGAGCGACCGGATGCTGCCTGCCACGGCCCTCGCCGTATTCCTGCTCGCCGCCTTCGCCTATTACGCCGGGGCCCGGAAGGCCGTGCGGCTGGCGGCCGGGAAGCGCGCCGCCCTGCACAGCCGGCCGAGCTATCACGGCCTCTACAGCGCCGCCTGGGTGCTGCTCGCGGGGCTGGGCGCGCTGCTGGCGGCGACCGTCATCTCCCGC
>JBNJGE010000317.1:0-3646 GCA_051747505.1 Pseudomonadota bacterium | reverse complement strand
CATGTCGAAGATGATCGCCATGGCCACCGGCGCCGCCGCGCCCTCGCCCATCAGGCTGATCACCAGGCTGATCCCCAGATAGCCGACATTGCCGTGCGCCGCCGCCGCCGCATGGATCGTCGCCACGCGCCCGCCCTGCCGGAACAGCCCGCCCGAGACCAGCCAGCTGCCGGCGAACAGCGCGACGGAGACGATCGCCCAGACCGCGATGAAGCCGGGCCGCAGCACCTCCTCCAGCGGGATGTTCCCGATGGTGCGGATCATCAGCGCGGGCAGCGCGAAGAACAGAACGAAGTCGTTGAGCACCCGGGGCGAGCCCTCGCCCATCACCCCCGTCCCCCGCGCCAGGTACCCGCAGGCGATCAGCGCGAAATAGGGAAGGGTGACGGCGAATATCTCGAGCATCAGAACCTCGCGGACCGCGCGCCGCGGCCCGACCCGGCGCCTCGCGCCCCGCTTTCAGGGGCGCGGCCGGGGCTTTGTCAACCGCGGCGCCTCTCGTTAACGATTGTACGCACGGGATGTGCACGGTCTGCGCACGGGTTGCGCACGCGAAAAAACGCCGCGAACGCGGCTGCGCCGCCCCCCGGCTTGGTCTAGTCTCGCCGCCGATCCGACGTCACGACACCACGGGAGGACCCCTTCGAATGGCCCAGGACGACGCCCCTCGCAGCTACGGCTTCGATACCCTCCAGATCCACGCCGGCGCCCAGCCCGACCCCAGCACTGGCGCCCGCCAGACCCCCATCTATCAAAATACGGGGTATGTCTTCCGCGACGCCGAGCACGCCGCCGCGCTGTTCAACCTGCAGGAGGTGGGCTACATCTACTCCCGCCTCACCAATCCCACGACCTCCGTCCTGCAGGAGCGCCTCGCCACCCTCGAAGGCGGCGCCGGCGCCGTCTGCACCTCCTCGGGCCACGCCGCCCAGATCATGGCCCTCTTCCCCCTCATGTCGCCGGGCGACGACGTCGTCGTCTCCACACGCCTCTACGGCGGCACGATTACCCAGTTCTCCCAGACATTTAAGCGGTTCGGCTGGAAGGCGACCTTCGTCGACATGGACGACACGGACGCCGTGGCGGCGGCCTGCGGCGAGCGCACCAAGGCCATCTTCACCGAGTCCATCTCCAACCCCGGCGGCTACGTCACCGACATCCCCGCCATCGCCGCCGTCGCCCGCGACAAGGGCGTGCCGCTGATCGTGGACAACACCTCCGCCACCCCCTTCCTGTGCAAGCCCATCGAGCAGGGGGCGACGCTGGTGGTGCACTCAACCACCAAGTACCTCTCCGGCCAGGGTCAGGCCGTCGGCGGCGCCATCGTCGACTCCGGGACCTTCGACTGGTCCGCCTCCGGCAAGTTCCCCTCGCTGTCGGAACCCGAGCCCGCCTATCACGGCCTGAAGTTTCACGAGACCTTCGGCCCGCTCGCCTTCACCTTCCACGGCATCGCCATCGGCCTGCGCGACCTCGGCATGACCATGGCGCCCATGAACGCCTTCCTCACCCTGCTGGGGATCGAGACGCTCAGCCTGCGCATGGCAAAGCATGTCGAGAACGCCGAGAAGCTCGCCGCCTGGTTGGAAAGGCACCCCGCGGTGGAGCGGGTCACATACGCCGGCCTGCCCTCCTCGCCCTACAAGGACCGGGCCGACAGGCTCTACCCGAAAGGCGCCGGCGCGCTGTTCACCTTCGCGCTCAAGGACGGCTACGACGCCTGCGTGAAGCTGGTGGACAGCGTCGAGATCTTCAGCCACGTCGCCAATCTCGGCGACACGCGCAGCCTGATCATCCACTCCGCCTCCACCACCCACCGGCAGCTCACACCCGAGCAGCAGGAGGCCGCGGGCGCCGCGCCCAACGTGGTGCGCGTCTCCATCGGCATCGAGGACCCCGACGACCTGATCGCCGATCTCGACCAGGCGCTGGCCCGGGCCACGGGCTGAGGCGCGGGCGGATGCGGCGGCGGGCGCGATGGATGTCGGCCGGGGCGCTGGCCCTCGCCGCGGCCCTTGCCGCCGCCCCTCCGCCCCCGGCGGGGGGCGCACCCGCGCCCCCGCCCAACCCGATCCGGGCCGGGGAGATCACCTTCCCGGAGCCCGGGCCGAACCTGTTCCTGCCCCCGCCCAATCCCCGGCGGGCGGAGGCGCCCGGCGGCGCGCCTGCGGAAGCCCTCGGGGCCAGGGACGCGCAGGCCCTTCGGGATTTCCCGCTCATTCCGCAGACGCGGGCCCCGCTGGCTTCCGACCCGTCGGCGGAGCCGGCCCTCGCCGGGCTCGCGCCGGACACGACGGCCCCTAACCCCCTAGAGCCGCAGGCCGGGGAACCCGCCCCTCCGGCGGCCCCGGAGGACCGTGAGCCGGAAAGCGCGACGATCTTCCCGCCGCTCGCCCCGGGCACCCCGGCGCCGGCGCCCAACCCGCGGCGGGAGGGCGCGGCCCCCGAAGCCGATGCAGCCGCCCCCGAGCCGGCGCCGGCCGCGGAGCGGGTGCAGCGGCCTTCCCCGCCCCCGCGGCCGGAGGCGGCGGCGCCGCGCCCGGAAACGCCCCATCCGGCCGTCGTCACGCCGCCTGCCAGACCCGCCGACACGCCCGCCCGGGCAACCGTGCGCCGCGACCCGGCCCCGGCTCCGGCCGAAGAGCGGGCGACCGGCGCCGACGGGCGGCTCGACCTCTCGCGCATGATCCTGCTCGGGGTGTTCGGTTCGGACGCCGCGCCGCGGGCGCTGGTCCGGCTGCCCTCGGGCGAGGTCCGGCGCGTCGCCGCTGGTCAAACGGTCGGCGGCTGGCGGGTAGAGGCGGTCGGCCCCGACTTCGTCAGCCTGCGCTCGAGCGGCGCGGCGCGGCGGCTGCGTCTGCCCTGAGCCTCAGTCCCCGCCGCCCTCGGCGCGCCAGGCCGCCCAGGCTTCCGGCGTGTCGAGGTCGAGCCGGGCGGCGCGGCCTTCCGTGGGCACGAGGGTGACGAAATCGGCGTTCTCGCGCAGGATCTCGCGCGCGCCCTCGTCGCCCTCCAGCCGGCCGAGGCTCTCGAAGAAGCGGCGGCCGAAGAGGACGGGGTGGCCCGGCCGGCCCTCGGCGTCGGCCGCGCGGCAGATCGCCCGGCCGGCGGAGGGATCGAAGGCGGCTATCAGGGCGTCGAGATGCGCCCGCCTCACCTCGGGCATGTCGGCGAGCGCCAGCGCCACCGCGTCGGCCTCCGGCGCGGCCTCCGCCAGGCCGGCGCGGATCGAGGAGGCCATGCCCTCGGCGGCGGCGGCGTTCTCGACGACGGTCACCGGCAGGCCCTCCAGCGCCGCCCGGCGCTCAGCGTCGTCGGGGCGAAGGACGACGATGACCTCGCGCGCCGCGCTCTCCCGAAGTTCGCGCGCGGCGCGGCGCAGCACGGGCTCGCCATGGGCGCATTCCAGCAGCTTGTCGCGCCCCTGCATGCGCGAGGACGACCCCGCCGCCAGCAGGATCGCGGAGACATGCGGGCGCGCGGGCGCCTGGACCCCGCCGGCCCGGGGCTGCGGGCGCGAGGGGATCTCCTTGAGCAGGCCGCCCACCCCCATGCCGGCGATGTCCCCGGCGGTGACTTCAAGCCCGCAGGCGATGCGCTCCATCACCCAGTCGGTGCCGCTGGGCGCGGGGGAGCGGGCGGAGCC
>JBNJGE010000316.1:0-3654 GCA_051747505.1 Pseudomonadota bacterium | reverse complement strand
ACCCGCTATGACCGGTGCGCCGACCTCTTCCTGGCCGCCGTCACAATCGCCGCAATCGTCCTGTTCTGGTTGTGAGTCCTGAGCCTACTTTGCGCGCGCGAGCAAGGCCGCTCACGGCGGGCCATCATCGGTCATGGGCCGGCCCGGCGCGGGGCGATCAGCGGTCGGAGCCCTCCGTTTCAGGCTCGGCGGGCTCGGGCGGGCGGTCGGGCTCGCGCTCCGGCGGGCCGATCTTCTGCGGCAGGCTGGCGAAGTCGGGCGGCTCCACGGGGGTGCCTCCGAAGCGGGCGGCGATGCAGCCGCAGCCGGCGGACTGGCGGCCGAACAGCCAGTGGGCGCGGGTCTGGAAGGAGACGCAGCGCTGGCCGGGCGGGCAGCGGCCCTGGCAGCTGTCGGGCAGGATGAGGGCGCGGTGCAGCCCGCACTCGCCGCGCGCGGCGAGGCGCCGGCCGATCCAGTCGGCCAGCGCCGCCGCCCCGGCGGCGAGCGCGAGCCAGACCAGAAGGCGGATCATCGCCCGCCCTCAGGTCCCGCTCACTCCCCGGCCACGGCCGAGGGCGCGGTCTTCTCCCGCCGGATCTGCAGGCGGTTCAGCGCATGCACATAGGCCCGGGTGGAGGCGAGGATGGTGTCCGTGTCCGCCGCGCGCCCGGTGGCGATGCGCCCGTCCTCCTCCAGCCGCACGGAGACGGTGGCCTGGGCGTCGGTGCCCTCGGTCACCGCGTTGACCTGGTAGAGCTGCAGGCTGGCGCCGTGGGGCGCCAGTTTCTTGATGGCGTTGAAGCACGAATCCACCGGCCCGTCGCCCGTGGCCTCGGTCTCCCGCGTCTCGCCGTCCACCTCCATGGCCAGCTTCGCGCGCGAGGGCGTGGTGCCGCAGACGACCTCCAGAGAGGCGACCTTGAACCGTTCGGGTGCGCCGTCGGCGCCCGTCTCGGCCATCAGGGCGAGGATGTCCTCGTCGTAGACCTCCTTCTTGGAGTCGGCCAGCGCCTTGAAGCGCGTGAACACCTCCTTGAGCTGGTTGTCCCCGATCTCGTCATGGCCCAGCTCGCGCAGCTTGGCGCGGAAGGCGGCGCGGCCGGAATGCTTGCCCATCACCAGGCTGGATTCGCTCAGCCCGACATCCTCGGGGCGCATGATCTCGTAGGTGGTGGTGTCCTTCAGCATCCCGTCCTGGTGGATGCCGCTTTCATGGGCGAAGGCGTTCTTGCCCACGATCGCCTTGTTGTACTGGACGGGGAAGCCGGTGATCTGGCTGACCATGCGGCTCGCGCCCATGATCTTGGTGGTGTCCACCTTCGTGTCCCAGGGCAGGATGTCGTGGCGCACGCGCATGGCCATCACGATCTCCTCCAGCGCGGCGTTGCCGGCGCGCTCGCCCAGGCCGTTGATGGTGCACTCCACCTGCCGCGCCCCGGCGGAGACGGCGGCCAGCGCGTTGGCCACGGCCATGCCCAGATCGTTGTGGCAGTGGGTGGACATCACGCAGTCGTCAATGCCGCGCACCTTCTCCCTGAGCATGCGGATGATCGCCGCGCTCTCCTCCGGGGCGGTGTAGCCCACGGTGTCGGGGATGTTGATGGTGCGCGCGCCGGCGTCCACGGCCGTCTGCACCGCGGTCACGAGGAAGTCGTGATCGGTCCGGGTGGCGTCCTCGGGGCTGAACTGGACGTCATCGACGAAGTTGCGGGCGTGGCTGACGGCGAAGTCGATCCACTCCAGCACCTGGTCGGGCTCCAGCTGCAGCTTCTTGGCCATGTGGATCGGGGAGGTGGCGATGAAGGTGTGGATGCGGGCCTTGCTGGCCTTCTCCACCGCCTTCGCGGCGCGCTCGATATCGGCGCGGCCGGTGCGGGCCAGCCCGCAGACCACGGAGTCCTTCACCTGCGAGGAGATGGCGCGCACGGCCTCGAAATCGCCCTCCGAGGCGATGGGGAAGCCCGCCTCGATGATGTCCACGCCCATCTCGTCGAGCTGGCGGGCGACGCGCAGCTTCTCCTCCAGCGTCATGGTGGCGCCGGGCGACTGCTCCCCGTCGCGCAGGGTGGTGTCGAAGATCAGCACGCGGTTGGGGTCGCGCACGGCGGGGTCGGAGGGATTGGTCATGGCTCTGGTCCTTGGCGTTCCGGGGTGTGGAGATCCGCGCGGCGCGTCGCTGGAAAACCCCTGAGCGCGCGCGCCGCAGATCCCGGCACGCTCAGGGGCGCGTAAGGAGAAGAAGCAGGCCGAGCGGACGGGCGGCGCGGAAATCCGCGCGGCGGCCGGCGGGTATGCGGGCGCTCGAGACCATGGGCGCAATATACCGCTGCGCGCGCGGAAGGGAAGGGGGCGCGGGGCGATTCCGGGCGCCGCGGCTCATTCGGAGGTCTGCGCCTCGGCGTCCTGAGGCTCCGCGGTCTCGGGCGACGACGCCCCGGCCGCCTCCGCGCCGCCGGGGCGGCCGTCCACCCAGAGGCCCTCGTAGACCGAGCCGTCGGCGTAATCCATCCGGCCCTGGCCGTGGCGGCGGCCCTCGCGGAACTCGCCTTCGTAGACGTCGCCGCTCTCGTAGGTGGCGACGCCCTCGCCGTGGATCTCGCCCTCGCGCCACTCGCCCTCGTAGGCGAAGCCGCCGGGCATCTCGATGCGGCCCTCGCCGTGGCGCAGGCCGTCCCTGAACTGGCCGACATAGACGGCGCCGTCGGCGAATTCGGTGCGGCCCTCGCCGTGCTGGACGCCGTTCTTCCACTCGCCCTCGTAGACATAGCCGTCGGGGTATTCGAGCCGGCCCTGTCCGTGATGCTTGCCGTTCCGGAAGTCGCCCTCGTAGCGGGCCTCGTTGGCGTAGACGGCGAGGCCCTCGCCCTCCAGCCGGCCCTCGACCCACTCGCCCTCGAAGCGGCTGCCGTCGGGATAGACGGCGACGCCCGGGCCGTGCGGGGCGCCGGCGAGGAAGGCGCCCTCATGGGTGGCGCCGTTGGGGTATTCGGCGCGGCCCTGGCCCTCGATGCGGCCCTCGACCCAGTCGCCCTCGTAGACGAAGCCGTCTTCAGCCTCGAAGCGGCCCTCGCCATGGCGCAGGTCGTCGCTGAACTCGCCCTCGTAGACGGCGCCGTCGGCGTAGCGGATCACGCCGCTTCCCTCGCGCACGCCGTTCGCGAACGCGCCCTCGTAGACGTCGCCGTTCGGCTGGGTGGCGACGCCCTCGCCGTGGATCTCGCCCTCCTGCCATTCGCCCTCGTAGACGAAGCCGTCGGCGAGCTCGACGCGGCCCTCGCCGTGGCGCTGGCCGGCCTTCATGCCGCCCTCGTAGACGGCCCCGTCAGGGTAGCGGACCTTCGCCTCGCCCTCCGGCACGCCGTCGGCGAAGCCGCCCTCGTAGCGGTAGCCGTCGGGGCGGGTGAGCACGCCCTCGCCGTGGGGCTGGGAGCCCCGGAACTCGCCCTCGTAGACGGCGCCGTCCGCGTAGCGCGCGACGCCCTCGCCCTGGATCTCGCCGTCGGCCCACTCGCCCTCGAAGCTGCCGCCGTCGGCGTAGGTGATGCGGCCGCGCCCGTGGGGCTTGCCGCCGGCGAACTCGCCCTCGTAGACGGAGCCGTTGGGGTATTCGGCCACCCCCTCGCCGTGGATCCAGCCGTCGCGGAACTCGCCCTCGTAGCGGAAGCCGTCGGG
>JBNJGE010000315.1:0-3655 GCA_051747505.1 Pseudomonadota bacterium | reverse complement strand
GGCGGGCGCGATCAGCTCGCCGTTCTCCTTGCGGGCGCCCTCGCCGACGGCGACGACCTCGCCCTCCTGCGGCTTCTCCTTGGCGGTGTCGGGGATGATGAGGCCGCCGGCGGTCTTCTCTTCGCTCTCGATGCGGCGGACGAGCACCCGGTCGTGCAGAGGCGTGAAGTTCATTTTACGTGGCTCCTTCTTGCGGCTTCCACGATTTGATCCAGAGGCGGCGCCGACGTCCGTATCGCGGCCCGCCGACCCGCGTGTTAGCACTCACCGAAGGAGAGTGCTAACGACCGCCGAATTAGGCGGGGCGCGACAGTCTGTCAAGATGCCTCGTAGGGGGATCAGGCGGCCAGGCCGGCCAGCAGGCAGAGGGCCGCGCCCAGCGTCAGCGGCAGGCGCAGGCCCGGCCACCAGGCGGGGGCGCCGGCGGCCCGGGTCAGCGAGACGTCGGCGCCGAAAAGGGCGATCAGGCCGAGGGCGAGGACGACCAGCGCGCCGGGCGCCCCGCGCGCGCCGTCCACCGCCAGGGCGGCGAAGGCGAGCAGGGCGGGGATGACGGAGACGCCGAGCGGCCACCAGCGCGGCCCCTCGCCCAGCCCCGCGGAGGCGAAGCCCCAGCGGCAGCCGCCCATGAAGGAGAGGATCACCGCTCCGTAGGCCGCCAGCAGCGCCCGGGCGGGGGCGACGGCCTCCGCCGGGCCGAAGAGCGCGGCGGCGGCGAGCGCGAGGAAGGGGATCAGCCCCGCCAGGCCCAGCGCGCGGGCGGCCGGGGGAACGGCGGAGAGGCGGAAATCCGGCGCGGGCTCGGCCATCGGGGGATGTCCTCGGGCTTGCGGGGCCGGGGGCGGCCCGGGCGGGGAGGTAAGACGCGGCGGCCGCCCGGGCAAGGCGCGGGCGCGCTTGCGTCCGCGCGCGCGGGCGGGCAGGAGGGGCGCGCATGCGCCGAGCCGACCGCCGCAGGAGCCCGAGATGTCCCCGACCGTTCCGCCGATCATCGAGTCCCTCGCGGAGATATCCGACCGCTACGACGCGCTGTTCTGCGACCTTTGGGGCTGCCTGCATGACGGCGCGCGCATCTATCCCGCGGCTGCCGCGGCGCTGCGCGCCTTCCGCGCGCGCGGCGGCGTGGTGGTGCTGATGACCAACGCGCCGCGCCCGGCCTTCTCGGTGGAGCGGCACCTGACGCGGCTGGGTGCGACGGGGGATCTGCGCGACGCGGTCGTCTCCTCGGGCGACGCGGCGCTGGAATCGGTCAATGCCGGGGAGTGGGGGCGGCGCGTCTATCACATCGGCGCGGAGAAGGACGAAGCCTTCTTCGAGGTCGCGCAGGTGGAGCGCGTGGCGATGGACAAGGCGGAGAGCGTGATCTGCACGGGGCTGCGCGACGACGAGACCGAGACGCCCGACGACTACCGCGACGAGCTGCGCGAGGCGCAGCTTCGCAGGCTGCCCATGCTGTCGGCGAACCCCGACATCCATGTGGATGTGGGCGACATGCGGCGCTGGTGCGCGGGCGGGATCGCGCAGCTCTACGAGGCGATCGGCGGCGTGACGCGCAGCTACGGAAAGCCGCATCCGCCGATCTACCGGCTGGGGCGGGCGCGGGCCGAATCGGCCTTCGGCCATCCGATCGACGACGAGCGCATCCTGTGCCTGGGCGACGGCATCCAAACGGACATCGCCGGGGGGATGGCCGAGGGGCTGGACACGCTGTTCGTCGCCGGCGGGCTGGCGGCGTCGGAGATGGGGCCGGACCCGGAGCATCCCGAGCCCGCGCGGCTGGCGCGTTTCGTCGCCGGACATCGCCTGACGCCGCGCTGGGCGATCGGGCGGCTGAGCTGATCGCCGCCCGAGAGGCGAAGCGTCGTCGAATGCAATCATTGCGACGGCGGAGGGGCGCGGGTAGTGTCGGCAACGAGTGGATGTCTGGAGGGTGACATGAAGACCATCGTCGCAGCGTTGGCCGCCCTGTCCTTCGGCGCGACCCAGGCGGTCGCGCAGGGGCAGGGGGCGCCGGAGTCGGCCGTTCCAGAGGTGCCGGCCGCGGGCGTGGCCCAGGACGATCTGCCGACCCTGCCCGCCAGCCAGATCCCGGCCGGGGCCGTGATCGTGGGCGGGCTCGTGATCCTGGGCGGCGTGGTGATCGCCATCGCGGCGGGCGACGACGGCACGACCTCGACCACCTCGACGGCGCCCCCGAGCTGAGACCGCGCCGGCCGCCCCGGCGCGCTCAGCCTGCGTAGGGCTTGAGAACCTCGATCGTCAGGGGGCCGCGCAGGGGGCCGATCCACTGCTCGGACTTCCAGACGCGGCCGGTGTCGGCCTCGGCCCAGTAGCGGTTCACGAAGGCGTGGCGCGGGCTGCGGCAGGGCTCCTCGATCTCGATCAGCGGAAAATCCAGCCCGGCGATGGTCACCGTCGCCGGGCCGACCACGCGCGGGGCGCACTGGAAGACGCGCGAGAACGGCTTGCCGTTGCTGTCGCGGAAGCGCAGGGCGCGCACGACCCTCTCGGGCCAGGCCTGCGGCGGGCGCGGCGTGATCAGCGGATCGCGGGCGGGGTCGGAGCGATAGCCGGCCCGGTCCTCGGTCAGCCCGTGGGTGGCGGTCAGCGCCGCGCCGCGGAAGGTCAGCGTCTGGGCGCCGGTCCCCTGATAGGCGACGTAGCCGCCGTTGTCGGCGGCGGCGTGGAAATAGGCCGGGGGCGCGCCGTCGATGCTTGCGGCGATCAGCGCGGCGGGGAAGGCCTCGATCTCGGCGCGGGTCAGCGTCGCCGGCTCGGCCCGGGGGGCCTCCGTTTCCATGCCGAGGCTGCGGCGCAGCTCCTGCAGACCGAGCTGACCGATGTCGCGCATCGCCTCCTGCCGGCCGCCCTGCCCGCAGCCGGCCAGCGCCGCCGCCAGCAGCAGCGCCGCGGCCATGCCCGAGCGCCCATCGAATCTCATCGCCAGAAATTCCCCCAGTCTTCGCGCAGGTCGCCGCGGTCCATCTCCTGCACGATGGGGTAGAGGCGGTTGGGCGCGGACAGCCGCTGGCCGCCGTCGCGGGTCAGCGGGCGGATCGTGGTGGTGAAACGCTCCCGCGTCTCGAAGGGCAGGCCCCAGCGGAAGGGGATGGTCAGGCGGATGCCCTTGTCGAAGCTGCCCTCGCCGTATTCGTCGAAGGGGACGTCGGTGAGCGTGAAGAAGCCGCCGACCTCCCAGCCATTGGCGAAGCGGCGGGTCAGCGAGAAGGTCGCGCCCCAGTCGCCGGCGAGGTAGCGCCCGGCGTCCACCTGCGCCTCCATCCCGTGCCAGCCGGTGTCCCAGTAGAGCGAGGCGTGGCCGGTGACGACCTCGTAGTCGCGGAAGCCGAAGCGCATGTCGTAGTCGCGCTGCTTCGACCAGTTGACCTCCGCGCCCACGCCCCAGTCCCGGGTGGCGGGCTTCCAGAGCAGTTCGGCCGAGACGCCGCCATGCATGCTCTCCAGCAGGCCGGCGGAGACGCGGCCGTAGACGCTGGGCGCGGGTTTGAACAGGTAGTCGGCGGTCAGCCGCTCAAGCCCCGGATCTCCCTCCTTCGCGTAGAGCGCGAAGTCGGAGCGCACGCGGGGCAGGACGGAGTCGGATTCGCGGGTGATGTCGTCGAGCTGGCCGATCAGGCGCTTGCGCACGGAGCCG
>JBNJGE010000314.1:0-3657 GCA_051747505.1 Pseudomonadota bacterium | reverse complement strand
CTGCCCCCGGCGCGCCGCGGATCGCGGCGCGCCTCCAGCCGAGGACCGCCCCCGAATGACCCGCACCGTCATCGAGTCGAAGACGCGCACCGTCGTGATGGGCTTCGACGAGCCCTTCTGCGTGATCGGCGAGCGCATCAACCCCACCGGGCGCAAGAAACTGGCCGCGGAGCTGGAGGCCGGGGACTTCTCCACCGTGGAGGCGGACGCGCTGGCGCAGGTGGCGGCGGGGGCGGCGATGCTCGATGTCAACGCGGGGGTCGTCTACAACTCCAACCCCAACCCCAACGAGACCGAGCCGCCGCTGATGCGGGGGCTGGTGGAGCTGGTGCAGGGGCTGGTCGATGCGCCGCTTTGCATCGATTCCTCCGTGCCGGCGGCGCTGGAGGCGGGGCTGGCCGCCGCGCATGGCCGCCCGCTGCTCAACTCCGTGACCGGGGAGGAGGAGCGGCTGGAGACGGTGCTGCCGCTGGTCAAGAAATACGACGTGCCCGTGGTGGCGATCTCCAACGACGACACCGGCATCTCCGAGGACCCGGAGGTGCGCTTCGCGGTGGCGAAGAGGATCGTGGAGCGGGCGGCGGATTACGGGATCAGGCCGCATGACATCGTGGTGGACCCGCTGGTGATGCCCGTGGGGGCGATGGCCACGGCGGGGCGGCAGGTCTTCGCGCTGGTGCGCCGGCTGCGCGACGAGCTGGGGGTGAACACGACCTGCGGGGCCTCGAACATCAGCTTCGGGCTGCCCAACCGGCACGGGATCAACGCGGCCTTCCTGCCCATGGCGATCGCGTCGGGCATGACCTCGGCCATCATGAACCCGGTGCGCCCGCAGGAGATGGAGGCGGTGCGCGCCGCCAACCTGCTGATGGCCAACGACCCCCATGGGGCCGCCTGGATCCGCGCCAGCAAGCCCCCGGCGACGGAGGGCGAGGCGGCGGCCCTCGGCGCCCGCGGCGGGCGGGAGCGGCGCCGGCGGCGGAGCGCCTGAACGCAAGGGCGGGCGCCGGGATCGGGGGCGAGGCTTGATCGGGCGCCGGGGGCGCGCGACCATGGGGGATGGCATGCCGGGAGGATCGAGATGCGCCTTCCGCTCCTCGCCGCCCTGCTCTCGGCGGCCCTCATTCCCGCCGCGGCCGCCGCCGGGCCGGCGGACGGCCTCTGGCGGACCGAGTCCAACGACGCGGGCGAATACCTGGAGGTGCGCATCGGGCCCTGCCCGGACGACCCCGAGCTGACCTGCGGCGTGATCGAACGGGCCGTGCGGCCGGACGGGCCCGACCCCGACTATCCCCATCTGGGCCGCTGGATCATCCGCGACATGGCCCCGTTGGGCCCGCGGGCCTGGTCGGGCGGCGAGGTCCGGGCGCCCGGGGCCCCCAGGCTCTACGGCGCCGAGATGCGCATGACGAACGGCACGCTGAAGCTCGAGGCCTGCGTGCTGTTCTTCTGCCGCTCCCAGACCTGGACGCGCCTCGAGTGACGCGACGTCCGCGACGACGCATCCGCAAGGGCGAATATCTGAGGGCTTGCATCGGCGCGGCGGCGGCGCAAGAAAGCCCGCTATGGCAACCTTAGCTTCCGAAGCGCCCGCGAACGACCGCCGGGCCAAGCGCAATGTGGCGGTGCTGGTCTTCGCGCAGGCGACGCTCGGCGCGCAGATGCCCGTCAACTTCATCCTCGGCGGGTTGGCGGGGCAGATGCTCTCGCCCATTCCCTGCCTGGCGACGCTGCCGATCTCGCTGATCGTGATCGGCTCCATGCTGGCGGCGCCGAACGTCTCGGCGGTGATGGGGCGCTTCGGACGGCGCGCGGGCTTCTTCATGGGGGCCTTCGGGGGCGGTCTGGGCGCGGCGCTGTGCGTGATCGCGCTCTATGTCGGCAGCTTCTGGCTGTTCCTGGTCGGGGCCTTCTGCACCGGCTTCTACATGTCCGCCCACGCCTTCTACCGCTTCGCCGCCGCCGACGCGGCCTCGGAGCATTTCCGGCCCAAGGCGATCTCCTGGGTGATGGCGGGCGGGCTGGTCTCGGCCATCCTCGGCCCCCAGCTCGCCAAGCTGACCTCCGACGCGCTGGCGCCGATCCCCTTCGCGGGGGCCTATGCGGCGCTGATCGGGCTCAACCTGGTGGGGGCGCTGGTCTTCCTGCTGCTGGATTCGCCCCGCCCCCCGCGCCCCAGCGCGGATGCGCCGCGGGGGCGGTCCCTGGGGCAGCTGCTGACCACGCCGCGCATCCTGGTGGCGATGATCTGCGCCATGGTCTCCTACGCGCTGATGAACCTGGTGATGACCTCCACGCCGCTGGCCGTGGTGGGCTGCGGCTACGGCCAGAACGCGGCGGCCGACGTGGTGATGGTCCATGTGCTGGCGATGTTCCTGCCCAGCTTCTTCACCGGCAACCTGATCAACCGCTTCGGGGTGGAGCGGATCATCGCCACCGGCCTCGTCATCCTCGCCGCCGCGGGGGGGGTGGCGCTGGCGGGGGTGGATCTGGCCAACTTCTACGTGGCGCTGTTCCTGCTCGGGGTGGGCTGGAACTTCGGCTATATCGGCGCGAGCTCCATGCTCGCCGGCGCCCATTCCACGGAGGAGACGGCCCGCGTGCAGGGCATGAACGACTTCGCCGTGTTCGGGCTGGTGGCCGTCGCCTCGCTGACCTCGGGCGGGCTGATGAACTGCTGGGGCGGCGACGCGCAGACCGGCTGGGCGGCGGTGAACTGGGCGATGATCCCGTTCCTGGCGCTGGCGGGCGGCGCGCTGATCTGGTTCGCGCTGCGCAAGCCCGAGGCGGCCTGAGCCGGGCCGCGGCGCGGGCAGGGGGACGCGGACGGCCCCCCTGCCCTCGCCGCCGCCGGCCTCAGAAGCCGCCGGGGCGCAGGTCCTGCAGGGTGTCGCCGCTGATGTTGCCCAGGTTGCCGAAGATCTGCTGGAGCACGGTCAGCTCGCGCCCGAAGGTTGGCGTGGTGCGCGTGACCAGGTTGATCACCCGCCCGTCCTCCAGCCCGTAGGCGTCCACCCTCTCGACCACGCGCTGGTCGTCGAAGCGCACGGCCACCACCCGGCGGTCGGTGACTTCGGGGGCGTTGTAGGCCATCGTCTCCACGCGCGAGGCGACGTAGTACCAGGCGTCGTCGCGGATCACCCCGGCGGTGGAGGGCCGGCCGATCTTGGAGGCGACGGCGTTGGCGTCGTCCTGGCCGGGGCGGACCTGCTCGAGCTGGGCCGGCGAGGGCGCGTAGCCGTGCACCTCCACCACCGGCTCGCAGGCCGCCAGCATCAGGGCCGCGGCCGCGGCCGCCGCCGGCCTCAGGGCTGCTCGCGCGCTGCGCCGCATTGCGTGGCTCTCCTCCTGGATCCCTGCGCGGCCCCGCGGCCGCCCCTCTGCGGGAACCTGCCGGCGCGGGGGCGCCGCGCCCGGTTGCAAGGATTGCCTAGCGCGCGCATGTTCCGGTTTCAAGCGGCCGCGCCCGCCGGGCGCGGCCCCGAGCCCCCGGCTCGCGCCCAGAGCCCGCGCCCGCGAAGGACCAGGCCGATGACCCGCACCCCAGCAGCCCCCGCCGTCCCCGCCCCGGAGTTCTCCCGCCCGCTGCGCGTCGCGGAGCTCAGCGGCGCGGAGGAGACCGTCTCCGCCTCCGCCACCGAGGCCGAGCGCGAGGCG
>JBNJGE010000313.1:0-3673 GCA_051747505.1 Pseudomonadota bacterium | reverse complement strand
GCCCTGCACAGCCGGCCGAGCTATCACGGCCTCTACAGCGCCGCCTGGGTGCTGCTCGCGGGGCTGGGCGCGCTGCTGGCGGCGACCGTCATCTCCCGCGGGCTGGTCGAGGCGGCGCTGCTGTCGATCATCGAGGAGGCGGCGCCGGACAAGCGCGCGATCGAGCACCAGCTGATCCTGTCGGACGCCTATTCGCTGGCGCGCGGGGGCGTCGCCTCCGCGACCGATCCGCTGCGCGAGCGCGTGGCGCAGGCCGCCGCGACCTGGGGGACGATCCGGCTGGTCGGGGTGGTGGCGCTGACGGCGGCGGCCGCGGGCTTCGCCTTCTGGCGCACGCAGGGGCAGCTGAGCGCGGAGTGGCGGGCGCGCAACCGCGCCGAGCGCGTGATCATGGGGGTGCTCTGGACCTCAGCGGTGATCGCGATCCTGACCACGATCGGGATCGTCCTCAGCCTGATGGGCGAGACGCTGGTCTTCTTCCAGAGGATCGACTGGCAGATCCTCGACTACCTGTTCGGGACGACCTGGTCGCCGCTCTCGGGCGTGTTCGAGGGCAAGATGGACGCCGAGAAGGTCGGGGCGATGCCGCTGTTCGCGGGCACGCTGCTGATCACGCTGATCGCGATGCTGGTGGCGGCGCCGGTCGGGCTGTTCTCGGCCATCTACCTGTCGGACTTCGCGGGGCCGCGGGTGCGGGCCTGGGCGAAGCCGATGCTGGAGCTTCTGGCTGGGATCCCGACGGTGGTCTACGGCTTCTTCGCGGCCATCACGGTGGCGCCCTTCATCCGGTCGACCGGCGAGAGCCTGGGGCTGGACGTGGCCTCGGAGTCCGCGCTGGCCGCCGGGCTGGTGATGGGGATCATGATCATCCCCTTCGTGTCCTCGCTGTCGGACGACGTGATCAACGCGGTGCCGCAGAGCCTGCGCGAGGGATCCTACGGGCTGGGGGCGACGAAGGCGGAGACGATGCGGCTGGTGGTGCTGCCGGCCGCCCTGCCCGGCATCGTCTCGGCGATCCTGCTGGGGATCTCGCGGGCCGTGGGCGAGACGATGATCGTGGTGATGGCCGCGGGTCAGGGCGCGAACCTCACCGCGAACCCGCTGGAGGCGGTGACGACGGTGACGGTGCAGATCGTGGCGCTGATCACCGGCGACACGGAGGCGGACACCGCGGCGGCGCCCGCCTTCACGCTGGGCTTCACGCTGTTCGTGGTGACGCTGGCGCTCAACATGGTGGCGCTGCGCATCGTGCGCCGCTACCGCGAACTCTACGACTGAGGGGGGCGAGGCGATGGTGAGCCTGAGCGATCTGAGCGCCCAGCACGGCTCGTCCGCCGCGGCGCGGCGGCTGGGCCGGCGGCGCCGGGCCGAGCTGCGGCTGCAGGCCTACGGGCTGCTGGCGATGGGGCTGGCGGCGGGGGCGCTGATCGCGCTGCTGAGCACGGTGGTGGGCAACGCGACCCTGGCGCTGACCGAGAGCTACCTGGAGATCCCGGTCGAGCTGACCGAGGAGACGGTCGGCGCCACGGCCGAGGCGCGGGCGGAGGCCAGCTACGCCGGGCTGGTGAAGGATTCGCTCAAGGCGATGTTCCCCTCCGTCTCCGGCCGGCAGGAGCAGCGCCAGCTCTACGACGTGGTGTCGGGCGGCGCCTCCTTCGAGCTGCGCGAGCGCGTGCTGGAGAGCCCGGAGGAGATGGTCGGGGGCGAGCGCGAGGCGCGGCTGCTGGCCTCCGACGACGTGGACCTCTACCTCAAGGGGCAGTTCGGCGAGATCGACCGGCTGGCGCATTCGGGGACGCTGGGCGTGTCGGGGAGCGGCGACGAGATCACGCTGAGCTCGACGGCCGACGACTTCCTGCCGCATCTGGCGCTCGTCAAGGAGGCGCTGCTGGACGAGGCGCGCAAGCTGCGCCGGCAGGCCGCGCGGCAGGACCACGGGCGCGCGGTGCGCGCCGAGCAGGCCGTGGAGGCGACGGGCGAGGAGGAGCGGGAGAAGCTGCTCAAGCAGGCCGACGCCTACGCCTACCAGCGCGACCAGCTTCTGGCGCAGGCCGACGAGCTGGAGCGCCGCGCCGCCCGGTCCGGGGGCGAGGAGGCGGTGGGCAGCGCCATGCCCTCGCTGCTGATCAAGGTCAACGGGGGGATCGTGAAGGTCACGCGGGTCTCCCCGTCCTCGGCGCAGGGGAAGGCGCTGATCCCGCTGGAGAGCGCGGGGGAGGCGCCTGCGGAGGCCTGGGAGGCGTGGCTGCTGCGCGAGCCGGAGCAGGGGCGCAACATCTCCGACCTGCAGGTGGCGATGATCGAGACGCTGCGCGACCAGGGCCGGGTGGAGACCGCGTTCAACTGGCGGTTCTTCACCTCCTCCGACAGCCGGGAGGCGGAGCTGGCGGGGATCTGGGGGGCGCTTGTCGGCTCCTTCTGGACGATGCTGGTGACCTTCGCCCTCGCCTTCCCGGTGGGGGTGATGGCGGCGATCTACCTGGAGGAGTTTGCGCCCAAGACGAAGCTGACGGACTTCATCGAGGTCAACATCAACAACCTGGCCGCCGTGCCCTCCATCGTCTTCGGGCTTCTGGGGCTGGCGATCTTCGTCTCGGGCCTGGAGATCATGGGGGTGCAGATCGGGGGATTCGTGCCGCGGTCGGCCCCGCTGGCGGGCGGCATCGTGCTGGCGCTGATGACGCTGCCCACGATCATCATCGCCTCGCGCGCGGCGATCCGGGCGGTGCCGCCCTCGATCCGCGACGGCGCGCTGGCGCTGGGCGCCTCGCGGCTGCAGACCGGCGCCCACCACGTTCTGCCGCTGGCGCTGCCGGGCATCCTGACGGGGACGATCATCGGCATGGCCCAGGCGCTGGGCGAGACGGCGCCGCTGATCATGATCGGGATGGTGGCCTTCATCGTGGACACGCCGGAGGGGATCACGGACAGCGCCACCGTGCTGCCGGTGCAGGTGTTCCGCTGGTCGGATTTCCCCGAGCGGGCCTTCGAGGCGCGCACGGCCGCGGCGATCATGGTGCTGCTGGCCTTCCTGGTGGCGATGAACGCGCTGGCGGTGTTCCTGCGCAAGCGCTTCGAGCGGCGCTGGTGAGGAGGGGAGCCGGAATGGCGCATGACGACCTGACGTCCCACGAGACGACGCCCGAAACCAGCCGGGAGACGGCCCAGATGACCCATATGCGCGTTGGAGACGCCGGCGTGGACAGCGCCGAGGTGAAGTTCCGCACCGAGAACGTGGACGTTTTCTACGGCGACACGCACGCCATCGTCGACGTCTCCCTGGACATCCTGGACAAGACCGTGACGGCCTTCATCGGGCCGTCGGGCTGCGGCAAGTCCACCTTCCTGCGCTGCCTGAACCGGATGAACGACACCATCGACGTCTGCCGGGTCACGGGCAGCCTGCTGCTGGACGGCGAGGACATCTACGCGCGCGACGTGGACCCGGTGCAGCTGCGCGCGCGGGTGGGCATGGTCTTCCAGAAGCCCAACCCGTTCCCCAAGTCCATCTACGACAACGTCGCCTACGGCCCGCGCATCCACGGGCTGGCGCGCAACAAGGCCGAGCTGGACCAGGTGGTGGAGCAGGCGCTGCGCAAGGCCGCGCTGTGGGGCGAGGTGAAGGACCGGCTCGCGGCCTCGGGCACCAGCCTGTCGGGGGGCCAGCAGCAGC
>JBNJGE010000312.1:0-3718 GCA_051747505.1 Pseudomonadota bacterium | reverse complement strand
GCCACCGGCGCGCCGTACTCCTTGAGGAGCTGCTTGGCCTGGTACTCGTGGATGTTCATGTCCCTCGCATCCTCCCGCGGTCCTCGGAGGGCCGATCCGGCCTTGCGGGCCTTGTAGACGGGCGCATACCGTCGGAGCAATCGTCGCGTGGGCGGGCCGCGCGAAAATCGCCGTTCGTGATCACAGCCCCAATACGTGTGATCACGGTTTCGCGGTCGCAGCGCCGTCAGGAGGGGGGCGAGTGATTCGGATTGCCGGAAGAAAAACCGGGCCGCGGGCCCCGCGACCCGGCGACGCGGCGGGGGAGCGGCGATGAGCGACGCCCCCCGCGCCGCCGCCCCGGCCGCGCCGGCGGGTCTGGACCTCGCCGCCATCGGCATGGGGCTGGCCTTCGCCGTGATGTGGTCCTCGGCCTTCACCTCCGCGAAGGTGATGGTGGCCGAGGCGCCGCCCTTCCTCGCCCTGTCGGTGCGCTTCGCCATCTCCGGCCTGCTCGCCGTCGCGCTCGCCCGGGACATGGGCCAGCGCGCGGCCCTGACGCGGAAGCAATGGGGCCTCGTCGTCGTCTTCGGCGTCTGCCAGAACAGCCTCTATCTGGGCCTCAACTTCCTCGCCATGACGCGGATCGAAGGGGGGCTGGCGGCCATCATCGCCTCGCTCCTGCCGCTGTTCGTCGCCGCCGGCGCCTGGGCCTTCGTCGGCGAGCGGCCCGGCCGCCTCGGCGCGCTGGGCCTCGCGCTCGGCTTCGCCGGCGTCGCGCTGATCATGGGTTCGCGCATCTCCGGCGGCTCGGACCCGCTGGGCGTCGGCCTGTGCCTGATCGCTGCAATCGCGCTGACCGTCGCCACGCTGGTGGTGCGCGGGGTCTCGCCGGGCTCCAACGTGCTGATGGTGGTCGGGCTGCAGATGCTGGTGGGCTCGGTCACCCTCGCGCCCGTGGCGGCGATCTTCGAGGACCCGGCCGACATCTCCTGGACCCTGCCGCTCGCGGTCTCCTTCACCTACACCACGCTGGTGCCCGGCCTGCTCGCCACCGTCACCTGGTTCCTGCTGGTGCGCCGCATCGGGCCGACGAACGCGGCCGCCTTCCACTTCCTCAACCCCTGCCTCGGCATCGGCATCGCCGCCGTGATGCTGGGCGAGCCGCTGGGCCCGCGGGACCTGCTGGGCGTGGCGATCGTGACGGTGGGCATCCTGCTGGTCCAGCTGGCCCGGCGCAGCCCTCAGAGGCCGTAGAGTCCGCCGAACTTCGCCTCCAGATGCGCCAGCAGCGGGCCCTCGTCCACCGGGGCGCCCGTCGCCGCCTCCATCAGCTGCGGGGCGGGGCGCACGCGGCCGTGGCGGTGCACCTTCTCGCGCAGCCAGTCGAGCACGGGCGCGAAGTCCCCCGTGCTCAGCAGCCCGTCGAAATCCGGCAGGTCGCGGCGCAGGGCCTGCGCCAGCGCGGCGGCGTTCAGGTTGCCCAGCGTGTAGGTGGGGAAGTAGCCGAACAGCCCTTCGGACCAGTGGACGTCCTGCAGGCAGCCCAGCCCGGCATGCGGGGGGCGGCGGCCGAAATCGGCCTGGAAACGGTCGGCCCAGGCACCCTCCAGATCCTCGACTGGAAGGTCGCCCGACAGCAGCGCCCGCTCCAGGTCGAAGCGCATCAGGATGTGCAGGTCGTATTGCGCCTCGTCCGCCGCGGTGCGGATGAAGCCCGGCTCCACCCGGTTCACCGCCGCGTGGAGCGCCTCCGGGCTGCGCACCCCGATCCGGCCCAGGAAGATCTCCATGCGCCCCAGCAGCCAGGGCGCGAAGGCGGCGGAGCGGCCGATATGGTTCTCCCACAGCCGCGACTGGGATTCGTGCACGCTCATCGAGGCGTGCACGCCGCTGGGCCGCCCGCGCAGCTCCGGCGCGATCCCCTGCTCGTAGAGCGCGTGCCCCGTCTCGTGCAGCGTGGAGAACACGCATTCGGAGGGGTCGTCGGGCTCCACCCGCGTGGTGATCCGCACGTCGCGGCCCGAGCCCGAAGAGAACGGATGCACCGCCAGGTCGAGGCGCCCCGCCCCCCAGTCATAGCCGCAGGCCCCGGCCAGGTCGCGGGCGAGCGCGAGCTGGGCGGCCTCGGGAAAGGCGCCGCGGAAGGCCGGCGCCCGGTGGCGCGAGGCGCCCCGGATGCGGTCGAGCAGGGAGGAAAGGCCCGCGCGCAGCCGGGCGAAAACCGGCTCCAGGTCGGCCGCGCGAAGGCCGGGCTCGAAACCCTCCAGAAGCGCGTCGTAGGGGTCCTCCCCCGGCCCGGCCAGATGCTGGCCCTCCTCCCGCCGCAGTTCGACCACCCGCGCCAGAGATGGAGCGAAGGCGGCGAAGTCGCGCTCCGCCCGCGCCTGCACCCAGACCGCATGGGCCTGCGCGGTCTCGCGCGCCAGCGTCTCGGCCAGCGCCTCGGGGACGCGGACGGCGCGGGCGTGCTCCCGCCCCGCTTCGCGCAGATCGGCGCGGGCGTCCTCCGGCCAGTCCCCGCCCTCGGCCCCGGCGATCCAGTCGGGGATGCGCGGATCGGTGCGAAGCTGGTGAAGCACGGCGGCCAGCGCCCCGCGCGGCGCGGCGCGCGGCGCCGCCCCCTTGGGGGGCATCATGGTCTCCTGGTCCCAGGCCAGCAGGCCCGCCGCGTCCTCCAGCGCCGCGATGCGCCGGTGATGGGCGATCAGCGCCTCGTAGGCGGCGGCGGGGGTCATCCCCCCGTCCCCTCCGTCTCCGCGAAGACCCATTCGAGGTAGTCGCGGTTCACGTTGCGGATGGGCGTGGCGAAGACGCAGGGCGTCTCGTCGGGGTGAAGCTCCCGCACGGCGGAGAGCACGCGGTCGAACAGCTCCGCCCGGGTCTTGAGGATCAGGGGCGTCTCCGGGTCCGTCTCCACCGCGCCCTTCCAGCGGTAGAGGCTGGTCATGGGCGCGCGGATATTGGCGCAGGCGGCCAGCCGGGCCTCTATCATCCGCTCGGCGATGCGCTCGGCCAGCCTGGCGTTCGGACAGTTCACCTGGATGGCGACGATCTCCATGGGGCCTCCCGGCATTGCGTGCCTCCGGGAACTCTAGCCCGCCTGGCGGCGCGGGCGAAGCCCCCTTCACGCAGCGACGCGTTCGGCCATGCGGTCGGCATAGGCGACCAGCGCCGGCGTGGCCTTGGCGAGGTCGGCCGCCGGCGTGGACATCGGCCAGCGGATCAGCGGCGCGAGCTGGCCGTAGACCGCGCAGTCCGCCCCGCCCGGCGCCTCGCCGCACAGGAAGGGGCGCCCGTCCAGCGCCGCGGCGATGGCGTCGAGGTCGGCGCGGCCGTTCATGGCCACCTCCTCCGGCGTCAGGCGTCCCAGGCCGCGGGCCTTGAGCTGCTTCGCGAAGCGCCGGCGCAGCAGGGCGAGGACCACCGGCTCGGCCAGCCGCGGAAGCTGCCCGGCCATGGCCTCGCGCAGGCCGGCCGGGCCCGCGGGATGCAGGAACAGCTCCCACTCGAGAACCTGGTGCAGATGCTCCTCCGCCAGGCGCTGGAAGGCGAGGCCCCGCGCCCGGGTCCGCGCGTCCAGCCCCGCGTCGGGGTCGCGCGCCGCGCGGGGGCGCAGGCGGGCCATGATCCGCTCGCTGTCGCCCACCGTCTCGCCGTCGATCACCGCCCAGGGGCTCTTGCCCAGCGGGCCGCGGCCCGGATTGTTCTCCACCTCGAAGCGGTGGGGAACGCCGGC
>JBNJGE010000311.1:0-3730 GCA_051747505.1 Pseudomonadota bacterium | reverse complement strand
GGGCCCAGCAGCTCATGCGTCTCGACGGTGTCGAGCAGCATGTTCACCCGGCTCCACTCCTCCTCCTGGTCGCCCATCTGCGCCACGTCGTCCGGGGACAGCAGCCCGCCCTCGCCCGAGCCGCCCTCCTCCGCCGCGCCGGGCGAGGCGGGGGGCATGTGCTGGAGCATCACGCCCCCCGCCCGCCAGGCCTGCCCCTCGCCGGGCTCCGCGGCCTCGGCCGAGGCGATGGCGAAGCGCGTGGCGATCTGCTCGGACTGGGCGAAATAGGTCTCCGCGCTCTCGGCCAGCGAGCCGCCGGCCAGCGGCGTCAGCCCCTGATAGGGCATGCCCGAGCCGTGATTGATCACCAGCGCGAAATAGCCCTTGCCCAGCTGCGGCCAGGCCGGCGCGTCCTCGTCCAGCCGCTCGGCGTCGTAGCCGGCATAGGCCCGCATCCGGGCGGGCTCCCCCTCCGCCTGCGGGGCGAACCAGTCGGTCGCGATCAGCCGGATCGCGCCCTCCCCGCGCACCTGCAGCGACAGGCGCCATTTCAGCTTCATGGTCTGGCCGATCAGCGCCGTGAGCATCGTCGCCTCGGCCACCAGCCCGGCCACGGGGCGCGGATAGTCGTGCTGGCCGAGGATGCGGGCGAGCGTCGCGTCGAGCCGCGCCGCGCGCCCGCGCATGTCGGCGCGGTCGAGCTGGAAGGGCAGGATGGCGTCGTCGCCGGGGTGGTGCCGGGCCATGCGGGCTCCTCGGAGGGCTGTCTTTCTCAGGCTCGCACACATAGATAGCCGCCGCGCCCGGCGCCACCCCCGCCGCCACCCCCCCGCGGCGTCCCGCCCGCCCCGCGCCGGGGCGGGGCCGGCGGCTCCCGTCGCGCGGGACCCCCGCGGCGTCCCGCCGCCTGCCCGCGCCGCCCTGCGCGCGCCACGCTGCCGCCCCATGCGACGCTTCGGCGAATCCTGGCGCCCCGACGCCCCCTACCGCGACCGCCCCGGCGCCTACGCCGCCATCCTCGACCGCGGCCGCCTGCTCCTCGCCGCCACGCCCGCGCAGGGCGAGACCCTGCTGCTGCCCGGCGGCGGCCTGGACCCCGGCGAAAGCCCCCTGCGCGCGCTGCACCGCGAGGTGATGGAGGAGACCGGCTGGAGCGTCGCCCCCCTGCGCCGCCTCGGCGCCTTCCAGCGCTTCTGCTTCATGCCCGAATACGGCTGGTGGGCGCGCAAGGTCTGCCACATCTACCTCTGCCGCCCCGGCCGGCGCCACGGCCCTCCGGCGGAGCCCGACCACACCCCCCTCTGGATGCCGCTGGAGGAGGCCGCCGACCGCCTCAGCCTCAGCGGGGAGCGCTGGTTCGTCCGGAGCCTGCGCCGCCGCGCCCGCCCCCGGGCTTGACCCCTCGTCCCCGATGCTGCCCTCAATGCTCCCTGACGCGCCCCCCAGGAAGGAGACCGCCATGCCCACCCGCCGCCGCTTCCTCGCCGCCTCCGGCGCCGCCGCGCTGCTCGCCGCCTGCGCCCGCCCCGAGGAGCAGACCGCCCCCGCCCCCGCCACGCGGTTCGAGCCCGGCGGCGGCCCGATCCGCGAGGTTCGCATGGAGCCCGGCCAGCAGGACCTCGTCGGCGTCTGGCAGGGCCCCTACGCGCCCATCAACATGGCGAGCCTCGAACTGACCGGCACGCCCGCCGGCAGGGCCACGCTCAATATCGGGGAGATCGACGGCTCCCGCGCCCGGGGCCTGATGGGCTGGGACGACGAGGACCAGGAGTTCGAGCCCCAGCGCATCGTCGGGGCCCTGACCATCACCGGCCATTTCATGATCCTGCACGCCCATTTCATCATGTACCGGCAGGACGACGTGCGCTTCCTGGAGGCCGACATCGCCATGCCCGACGGCCGCTTCTACCGCCACCGGCTGGTCCAGACCGCGGGCTGAGCCGCCCCGCGGCGCCCCGACCTCAGTCCCAGTCGGGCGCGATCCCGGCGATGTCCACCAGCCGCCCGTCCGGCTCGGCCAGCGTGTCGATCTCCGCGATTTCCGCAGCCGAGAGCGTCACCTCCAGCGCCGCCGCGTTCTCCGCCAGCCGGGCGGGCGTCGCCGTCTTGGGAATGGCGACCGCCCCCTTCGCCAGGCACCAGGCCAGGGCGACGGCCGGCCCGCCCACCCCGTGCGCCGCCCCGATCCGGGCCAGCGTCGCGTCCTGCGCCGCCCGCCCCTTGGCCAGCGGCACATAGGCCGTCAGCGCCGCGCCGTACTCCGCCAGCAGCCCCAGCATCGCCGACTGGTCCAGCCAGGGGTGGAACTCCACCTGGTTGGTGACCAGCGGCGCCTCGCACAGCGCCTGCGCCTCGCGGAACTGGGCGCGGGTGAAGTTGGACACCCCCACATGCCGCGCCAGCCCCGCCGCGCGCAGCCCCGCCAGCGCCGGCAGCGTCTCCTCGAAGGGAACCTCGCGGGAGGGCCAGTGCAGCAGCAGCAGGTCCACATGGTCCAGCCCCAGCCGGCGCAGCGAATCCTCCGCCGCCGCGCGCAGGCGCTCCGGCGCGTGGTCGTCCGGCCAGATCTTGGTGGTCAGGAACACCTCGTCGCGCGGGACGTCCGAGGCCCGGATTCCCGCCCCGACCTCGGCCTCGTTGCCGTACATCCGCGCGGTGTCGATGTGCCGCCAGCCCTCGGCCAGCGCCCGGCTCACCATCTCCGTGGCCTGCCGCCCCTCCAGCCGCCAGGTTCCCAGCCCCAGCGCCGGGATCCGCGCCTCCCGCGCCTGCACGCTGCGCATTCGCGCCTCCCTTGCCGGGGGCCCGCGCCTCAGCCGCGCCGCCCCCGCGCGGCGCCGCGCCAGGCCGCGAGCCCGGCGAGGCCCCCGGCCAGCAGCGGCAGCGCGCCGGGCAGCGGCACGCTCGGCGCCTGCTCGGGGTCCGGCGGGGTCGAGGCGATGGCCCCCACCGCGTCGATATCGGCGCCCACCGTGTCGCCCGTCTGCCCGTCGGACTCCGGGTCGTCCGTAAGCCGCACATAGGAAAAGCGCGTGAACGGGTCGATCTCCAGCGGCGCCAGGTACTGGTCGATGTCGAGGCTGGAGGTCGAGCCGTCCACCGCCCCGACGGACAGGAAATCCGCCCCGTCCACGCTGATCTCCACGAAGGTCTTCTCCACATCCGGCCCGATCTCGAAGACATGCAGGTCCGGCGTGGAATCCCCGCTCCCGCTCAGCGCGTTGTCGGTGAAGCGCAGCGTGATGAAGCCGCCGCTGCCCAGCGTGAAGGACCCGTTGGGCGAGATATAGTCCGGCGCCCCCAGCGCCTCCTGCGGGTCCATGTAGTTGGCGTCCGTGGGCGCCGGATCCCCGAAGCCCCAGGCATGGACCATGTCCGCGAAGGACGCGTCGCCCCCCGGAAACTCGATCCCGTCATAGGTCACCGGCGTCGCCGAGGCGGCGGAGGCGCCCAGCGCCAGAACCGCCGCCGCGCCGGTCATGCGCAGCCTGGTCATCGCAACTCCCCCTCTTCCTCGCGACCGCGCGCATCATGCCGCCCATGCCCCCGGCGTCAAGACATCCGAAAGCTGACAGGCCCCGAACGCGAAACGCCCGGCCGATCCGGCCGGGCGTCCGCCTGTCCGCGGGACGGCGGCCCGAAGGCCGCCCGCCCTCACTCGATGATCTTGGACACCACGCCGGCGCCGACGGTGCGGCCGCCCTCGCGGATGGCGAAGCGGAGCTTCTCCTCCATGGCGATCGGGGCG
>JBNJGE010000310.1:0-3739 GCA_051747505.1 Pseudomonadota bacterium | reverse complement strand
CGGACGGGCACGCGGTTCCTGTCGGTGGACAGCCATATCCGCATGATGGCCGCGGCGCAGAGCTTCATCTCCGGCGCCATCTCCAAGACCATCAACATGCCCAACGAGGCGACCATCCAGGACTGCCTGGACGCCTATGAGCTGAGCTGGTCGCTGGGGGTGAAGGCCAACGCGCTCTACCGCGACGGCTCCAAGCTCTCGCAGCCGCTCTCCTCCGCGCTGATCGAGGACGACGAGGAGTTCGAGGAGGAGCTGGCCGAGGCCCCGATGTCCGCCCGCGCCTCCATGATCGCCGAGAAGATCGTGGAGAAGGTTGTGGTCAGGGAGGTCGCCCGCGAGAAGGCGGCGCGCGAGAAGCTGCCCGAGCGGCGCAAGGGCTACACCCAGAAGGCCATCGTTGGCGGCCACAAGGTCTATCTGCGCACCGGCGAGTACCAGGACGGGCGCCTCGGCGAGATCTTCATCGACATGCACAAGGAGGGCGCGGCCTTCCGGGCGATGATGAACAACTTCGCCATCGCGGTCTCGGTCGGGCTGCAATACGGCGTGCCGCTGGACGAGTTCGTGGAGGCCTTCACCTTCACCCGCTTCGAGCCCGCGGGGCTGGTGCAGGGCAACGACTCGATCAAGAACGCCACCTCCATCCTCGACTACATCTTCCGCGAGCTGGCGGTGAGCTACCTCGACCGCACCGACCTCGCCCATGTGCAGCCCGAGGGCGTGCGCTACGACGAGCTCGGCCGCGGCGACGAGGAGGGCAGGCCCAACTTCACCGAGCTGGGCGGCGACGTGGCCGAGCAGGCGGTGCACATGCTGCGCGAGATGACCTCGCCCGGCTACATCCGCAAGCGCGTGCCCCAGGGCCTGCTGGCCTTCCGCGGCGGGCAGGAGGCGCCTTCCGGCGGCGGCTCGGTCGCCGCGGTGGAGACGGTGGAGGCCGCCAGCGTGACCGAGACGCTGGTGGCGCCCGAGATGGACGCCCGCGCCGCGGCCCGGATGCAGGGCTACGAGGGCGATCCCTGCGGGGAGTGCGGAAACTTCACGCTGGTGCGCAACGGCACCTGCCTGAAATGCAACACCTGCGGCGGCACGAGCGGCTGCAGCTGAGACCGGCCGGGGAGGGGGCGGCGGCGGGAGCGCAGGTGGTCGCCCCGCCCTCGACCCGGCCGTAAGGAACAGGCCGCAGGCGAAACCGCGAGCAGCAAGACAGAAGCCTGATCCGCATGCACTTCAAGGGGAGGACGCAACGACGTCCTCCCCCTTTTCTTGTCGGGGACCGCGGCCCGCCGCGTCTGACGCGCCCGCCCCTCCGCGCCCCGTTGATCGGGCCCATTGTGCCGCCGGCATGATTCGCGCTTGCCTGCTTCGCGCCGCGCCCCCGGGGCGACGCGATCCAGGGAGAACACCGCCATGCCCGCCCTCGCCCGCCGCCTCGCGCCGCTCCTCGCCTGTCTGGCGCTCCTCGCCGGCCCCCAGCCCGGCCAGGCGCAGGACGACTCCGCCCGCATGGAGCTGGGCGGGGATCTCTACGTTGCGGGCGAGGCGCCCGGGCTCGGCGGCGGGCCGGTGGAGGACCTCTTCGCCGCCGGGCAAAGCCTGCGCCCGGACCTCGAGGTGACCGGCTCGGCCCATCTGGCGGGCCGGCGCGTTTCGGTGCGCGGGCCCGTGGGCGGCAACCTCTACGCCGCCGGGCAGGACGTGCGCGTGGAGGCCCCGGTGGGCGGGGACGCCACGCTCGCCGGCTACGACGTGGTCGTGGCCGCGCCGGTGGCCGGGGACCTGCGCGCGGGCGCGTCGAGCATCGTGGTGGACGCGGATGTCGGCGGCGCCCTGCTCGTGGCCGGAGAGCGGGTGGAGATCAACGCCGTCATCGCCGGCGACGCGCGCATCCGGGCGGACGATCTGCGCTTCGGCCCCGGCGCACGGATCGAGGGCCGGCTGATCCTGACCGCGCCGGAGGACGTCGCCTCCCCGCCCGAATCGGTCGTCCCGCCCGAGCGGCTGGAGCGGCGCGCGGCGGAAGGCTGGGGGCCGGAGGGCTGGAGCCTGTGGAGCGTCTTCGGCGCCGTCGCCTCCGCCCTGTTCGGGGTCACGCTGCTGATCCTCGCCATCCAGGCCGTGCTGGTCGCCGTCGCGCCCCGCTGGTCGGAGGAGATGGCCTTCGACGCCGCCGACAGCCCCTTCCGCAGCCTGGGCGCGGGTTTCGTGGCGCTGGCCGCGCTGATCGGCGCCGTGCCGCTGGTCGCGGTCACGGTGATCGGGGCGCCGCTGGCGCCGCTGATCCTGCTGGCGGCCGTGGCGGCGGCGCTGGGCGGCTACGCGCTGGGCGCCTGGGCGCTGGGCATGACGATCTGGCGCTGGCTGGACCGGGCGCCGCCCTTCGGCTTCTGGAAGCGCTTCGGCATCGCCGCGCTGGGCCTCGCCCTCGCCGCCGGGCTGGGCATGATCCCGGTGCTGGGCTGGATGCTGGGCGTGGCGCTGGCGCTGGCCGGGCTGGGCGCGGCGGCGATCGACGCGCTGGGCCTGCGGCCCTCGCCGATCCGCTGATCCCTCAGCGCGCGCCCATCCCCAGCCGCATCGCCGCCCGGCGCAGGGGGGCGAGGTCGCGCACGGCCTTCAGCCCCATGCGGCGCAGGTCGCGCAGCACCGGGCTCTCGGCCATGGCGGCGCGGTTGAGCGCGTCCACCCCGGCCACGCGCATCGCCATCTCCGGCCAGCGGGCGCGGTGGTAGCGCGCGAGCAGCTCCGGCGCGCCGGGGTCGCCGCCCTCCGCGGCCAGCCGCGACAGGCAGGCCGCGTCGGCGATGGACATGTTCAGCCCCTGCGCTCCGATGGGCGGGACGACATGCGCCGCCTCCCCCATCAGCGCCGTGCGCGGCCCGTCCAGCCGCGGGGCGAGCTGCGAGACGATGGGCCACAGCGCCACGCGCGAGACCGGCCGCAGCCAGCCCAGCACGTCGCAGGACCGCGCGTTGAGCGCCTTCCCGAACGCCTCCGGGTCCTCGGCGGCCATCCGGGCGAGTTCCGCCGCGCGCGGCCCCGCCTCCATCCAGACGACGGAGGAGCGCCGCCCGTCCGGCCCGTCGGCCAGCGGCACCAGCGTGAAGGGCCCGCCGGTGCGGTGGATCTCGGTGGAGACGTTGTCGTGCGGGCGCGGATGCTCCACGGCGAAGACCAGCGCCTTCTGGGCGTAGCTCCAGCGCCGGACCTCCAGCCCCGCCAGCTCGCGCGCGGCGCTGTCGCGCCCGTCGGCGGCGACCACGAGGCGCGCGCGGACCTGGGCGCCGTCCGACAGCGCGGCGATCGCCTCGCGCTCGCGCAGGGTGAGGCGCGACAGCGCGGCGGGCGCGCGCAGGCGGGCGTTCGGCAGCGCCTCGATCCGCTCCAGCAGGGCGGCGCGGATCGCGGTGTTGGGGATGTTCCAGCCGAAGGGCTCGTCCTGCAGTTCGGCGGCGACGAAGTCGGCGGTCTCGCGCAGCTCCTCCGCCCGCCCGCCGGCGTCGGCGAGGCGCATGACGCGCAGCGGCTCGGCCCGCGGCGCCATCCCCGCCCAGGCGCCGGCCTCGCGCAGGGCCTCGACCGAGGGGGTCAGCAGGGCGGCGGTGCGCAGATCCGCGCCCGGCGCCTGCGCGTCCACGACCGGGGGCGCGGCGAAGAGGCAGGCGGCGGTCAGCCCCGCCGCGCCGCCCCCGACCACCAGGATCTCGGTCTCGATGCGTTCCATGCCGGCCAAGCTAGC
>JBNJGE010000309.1:0-3744 GCA_051747505.1 Pseudomonadota bacterium | reverse complement strand
GCGCTGACCCTCGAGGTGCAGGGGGCGCTGCGCGAGGACCTGCGGGTGCTGGCCATGTCCGCGACGCTGGAGACGGAGCGGCTGGCGGCAAGGCTGGGGAACGCGCCGATCATCGCCAGCGAGGGGCGGGCCTTTCCGGTGGAGACGCGGTGGCTGGAGCGGCCCTGGCGGGCCGGGCCGGGGCGGAAGGGGCCGCGCTTCGAGGAGGCGATGGCGGAGCTGATCGCGCGGGCGGCGGCGGAGGAGGGGGGCTCGGCGCTCGCCTTCCTGCCGGGAGTCGGCGAGATCGAGGGGGTGAGGCGGCGGCTGGAGGGACGGCTGCCGGGGGACATGGATGTGCGGCCGATCCACGGGGCGATGGCCCTGAAGGCGCAGCGGGCGGCGCTGGCGCCCTCGACGGAGGGGCGGCGCAAGCTGGTGCTGGCCACGGCGATCGCGGAGACCTCGCTGACCGTGGAGGGGGTGAGGGTGGTGATCGACGGGGGGCTGGCGCGGCGCTCGCGCTTCGATGCGGGCTCGGGCATGGCGCGGCTGGTGACGGAGCCGGTGACGAAGGCGGAGGCGGAGCAGCGACGCGGGCGCGCGGGGCGGCTGGAGCCGGGGGTCTGCTACCGGCTGTGGACGAAGGCGGAGGAGGGAGCGCTGAAGGCGCATCCGCCCCCGGATATCCTGGAGGCGGACCTGGCGGGGCTGGCGCTGGAGCTGGCCTTGTGGGGGGCCTCGGCCGAGGAGCTGCCGTTTCTGGATGCGCCCCCGGAGGGGGCGCTGGCGGAGGCGCGGGGGCTGCTGCGCGAGCTGGAGGCGGTGGACGAGAAGGGCCTGCCGACGGAGCACGGGCGGCGGATCGCGCGGCTGCCGGCGCATCCCAGGCTCGCGCATATGGTGCTGCGGGCGATGGAAGAGGGGGAGGATGCGGGGCTCGCCGCCGAGCTGGCGGCGGTGCTGGAGGAGCGGGACCCGCTGCCGGCCCGGGCCTCCGCCGATCTCGTGTGGCGGATCGAGGCGCTGCGCGATCCCGGGAAGTTCGCGGATGAGCGCGGGGTGACGCCGGATCGCGGGCGGGTGCAGGGGCTGCGCGAGGGCGCGAAGCGGGTCGCGCAGGCCGCCGCAAGGGCGCTGGGGACGAAGGCGCCGGCGACGGGCAAGGGGGCCGTGGCGGCGGCGGCGGTGGCGCGGCATGCGGCGCGGGCCTATCCGGACCGGGTGGCGCTCAGGCGTCCGGAGCGGAAGCCGGGAGAGGCGCCGCGCTACCTGCTCTCGGGCGGGAAGGGGGCGTGGCTGGATGCCGAGGACCCGCTGGGCGCGCCGCGGATGCTGGCGGTGGCGGACACGGACGGGAACCCGCGGGAGGCGCGGATAAGGCGCGCGGCGGCGACCTCGGAGGCCGAGGTGAAGGACCTGTTCGGGGACCGCGTGCGCTGGGTGGACGTGTGCGAATGGTCCGCGAAGGACCGGGCGGTGGTGGCCCGTCAGCGCAAGATGTTCGGGGCGCTGGCGCTGGACGACCGGCCCTGGAAGGGCGCGCCGGAGGAGATGCGGGCGGCCGCGATGGCCGACGGCGTGCGGGCGCTGGGGCTCGATGCGCTGCCCTGGGAGGGGGCGGCGCGGCGGCTGCGGGCGCGGGTCGCCTTCGCGCGTGAGCACGGGGCGGAGCTGCCGGACTGGTCGGACGGGGCGCTGCTGGAGACGCTGGACGACTGGCTGACGCCGCATCTGGGGGGATGCCGGACGGCGGAGGACCTGAAGGGGCTGGACCTGGCCGGCATGCTCGAAGGGACGCTGGACTGGCCGCAGCGGCAGGCGCTGGAGGCGGCGGCCCCCGCCGTCTGGGTCGCGCCGACAGGGACGCGCTGTCCGGTCGATTACGAGGGGGAGGCGCCGGCGGTCTCGGTCCGGCTGCAGGAGGTGTTCGGGCTGGACGCGCATCCGGAGATCGGCACGGCGGCGGGGCGGGTTCCGCTGCTGATGCATCTGCTCTCGCCCGCGCGGCGGCCGGCGGCGACGACGCGGGACCTGCCCGGATTCTGGCGGGGCGCCTGGGGCGATGTGCGGCGGGATCTGCGGGGGCGCTACCTGAAGCATCCCTGGCCGGAGCGGCCCTGGGAGGCGGAAGCGACGGCGCGGGCGAAGCCGAGAAACGGCTGACCCCGGGAGATCCCCGCCGAAAAAAGCCGACGGAGAACTCCCGAGGGCCGGTCCGCCTGAAACTTACACAACGCGGCGGACTGGAAAGTACGCTACAACCTGAACTTCTGATTAATGAATGCGCGCTGAATCGATTCGGGTCAAGCATTTCTTAACCATGCGGAAGCCTCTGTGGTGGCGGGCGGAGGGCCGACGTGACAGGCTCGGGGCAGGGAGACGGGCCGGAAGAGCCCGACATCGGGAGGACGCGCCATGAACAGCCCCGACACGCTCTCGCCCGCGCCGGAGCCGAGCTTCCGCCAGTCGGTGGACCTCATGTTCCACCGCGCCGCGGCGCTGACCGATCTCAGCCCGGGGCTGGAGGAGAAGATACGGGTCTGCAACGCCACCTACACGGTGCGCTTCGGGGTGCGGCTGCGCGGGGCCATGCACACCTTCACCGGATACCGCGCCGTGCATTCCGAGCACATGGAGCCCGTGAAGGGCGGCATCCGCTACGCCCCCAGCGTCAACCAGGACGAGGTGGAAGCGCTGGCCGCGCTGATGACCTACAAATGCGCACTGGTCGAGGCGCCCTTCGGCGGGGCCAAGGGGGGCCTGTGCCTCGACCCGCGGGACTGGGAGGAGGAGGAGCTGGAGCGCATCACGCGCCGCTTCGCCTACGAGCTGATCAAGCGCGACCTCATCCACCCCTCGCAGAACGTGCCGGCGCCGGACATGGGCACGGGCGAGCGGGAGATGGCCTGGATGGCCGACCAGTACCGGCGCATGGCCACCACCGACATCAACGCCCGCGCCTGCGTGACCGGCAAGCCGGTGAATCAGGGCGGCATCCAGGGGCGGACGGAGGCGACGGGGCGGGGCGTGCAGTTCGCCCTGCGCGAGGTCTTCCGCCACCCGGAGGACGTCGCGGACGCCGGGCTGTCGCCGGGGCTCGACGGCAAGCGGGTCGTGGTGCAGGGGCTGGGCAATGTGGGCTACCACGCCGCGAAGTTCCTGTCGGAGGAGGACGGCTGCCGGGTCACCGCGGTGGTCGAGCGCGACGGCGCGGTAATCGACGAGCGGGGCCTCGATATCGAGGCGCTGAAGGCGCATCTCACCGAGACGGGGGGCGTGCGCGGCTTCGGGGATGCAGGCTGGACGGGCGACGGGGCGCGGGTGCTGGAGCATGACTGCGACATCCTGATCCCCGCCGCCTTCGAGGGCGCCATCCACCGCGAGAACGCCGGGCGCATCCGCGCGCCCCTGATCGTTGAGGCGGCCAACGGGCCGGTCACGGCGGGGGCCGACGAGATCCTGCGAAAGAACGGCAAGCTGGTGGTCCCGGACCTCTACGCCAACGCCGGGGGCGTGACCGTCAGCTATTTCGAGTGGGTCAAGAACCTGTCGCATATCCGCTTCGGGCGGATGGAGCGGCGGCGCGAGGAGGCGCGCCACCAGCTTCTGGTGGACGAGCTGGAACGGCTGGCCGCGGAGTCGGGCGTGAGCGTCTCGGACGACTTCAAGGCGCGCTACGTGCACGGGGCGACGGAGCTGGAGCTGGTCCGCTCCGGCCTCGACGACACGATGCGCGCCGCCTACCAGTCGATGCGCGAGGTC
>JBNJGE010000308.1:0-3753 GCA_051747505.1 Pseudomonadota bacterium | reverse complement strand
GGCAGCAGCGCGGCCATCGCCGCCTCCAGCGCCGCGGCCCCGTCGCCCAGCGCCTGCCGCGCGGCCTCCGCCATGCCGTGCCGCGCGGCGTCGTCGGTCAGCAGCCGCGCCAGCTCCGCCCCCAGCGCCCCGGCCTCCGCCACCTCCCGCGCGCCGCCGGCCGCCGCCAGCGCCGCGTAGTCCTGCGCGAAGTTCTCCACATGCGGTCCGTGCAGGATGGCCGAGCGCAGCGCCGCCGGCTCATGCGGGTTGTGCCCGCCCGCCGGAACCAGGGAGCCGCCGAGGAAGGTCACCGGCGCCAGCCGCAGCCAGGCCCCCATCTCCCCCAGCGTGTCCAGCAGATGCAGCTCGTCCCCCGGCCCCGGCCGCTCCCCGGCGCCCCGGCGCGAGACCGCGACCCCCTCCGCCCGCAGCGCCTCGGCGATCGCCGCCCCGCGCTCGGGATGGCGCGGCGCGATCAGCCCCAGCAGCCCCGGACAGGCCCGCGCCGCGACGGCCTGCGCCCGCGCGACCCGCGCCTCCTCCCCCTCATGCGTCGAGGCCGCCAGCCAGACCGGCCGCCCCGCCAGCGCCGCAGCCAGCTCCGCCCGCGCCCCCGGCGCGTCCGGCGGCGCCCCGCCCGCCTTGAGCGAGCCCGTCACCCGCACATCGCGCGCCCCCAGCCGGGTCAGCCGCATCGCCGCGCCCGCATCCTGCGCCAGCACCGCCTCGAAGCTCCCCAGCAGCCCCCGGATCAGCCCCGGCGCCCACCGCCAGCCTCGCGCCGAGCGCTCCGACATCCGGGCGTTGACCAGCGCCAGCCGCGCCCCCCGCTCGGCGGCGCCGGCCACCAGCCCGGGCCACAGCTCGCTCTCCACCCACACGCCGACATCCGGGCGCCAGTGCTCCAGAAACCCGTTCACCGCGCCCGGCAGGTCCACCGGCGCATACTGGTGAAAGGCCCCCTCCGGCAGCCGCTCGGCCATCAGCCTGGCGGAGGTCACCGTCCCCGTCGTCATCAGCACATGAATGTCCGGCCGCGCCTCCCGCAGCGCCCGGATCAGCCCCAGCACCGACAGCGCCTCGCCCACCGAGGCCGCATGGACCCAGACCAGCGGCCCCTCGGGGCGCGGGCGCGAGGGGCGGCCCAGCCGCTCCCCCATCCGCGCCGGGTCCTCCTTGCCCCGCCTCGCCCGCCGGGCCAGCAGCCACGGGACCAGCGGCCCCGCCGCCCGCCCGGCGAGCCGCCACAGCGCGAGCCCCGCGCTCATGCCTCGCGCGGTGCGCCCGGGCGCACCGGCTCGCGCCCCGCCAGCCGGTCCGCCCGCTCCGTCACCTCCAGCATCGCCGCCTCGACCTGCGCGCGAAACGCCTCCGCCGCCTCCGCCGAGTCGTCCTCGGGCGGCTCCAGCGGATCCCCCCACACCTTCACGCCGCGATCGAAGGGCAGCGGGATCAGGAACCGGTCCCAGGTCTTCAGCATGATCGCCCGCCGCGTGGCGTAGGCGTAGGGCGCCACCGGCGCGCGCGCGGCGATGGCGATCGTCGCCACCCCCGGCTGGGCATGCATCCGCGGCCCCCGCGGCCCGTCCGGGGTCAGCACCAGAACCGCATCGGTCTCTTCCGACATCACCCGCGCGGCCTCCTGCGCCGCCGCGCGCCCGCGCTTGTCCTTGTCCGGCTTGCGTGGATCGCGGGAGGAGCCGCGGATCGACGGCGCCCCGAAGCGCGCCACGGCCTGGGCGATGATGTCCCCGTCCCGGTTGGCCGAGATCAGCGCCCAGACCCGCATCGCCTTCGTCTTCTCGCAGGGCGCGCCCATCAGCCGCCCGTGCCAGACGGGGATGATCCACCGCCCCCTGCCGGCCTGAACCCGCGCCCGCGTCTCGCCCCCCTCGATGCGCCAGCGCACGGTGGCGTCCATCAGACGCAGATAGCCCACGCCCAGCGCGGCCGCGAGGGCGCGCAGGAAGGGGCTCTTGCGGATGCGGGAGATCACGGGCGTCGCGCGGGCCTCAGCCCAGCTCCTCGGTGGGGCTCGCCTCGCGCTCCTCGTCGCGAAGACGATGGAGATGGGCGATGAAATAGCGGGTGTGGGCGTCGTCCACCGTGCGCTGCGCCGCCTCCTTCCAGGCGGCGTAGGCGGCGGCGTAGTCGGGGTAGATCCCCACGATGTCGATCCTGTCCGTATCGACGAACTGGGTGGAGCCCGGATCCACCAGCTCGCCCCCGAAGACGAGGTGAAGGCGCTGCGTCATGAGGGGTCTCCCGCTGCGTCGGCCCTTGGATGGCCCGAGGGGGTAGACCGCCCCGCCGCGCCGCGTCAATCGCGCATACCGGCTCAGTCCGGCGGCGCCACGCGGGCGACTAGCGCCGCATGCAGTCCCGGGGCGCTCGCGATCAGTCCCGACAGGCGCGGGGTCGGCTGGTTGTAGCGCGGCAGGTCGCCGTGCGCATCGCTCACCGCCGCGCCGGCCTCGCGCAGGATCAGGTCCCCGGCGGCCGCGTCCCACTCCCACACGCCCCCGACCGAGATGGAGGCGTCGAAGCGCCCCTCCGCCACCAGGCACAGCCGGTAGGCCAGCGAGGCGCGGAAATGCCGGTTGACCGGCGGCGGCTCCCCCCGCCAGCGGTCGCGCTTCATGCCCGCGGCGGTCACCAGCGCCTCGGCGCCCTCCAGCTCCGTGCGCGCGCTGGGGGCGATGGGCGCGCCGTCGCGCGTCGCCCCCCCGCCCTTCACGGCGGCGTAGAGCACCCCGCGCGCCGGCAGGCGCATCACGCCCGCGCGCACCTCGCCGCCCTGAACCACGGCGAGGGCATGGCCCCAGGTCTCCTCGCCCTTCAGGAAGGCCCGCGTCCCGTCGATCGGGTCGGCCACGAAGATCCGCTCCGCCGCCAGCCTCTCCGCCCGCCGCGCGCCCGTGTCGGCGGTCTCCTCCGACAGCCAGCCATAGCCCGGCCGCGCGGCCAGAAGCTCGGCGCGCAGCATCCGGTCCACCTCCAGGTCGGCCTCGGAAACCGGGCCGAGGCCCCCGTTCTTCTCCCAGCTCTCGGGCCCGGCGCCGAAATGGCGCAGCGCGATCTCGCCGGCCGCCTCGGCCGCCCCGGCCAGCAGCGCCAGGTCCTCGGCGTCCCGCGGGTCCGGGGCGCCGGGAAGGGTCTCAGGCGCCGGCAACCGTCAGCCCTTCCGACAGAAGGCTCGGCACGACCATGGCCTTCTCCGGGTCCCCGTCGTTGGCCGGGACGAGGCTTGCGACGATCTCCGGCAGGCTGCCGGCGATGGTGATCTCGTTGACCGGCCAGGCGATCTCGCCCCCCTCCACCCAGAAGCCCGAGGCCCCGCGGCTGTAGGCGCCCGTGGTGGGGTTGATCGAGGCCCCGATCAGCGAGGTGACCAGCAGCCCCGTCCCCATCTGCGCCATCAGATCCGCCCGCGACCGTTCGCCCGGCGTCAGCCACAGATTCGTCACCCCCGGCGAAGGCGTCGACCCGGCCCCGCGCATCGCGTTGCCCGTGGACTCCAGCCCCAGCTGCCGCGCCGTCGCCAGGTCCAGCACCCAGCTTTCCAGAACGCCGTCGCGAACGAAGGCGGTCTCCCGCGCCGCCAGCCCCTCGGCGTCGAAGGGCCGCGAGACCGGCCCGCGCACCCGCCGCGGCGCCTCCGCGATGTCGAGCCCCGCGGGCAGCGCCCGCTCGCCCATCTTCTCCGACAGCCAGCTCGCCCCCCGCGCCACGGCCGAGCCGTTGGCCGCCGAGATCACGTGGCCCACCAGG
>JBNJGE010000307.1:0-3814 GCA_051747505.1 Pseudomonadota bacterium | reverse complement strand
CGAGATCGGGGTGGAGACGGGCGGCTCCAACGTGCAGTTCGCCGTGCAGCCCGAGACGGGGCGCATGGTGGTGATCGAGATGAACCCGCGGGTGTCGCGGAGCTCTGCGCTCGCGTCCAAGGCAACCGGGTTCCCGATCGCCAAGATCGCGGCGAAGCTGGCGGTGGGCTACACGCTGGACGAGCTGGACAACGACATCACCAAGGTGACGCCGGCGAGCTTCGAGCCGACCATCGACTACGTGGTGACGAAGATCCCGCGGTTTGCGTTCGAGAAGTTCCCGGGCTCGGAGCCCGAGCTGACCACGGCGATGAAGTCGGTCGGCGAGGCGATGGCGATCGGGCGGAGCTTCCACGAATCCGTGCAGAAGGCGCTGGCCTCCATGGAGACGGGGCTGAGCGGGTTCGACGAGATCGACATCCCCGGCCTGGACGAGGGGACGGCGGCGGACGACCGCAAGCGCGCGCTGATCGCGGCGCTGTCGCGCCAGACGCCGGACCGGATGCGGATCATCGCCCAGGCGATGCGCGAAGGGCTGGACCTGGACGAGATCCAGCGGGCGACCTCCTACGACCCGTGGTTCCTGGAGCGGATCGCGGAGATCGTGGAGGTCGAGGCGAGGCTGAAGGCCGACGGGCTGCCCGAGGATGTCGAGCGGCTGCGGACGCTCAAGCAGATGGGGTTCACGGATGCGCGGCTGGGGAAGCTGTGCGGGCTGTCGGAGGACGCGGTGCGGCGCATCCGGCACGCGATGAACCTGCGCCCGGTGTTCAAGCGCATCGACACCTGCGCCGCCGAGTTCGAGGCGCAGACGCCCTACATGTATTCGACCTACGAGGCCGACGCGATGGGCTGGGTCGAGTGCGAGGCGCGACCCTCGGAGCGCAGGAAGGTGGTGATCCTGGGCGGCGGGCCGAACCGGATCGGCCAGGGGATCGAGTTCGACTACTGCTGCTGCCACGCCTGCTTCGCGCTGACCGAGGCCGGCTACGAGACCATCATGGTCAACTGCAACCCGGAGACGGTCTCCACCGACTACGACACCTCGGATCGCCTCTATTTCGAGCCGCTGACCGAGGAGACGGTGCTGGAGATCCTGCACAAGGAGCGGGAGAAGGGCGAGCTGCACGGCGTGATCGTGCAGTTCGGCGGCCAGACGCCCCTGAAGCTGGCGCGCGCGCTGGAGGCGGCGGGGATTCCGATCCTGGGGACGACGCCGGACGCGATCGACCTGGCGGAGGACCGGGAGCGGTTCCAGGCGCTGCTCAACAAGCTGGGGCTCAAGCAGCCGCGCAACGGCATCGCGACCAGCCACGAGAGCGCGCTGAGGATCGCGCAGGAGGTGGGGTATCCGGTGGTGATCCGGCCCTCCTACGTGCTCGGCGGGCGGGCGATGGAGATCGTGCGCGATGACGAGGGGCTGGAGCGGTATATCCGCGAGGCGGTGGTCGTGTCGGGCGACTCGCCGGTGCTGATCGACAGCTATCTGTCGGGCGCGGTGGAGGCGGATGTGGACGCGCTCGCGGACGGCGAGACGGTGCATGTCGCCGGCGTGATGGAGCATATCGAGGAGGCGGGGGTGCATTCGGGCGACTCCGCCTGCTCGCTGCCGCCCTACACGCTGTCAAAGGAGACGGTGGAGCGGCTGAAGCGCCAGACGGAGGCGCTGGCGAAGGGGCTGGAGGTGCGCGGGCTGATGAACGTGCAGTTCGCGCTGAAGGACGGGGACATCTACGTCCTCGAGGTCAACCCGCGGGCCTCGCGCACGGTGCCCTTCGTGGCGAAGGCCGTGGGCTCGCCCATCGCGGCGATCGCGGCGCGGGTGATGGCGGGGGAGCGGCTGGCCGACTTCGAGCTGAAGTCGCCGGACATTCCGCGGTTTGCGGTCAAGGAGGCGGTGCTGCCGTTTGCGCGCTTCCCGGGCGTGGACACGCTGCTGGGGCCGGAGATGCGCTCCACCGGAGAGGTCATGGGGCTGGACGCCTCCTTCGACCGGGCCTTCCTCAAGAGCCAGATCGGCGCGGGCGTGCTGCTGCCCGAGGGGGGCAAGGTGTTCGTCTCGGTGCGCGACGCGGACAAGGCGGCGATGATCGAGCCGGTGCGCACGCTGGCGGAGCTGGGCTTCCACATCGTCGCCACGGGCGGCACGGCCGCCTATCTGCGCGAGCAGGGCGTGGAGGCGGAGCCCGTGAAGAAGGTCTATGAGGGGCGGCCCAACATCGTGGACCTGCTGACCGACGGGGAGATCGCGCTGGTGTTCAACACCACCGAAGGCACGCAGTCGGTGTCGGACTCCAAGGCGATCCGTTCGGCGGCGCTTTACGGGAGGATCCCGTATTACACCACGGCCGCGGGCGCGCGGGCGGCGGCGCGGGCGATCCGCGACCGGGGGGCCGGGGCGCTCGACGTGACGCCGTTGCAGCGCTACGCTTCCTGAGCCCGGGGGCGGTCCGCGCCCCCCGACCGGAAGCAGGATGCCGTGTTGAGCCGCGAGCCGCTGAACCTGGTGAAGCTGTGCGTGGGCGCCGAGCGCCCGGAGGACCTGGAGGCCTGGCAGGCCGCCCGGGCCGCCGAGCGCGAGGGGCGCGGGGCGGACCCGCGGCCGCGGCATGTCACCCGCATGTGGCCGCGGCGGGCGGAGGAGGTGCTGGACGGCGGCAGCCTCTACTGGGTGTTCAAGGGGCTGATCCTGGCGCGCCAGCGCATCGCGGCGCTGGAGCCGGTCACGGGCGAGGACGGGGTGACGCGCTGCGCCATCGTGCTTGAGCCCGAGGTGATCCGCACCGAGGCGGCGCCGCGGCGGCCCTTCCAGGGCTGGCGCTACCTGCCGGGCGCCGAGGCGCCGGCGGACCTGGCCGAGGCCGGGGAGCTGGCCGGGCTGCCCGGCGAGCTGCGCCGGGCGCTGGCCGATTTCGGCGTGCGCTGAGGCCCCGGGATGGCGACCGCCGAGGACCGGCTGGAGGAGGCGCTGACCCCGCTGCGCCGGGTCCATCTGCGCGACATGCGCGAGCGGATGACCCGCGCGGCCTGCAATGGCGCGCAGGTCACGCCGGAGCCCTGGCGGCGCGGCGCGGACGGGCGCGCGCTGCGCGAGGGGCGGCTGAACCTGCCCTCGCGCCACGATTTCGAGATCGACGGGGGCGGACGGCGGCTGCATCCGCGGGTGGAGACGCCGATGGAGGCGGAGTTCGCCCCCTTCGCCGCGCTGGGGCCGGAGGGCTTCGCGCTCGACATCCGGCCCTTCCGGTGGGAGGCGGCGGAGCTGACGCTGCGCCTGACCCACGGGCGGCCCAACTGGGCGCCGCTGCGGCTGTGGTTCCTGGAGTTCGCCCATCCCGGCCGGCCGGTCGATGAGGCGGAGCTGCTGGGCGTGCTGCACGCGATGCACGACCCGAGGCCCGTGGGGGCGGGGGCGTCGCTGCGGCTGGATTTCGGCTCGGCCCCGATCTGCGCGGTGACGGCGCTGGTGGGCGCGCTGTCCCGGACGGGGGCGAGCGCGGCGCGGCTGGCGGACGCGGAGCCCTAGAGGGCGGAGGGCTCGCCCACGGGAACGTTGTCGATCAGGCGCAGCCCGCCGATGTGGATGGCGGCGAAGACGCGGGCGGGGCGGCCCGGCTCGGGGGCGTCCAGCTCGGCCAGCGTGTCAGCGTCGCGCAGCTCCAGATACTCGACTTCGGCGCCGGCGTCGGCGAGCGCGTCGGCGGCGGCGTCCAGGGTCTCGTCGGGGTCGGCGCCCTGGTCGAGGGCGGCGGCGGCGCGGGAAAGCTCCCGGAACAGGCGCAGGGCGACGCGGCGGTCGGCCTCCGACAGGCTC
>JBNJGE010000306.1:0-3816 GCA_051747505.1 Pseudomonadota bacterium | reverse complement strand
GCCCCAGCTCTCGAGAAAAGCCGAAGCGGCCATAATACGGCTCGTCGCCGACCAGCGCCACGCGGGTCCAGCCCAGCTCCGCCGCCCGTTCGAGCGCCTGTCCGATCAGGAGGCCCGCCAGCCCCTCGCCCTGCCGGGTCGGGTGCACGGCGACCGGCCCCAGAAGGAGGGCCGGCGCCGCGGCCTCCCCGATGCGCACCGGCCAGAAACGGATCGCCCCGACCACCGCGTCATACTCGTCGCGCGCCACGAGGCACAGCTCGCGGACGGGCTCGACATCCTCGCGCAGGCGGTAGGAGCTCAGCGCCGTGCGGCCGGGCGCGAAGCAGGTGTCGAACAGCAACTCGACCTCGGGGCCGTCCTCCGGCCGCTCCCGCATCACTCGGAACATGACGCCGGCGCTTCCCCCGCACTCCGCCCGCCCCCCGGAAAAGGGCTGCGGGGCCGTAGCACGCCCCCCGCGTCCTCGTCTAGAAGAGGTGCCGACACCAGAAACGGAGAGCCCGCGCATGCACTATCGCGTCGAAGACGGCCACGGCCTGCCGCACAATCCCTTCAAGGCCATCGTGGCCCCGCGGCCCATCGGCTGGATCTCCAGCCTGGACGGGCAGGGCCGGGCGAACCTCGCGCCCTATTCCTTCTTCAACGGGGTGGCCGACAGCCCGCCGATGGTCATGTTCGCCGTCAACGGCCGGAAGGTGGGCCGGGAGGACGAGACCAAGGACAGCCTGACCAACATCCGCGAGACCGGCGAGTTCGCCGCCAATCTGGCCAGCTGGGATCTGCGCGAGGCCATGAACCTCACCTCCGGCGGTTACGCGGCCGGCGAGGACGAGTTCGAGACCGCCGGGCTGGAGAAGGCCGACTGCCTGGTGATCAACGCGCCCCGCGTGGCCGCCTCGCCCGCGACGCTGGAATGCGTGCTGCACGACACGGTGGAGCTGCCCTCCCGCCCGGATACGGAGAACGTGGTGGTGCTGGGCCGCGTCGTCGCCGTCCACATCCGCGACGAGTTCCTCACCGACGGGATCTTCGACCTGGAGAAGGTCCATCCCGTCGCCCGCTGCGGCTACAAGGACTACGCCGTGGTGCGCGAGCTCTTCCAGATGACGCGGCCCGGCGGCGGGGACCGCAACAACATGGCGACCCGATGACCCCGCCGACGCACGGGGATGTGCGCGACTACATCCGCGCCATCCCCGACTTCCCCAAGCCCGGCATCGTCTTCCGCGACGTGGCCCCGCTCTTCGGCCACCCGCGGGGCTTCCGCATGGCGGTGGACCAGATACTCAACCCCTTCGCCGGCCAGCGCATCCAGCGGGTGGCGGGGCTGGAGGCGCGCGGCTTCATCCTCGGCGGCGCCGTGGCCCACCAGCTCTCCGCCGGGTTCATTACCATGCGCAAGGAAGGCAAGCTGCCCGGCCCCCGCATCTCGCAGCGCTACCAGCTGGAATACGGCGAAGCGGTGCTGGAGGTGCATGACGACGCGCTGGAGCCCGGCGACACGGTGCTGATCGTGGACGACCTGCTGGCCACCGGCGGCACCGCCGAGGCGGCGGTCAGGCTGGTCGAGCGCCTCGGCGGGGAGGTCGCCGGCGCCGCCTTCGTGGTGGAGTTGCCCGCGCTGGGCGGGCGGGCGCGGCTGGAGAAGCTGGGCGTGGCCGTCCACGCCCTGTGCGCCTATGACGGCGACTGAGCGGCGGGCGGCGTCAGGCTTCCGTTCACCCTGATCGCCCGCCGCGTTTACCCGCGCTTGACGTTCGCAGGGCTAGTACCGGGGGGCCGGAGGAAGAGAGCCGCGCCCATGACGGGGCGGCGCTCGAAGACCCCCGGCGGCGTTCGGTGGGAGCCGTTCCGCGCGTATCAGGCAGCGTGGGAGCGTTCGGGGTGAGTGGCGTAGCCAGCCGGCGGAACCGGCTCCCCTCCGAAACGGGTCGAAATGGCGGCGACCGCAGGACCCCGGCGCGTCCGGCGCCGGGCCCGGTCAGTCCTCGCCCAGCACGGCGCCCGGGTTCATGATTCCCGCCGGGTCCAGCGCCCGCTTGATCGCCCGCATGGCGGCGAGCTTCGCGGGGTCGCCGTAGCGGACCAGCTCCCCGGTCTTGTAGCGCCCGATTCCATGCTCCGCGCTGATCGAGCCCTCATGGCTCTGCACCAGGTCGTGCACGATCCGCATCAGGCGGGGGCGGAGCTCGGCATAGTCCTCCCGCCGCCGGCCCTCCGCCGGGAACAGGTTGTAGTGCAGGTTGCCGTCGCCGAGATGGCCGAAGGCGTTGATGCGCAGATCGGGGGCGAGCGCATGCAGCGCCGTCTCCGCCGCCCGCACGAACCCCGCCACCCGGGACAGCGGCAGCGAGATGTCGTGGGAGCCGATCGCCCCCACACGGCGGTTGCCCTCGGGGATCGCCTCGCGCAGGCGCCAGAACGCCTCGCGCTGGGCCTCGGAGGCCGCCAGCGCGCCGTCGGTCGCCAGCCCCAGCTCCAGCGCCTCCGCCAGCGCCGATTCGAGGCGCGCGGCGATCTCCGCGCCCTCCCCGCCGCCGACCTCCAGCAGCACGGACCATTCGGGCATCGGCGACAGGGGCGCGCGCACGCCCGGCACATGGTCCAGCGCGAAGCGCACCCCCTGGCCGTGGATCAGCTCGAAGGCCGAGATCTGCTCCCCCAGCCGGGCCTGCAGCAGGTGCAGCAGCGACAGCGCCGCCTCGGGCGAGGGGACGGCGGCGAAGGCCGTCGCCTGCTCGACGGGCTGCGGCAGCAGCCGCAGGCTGGCCGCCGTGATCACGCCCAGCGTGCCCTCCGCCCCGATCAGGAGGTTCTTCAGGTCGTAGCCGGTGTTGTCCTTGCGCAGGCGGCGCAGGCCGTGGAGGACGGAGCCGTCCGGCAGCACCGCCTCGATCCCGAGGCACAGGTCGCGGGCCATCCCGTAGCGCAGCACGTTCAGCCCGCCCGCGTTGGTCGAGAGCACGCCCCCGATCCGCGCCGTCCCCTCCGCGGCGATGGAGAGGGGGAAGAGGCGGTCGGCCTCGCGCGCCGCGCGCTGCGCCTCGGCCAGGATCACCCCCGCCTCGGCGATCATGACCCCGTCCTCGGGGGCGACCTCGCGCAGGCGATTCATGCGCTCCAGCGACAGGACCAGCCCTGGCGGGTCCCCGGGGCGCAGCTGGCCGCCCACCAGGCCCGTGCCTCCGCCCCAGGGGATCAGGGGAACGCCGGCCTCGGCGCAGAGACGCACGATCTCCGCGACCTGCGACGTCGAATCGGGACGCAGGACGAGGGCCGCGGCCCCGTGGCTCAGGCCGCGCGGCTCGTTCAGATAGGGCTCGGCCTCCGCCCCCTCGCGCAGGCCGGCGGGGCCGAGACGCTCGCGCAGGGTCGCGAGCAGCGCCTCCGAGGGAGCGGCGAGGGCGGCGGGGCGGTCGTCGGGCATGGGTTCACTCCCGGGGGGCGGCTGCGCGGCGCAGCCGGTCGTTGATGGCGGCGCCCAGCCCGATCTCCGGGATCGGGGCGACGGCGATGACGCCTTGCCCCTCCAGCCGGGCGTCGAGCCTGCGCAGATGGGCGAAGAGGTTGGCCGCGGCCTCCGCGAGGTCCCCGGAAGGGGACAGGCTGAGGGCGGGGCCCGAGGGCGGCGCGTCGGGCTCCGCGCCGAAGCCCAGCCAGGCCTCGCCCGGGCGCGGCGCCCCGGCGTTCAGGCGCAGGCTCGCGCCGGGGGCGTAGTGGGAGGCGAGCATGCCCGGCGCCTGCGGGGCCTCGGCCTGCGGTCGCGCGCCGGCGGCGGCGCCCCCCCCCGCCCCCCCCCCCCCCCCCCGCGCG
>JBNJGE010000305.1:0-3858 GCA_051747505.1 Pseudomonadota bacterium | reverse complement strand
GGGTGGAGGCGGAGCCGGGCGAGCCGCGGGTGCTGACCACCTTCATCTTCGAGGTGCGCAACGTGCCCGCCGCGCTCTACAAGGCGATGGGGGGCTTCGCGACCAACGGCGTGAACATGGTCAAGCTGGAGAGCTACATGGTCGGCGGCAGCTTCACCGCCACGCAGTTCCTGGCCGACATCGAGGGGCACCCCGAGGACGAGAGCGTGCGGCTCGCCCTCGAGGAGCTCGCCTTCTTCACGCATTTCCACAAGATCCTGGGCGTGTACCCGGCCCACCCGTATCGCGACCAGGTCGCCCGCGCGCGCTGAGGCGGGCGGCGGGGAGGCGTCCGGCGGGCCGGGCGCGCGTCAGCTCTGGCGGGCGCCGCGGAGCTCCTTGAGGCTTTCCTCGATGCGCCGCCAGACATGGGCCCTGTCCCGCTCGCCCGCCTCCTCGTGGCGGACGGCGCGCTGGGCCGCCGTGGCGATGGCCCGGGGGCCGAACTCGTCGTAGAGCGCCCGGGCCTGCTGTTTGACGTCCTGCATGCGCATGGCGTTTCCTCCGCTTTCGTTGCGCCCCGTCCGCGCCCGGGGGCGCGGGAACGGGGGGGACCAGGCAAGATGGGGGGAAAGGCGCCGCAAGGGAACCCCCCTTGCGGCGGCAGGGCGCGGCGGGGGCGGCGGGCGCGAGTCAGTCGAAGGGGGGGATCCGCCCCTCCACCCAGGCCTCGATCACCGAGCGGGCGATGGCGCCGGGGCGGGCGGCGGCGAGGGCGGGATGCTTGCCGGCGAGCGACTCGCGCATCTCCTCGCGGCTGACCCACATGGCGTGCTCCAGCTCGGTGGGGTCGATCTCGATCTCCTCGCTCAGCGCCTCGCCGGCGCAGCCGATCATCAGGGAGGCGGGGAACGGCCAGGGCTGGGAGGCGACATAGGCGACGCGGCCCACGCGCACGTTCGTCTCCTCGCTCACTTCGCGCCGCACCGCGCCCTCCATCGTCTCGCCCGGCTCCATGAAGCCGGCGAGCAGGGAGAACATGCCGCGCGGCCAGGCGGGCTGGCGGCCCACCAGGACGTGGTCGCCGCGGGTGATGAGCATGATCACCACCGGGTCGGTGCGCGGGAAGTGCTGGCCGCCGCAGGCGGGGCATTCGCGCCGCCAGCCGCCGTTCGCCATCTCCGAGGACGCGCCGCAGCGCGAGCAGAAGGTGTGCGAGCGGTGCCATTCCAGCACGCCCTTGGCGGTGGCGGCGTCCGCCGCGTCCTGGGTGGAGAGCTGGGCCATGACCGCCCGCAGGTCGGCGAACTGGAGCGACCCGGGCAGGGAGGGGTGGCTCTGGCGCGTCTCGTCGCGGAAAGCCGGGGGCGGGCCGTCGGGGGCGGCGGGGTCCTGCCAGGCGGAGACGTCGATGGCGAAGCGGCCGGAGACGCGGCCTTCCTCCTCGGCGAGGCCGAGGAAGACGGGGGGCTCGGTCGCCTCCGCGACAAGGGCGGCGTCGGTGGGCAGCCAGCCGGGGATGGTCTCGGCCCCGAACTCCAGCAGGGGCTTGCCGCGCCACAGCGGCAGGACGCGGCCCTCGGGGTCGTTCCAGAAGCGGCGCAGCAGGGCCGGGTCGCCGCGCAGGCGGTCGGCGCGGTCGCGCAGGCCGCCGGCGAAGGTGATGGCGGATTCCTCGATGATCGGCATGTCCCCTCCCTCGTGTCCGGCCGGGGGCGAGTCTATGAACGCCCCGCGCGCGAGGGGCAAGCCGGGCGGGGTTGAAAGCGCGCGCGGGCGGGCGTATCTGCGGGGGCGAGAGGCTGGCGCGGGCAGGCGCCTCGCCAACCCGGTCAGGTCCGGAAGGAAGCAGCCGCAACGAGTCCCGCCTGGGTCGCGTGCAGTCTCTCACCCCCCCCCTCAATTCGCGGATCAGGTGAGTGGAACCTTCGCGGGGGCCGGGCGTTTTCGGCGCGTGATGGCGGCCGATTTCGCGAATATCCTGCTTTTCCTGGCGGTCGTGCTGGTCGCCGCGGCGGCGCTGTGGGCCGGGATCCGCGGCCTGCGCCTCGCCCGCGGTCCCGCGCGCCAACCCCAGGGCGAGCTGCGCGGCGAGCCGCGCTCGCGCGCCGGGCGCTTGCTGGTGGCCGCGTTGTCGGGGCTGCTGATCCTCGGGGTGATCGGGGCGCTGTTCATGGTCGGCGCCATGTGGTTCGCGGGGCCGTGAGTCCCCGCCCCATACGCCGAGGCGGCGCCTTGTGGCGGCGGGCCGGCGGGCTTACCCTCGCCCCTCCCGCATGAGCCCGACGCCGGCCCCGGCCGGCCCCCGATGGAGCGCGCATGGCCGACGACGCCGCCCCGCCCCAGGCGCCCGAGCCGGGCGCGGCCCCCTACCAGGTCCTGGCGCGGAAATACCGCCCCGCCACCTTCGCCGACCTGATCGGGCAGGAGGCGATGGTGCGCGTGCTGCGCAACGCCTTCGCCCATGACCGCATCGCCCACGCCTTCATCCTCACCGGCGTGCGGGGGATCGGGAAGACGACCACCGCGCGGATCATCGCCAAGGGGCTGAACTGCGTCGGGCCCGACGGGCGGGGCGGGCCGACCATCGAGCCCTGCGGGGTCTGCGAGCCCTGCCGGGCGATCGCCGAGTCGCGCCATGTGGACGTGCTGGAGATGGACGCGGCCTCGCGCACCGGCGTGGGGGATGTGCGCGAGATCATCGACTCGGTGCGCTACCGGGCGGCCTCGGCGCGCTACAAGGTCTACATCATCGACGAGGTCCACATGCTCTCGACCAGCGCGTTCAACGCGCTGCTCAAGACGCTGGAGGAGCCTCCCGAGCATGTGAAGTTCATCTTCGCGACCACCGAGATTCGCAAGGTGCCGGTCACGGTGCTGTCGAGGTGCCAGAGATTCGACCTGCGCCGGATCGAGCCGGAGGTGATGATCGCGCATCTGGGCGGGATCGCGGAGAAGGAGGGCGCTGAGGTCAGCCAGGAGGCGCTGGCGCTGATCGCGCGGGCGGCGGAGGGGTCGGTGCGCGACGCGCTCTCGCTTCTGGACCAGGCGATTGCGCATGGCGGCGGCGCGGCGGACGCCGAGGCCGTGCGCGGGATGCTGGGGCTGGCCGATCGCGGGCGGGTGCTGGACCTGTTCGAATCGGTGATGAAGGGCGACGCGGCGGGCGCGTTGGCGGAGCTGTCGGAGCAGTACGCGCAGGGGGCCGACCCGCAGGCGGTGCTGCGCGATCTCGCCGAGGTCACGCACTGGATCTCCATCGCCAAGGTGACGCCGGAGGCGGCGGACGACCCCACCGCCGGACCCGAGGCGCGGGCGCGGGCGCGGGAGCTGGCCGCGGGGCTGGGCCTGCGGCCGCTGGCGCGGGCCTGGCAGATGCTTCTGAAGGCCATGGAGGAGGCGGCGGGGGCGGCGAACCCGATGATGGCCGCGGAGATGGCAATCATCCGGCTGACGCATGTCGCCGACCTGCCCAGCCCTGAGGAGCTGGTGCGCCGGCTGGAGGGGGAGGGCGGCGGCGCCCCCGGGCCCGGGCCGGGCCGGGCGCCGAACCCGCCGGGCGGCGGCGGCGCCTCCGGCCGGGCCGGGGACGCGGCCGGGGCCGCCGCCTCCGCGCCGGAGGGGGCGGCGCGGGCGGCTGCGGGCGGTCGCGCGGAGGCCGGCGGGCCGGCGCTGGCGGTCTCGCGGGCCGAGCCCGCCCGGGCGGAGGCGGCGCCGGAGCCGGTTCCCGAGGCGGTGGCGGCGCTGGAGACTTTCGAGGACGTTCTGGCGCTGATCCGCGAGAAGCGCGACGCGCGCCTTCTGGTGGAGGTCGAGGGGGGCGTGCGGCTGGTCAGCTACCAGCCCGGGCGCATCTGCTTCGAGCCCGCCCCGCGCGCG
>JBNJGE010000304.1:0-3858 GCA_051747505.1 Pseudomonadota bacterium | reverse complement strand
CTTCGGCGTGCAGGTCTCCATCGCCCATCCGCCGGACACCGAAACCCCCCAGCTCGCCGCCGAGCGGGCGGAGCGGCCGGCCGAGACCGCGGCGCTGGCCGGAACCGCGGGGGCCTGGGCGGCCGACGCGGTGGCCGAGGCGATCCTGCGCGGGCTGGCGCGCGGGCGCTTCGACATCCCCGTGGGCGGGACGGCCTGGGCGCTGCTGCGCCTCGCCCCCGCCGCGCGGCCCCTGCTGGACCGCTGGCTGGACCGGCGGGCGGCGCGGGCGCGGGGCTGAGGGCTCAGTCCTCGCGCGCGCCGACCTCGAGCTCCGGCTCCGGCTGGACGGCGTGCCTGTAGAGGTGCCATGTCGCGTGGCCCAGCACCGGCAGCACCACCATCAGCCCCACGAAGGCCGCGAAGGTTCCCAGAAGCACCAGCACGGTGACCGTGACGCCCCAGGCCACCATCGGGACGGGGTTGGTCGTCACCGTCTTCACCGAGGTGATCATGGCGGTGATGAAGTCCCTCTCCCGCTCCAGCAGCAGGGGGATGGCGATGACGGTGGTGGAGAACAGCACCAGCGCCAGAAAGCCGCCGACCAGCGTGCCCACGGTCAGATAGGTCAGCCCGATCGGGGTGGTCAGGACCACCTGCAGGAAGCCGTCGATGCTGGCGAAGGACTCGTTCTGCAGGAACAGGACCGTCAGCGTGCGGATCTGGTAGAACCAGACCCAGCAGATGAAGAGGACGACGAAGGCCATCCAGACCAGCTCCCGCCGCCGCTGCTGCAGGATCACGCCCAGGATGGGGCCCCAGCGCAGGGGCTCGCCCCGCTCCAGCCGGCGGGAGACGTCGTAGAGGCCCACCGCCACGAAGGGGCCGACCAGCGGGAAGGCCACGCCGAGGGGCAGGATGAACCAGGGCTGGTGCAGGACCAGCGTGAACCAGTAGAGGACCCAGCCCCCCAGCGCGAAGACGCCGCCGAAGAAGAGCCCGAACTGCGGGGCGCGGCGGAAGTCGCGCACGCCCTTGCGGAAAGCGATGCCGAGATCGTCGAAACTGACCGGATTGATCTTCGGCAGGGTCGAGGCCGTCCTTTTCGCCTGGCTCTCGCTCATGCGGCTCCTCCCATCCCGCGGCCGTCTTGCGGGCCGCCTTGCGGGCATCATGCCGCAGAGGCGGGCGCGGCGCCAGCGTGGGGACGGGGGGCGGGGCGGCTCAGAAGAAGCCGGCCAGCACCTCGGCCAGCCGGTCGGCGGACATGGCGGGGGGGACGACGGCCAGCAGGTCGCCCTGCGGCCCCACCAGATAGACCAGCGAGGTGTGGGAGAAGACGGGGGTGCCGTCCACCAGCTCGGATTCGCGCCGGGCCCTTGCGGCGAAGGCGCGGCGGGTCGCGGCGAGCGCCTTCTCCCCGCCGGTCAGGCCGATGAGCTCGGGATCGAGATCCGGCAGGACCTCGCGCATCGCCTCGGGCGTGTCACGCTCGGGGTCCACGGTGACGAGCAGGACGTCGAGGCCGAGCCCGGCCTCGGCCAGGGTTTCCCGCACCCGGGCGAGCTGGTCGATGTTCACGGTGCAGATCGCCTGGTTCACGGCGTAGCCGAAGAACAGCAGGTAGTGGCGGCCGCGGAAGTCCTCGTGGCTGCGCAGGGCGCCGGTGTGGTCGATCAGGCGGAAGGCGGGGGCGGCCTCCGCCGGGGGCGGGGGGAGCTGCATCTTCACCCCGTTCCAGGCGGGACGGGTGGCGAGATGGGCGCGGGCCTCCTCCGGCGAGGCGTGGTCCACGCCGTCATGGGCGCGCAGGGGCCCGGGCAGGGGGGCCAGCAGGGCGGCGAACAGGGCGAGGGCGAGGAGGACGCGGATCATGGCGCCACCTTGCGGGCGCGCGCGCGGGCTGTCCATCGCCAAGGCTCAGACCTGCCGGAACTGCTTGCCGAGCTTCAGGCCCTGGCCCTGGTAGTTGGAGCCAAGGTCGCGGCCATAGAGGACGTCGGGCGGCTCGCTCATGGGCTCGTAGACCAGCCGGCCGACCACCTGTCCGTGCTCCAGCGCGAAGGGGGCCTCGTAGCAGCGCACCTCCAGCACCCCGCGCGAGCCCGCGCCCCCTGCGGAGGCGTGGCCGAAGCCGGGATCGAAGAAGCCGGCGTAGTGGACGCGGAACTCCCCGGCCATGGCGAGATAGGGCTGCATCTCGGCCGCGCAGCCGGGGGGAATGCTGACGCTCTCGCGGCTGACCAGGATGTAGAACTGGCCGGGGTCGAGGATCAGGCCGCCATGGGCGGCGGGGAACTGGGGCTCCCAGAACTCGGCGGGGTCGTAGAAGCCGATCCGGTCGAGGTCGATCAGCGCCGAATGGGGCTTGGCGCGCCAGCCCACGGGGCGGCCCTCGCGCGCGGTCAGATCGACGCAGAAGGCGAGGCCCTGGTCGATATGGGGCTCCACATCCACCAGCGGCTCGGTCGCGTGCATGGCGCGCAGGTCGTCGTCGGAGAAGCGCGCCTCGCCCCGGCGCAGGCGGATCTGGTTGAGGCGCTGGCCGGCGCGGGCGAGGACGGAGAAGCTGCGCGGGCTGATCTCGACGTAGAGGGGGCCCTCGTAGCCGGGCTCGATGCGGTCGAACTCCACGCCGCGATCGGTGATGAGGCGCGTCAGCAGGTCCAGCCGGCCCGTGGAGCTCTTGGCGTTGGCGACGGCGGAGACGTCGGCGGGCAGGCGGACATGCTCCATCAGGGGCACGACATAGACGCAGCCGGTCTCGAGCGCGGCGCCCTTCGTCAGGTCCATCTCGTGCATGGCGAAGATGTCGAGCCGCTCGGCCACCGTGGCGCCCTCGCCGGCGAGGAAGGAGGCGCGCACGCGGTAGGCCTTCGGGCCAAGGCGCAGATCCAGCGAGGCGGGCTGGACGGCGTCGGCGGGCACGCCCCCGGAGGCCGAGACGACGCCGCGGTCGATGAGGGCGCGGAGAACCTGGGAGGGCAGGACGCCGGGGGCGCGGTCGCCGTCAGCCGTCATGCGGTCCCTCCCATGCGAGAAGCGCCAGCCGGGACCGGCTGGCGCTTGATTGGTCGGGCTGGCAGGATTCGAACCTACGACCTCCCGTCCCCCAGACGGACGCGCTACCAGACTGCGCTACAGCCCGTTCGTGGGGGCCGTGTAGCCCCGCGGGCGGGGCGAGGCAAGGGGGAAATCGCCCGGCGGCAGGGCCGCAGGGGGCGGGGCGAAAATCGCGCCGGGACGCAGGATTGCGGGGCGGGTTTCGAACGCTACGTCAACGCCTGCCCGCAAGCCTCTGTCGGGAAGGCGAGCGCGACGTCGCGCAGCGCGTCGGGCGGGACCGGCGCGGGGGAACCTCGGGAAATCAGGTGATTCGACGGCGGTCTTCGCGTGCCACGCGAAGAAGGGCCCTCAACGCGCTCCGGGATCGGAGCGCAGGCGGTCGCGCAGGGCCTCCAGCTTGGAGATCACGGCGCGCACCCGCTCGGCGTCGGGGGCGCCCTGCGCGGCGGTCTGCTGCGGCGGGGCCTCGGCGGGCTTCACCGCGCCGTTGGCGACGCGCCCGGCCTCCGCGGCGCGGGCGGGGCTGGCGTCCACGGGCAGGGGGGCCCCGATCGCCTCCGCCCCGCGCTGGACGACATGGCGCTGGCCGCGTTCGCGGAAGATCTTCTGCACGCCCTTGATGGTCAGCCCGTCTTCGTAGAGCAGCTCGCGGATGCCCACCAGCAGGGTGACGTCCTCGGGGCGGTAGTAGCGCCGGCCGCCGCCGCGCTTGACCGGCTTCACGGCCGGGAACTTGGACTCCCAGAACCGCAGGACATGCGCGGGCACGTCCAGCGTCTCCGACACCTCGGAAATGGTGCGGAAGGCGTTCGG
>JBNJGE010000303.1:0-3866 GCA_051747505.1 Pseudomonadota bacterium | reverse complement strand
CCGTCGAACTCGTAGCCCTCCAGCGCCTCGACGATGCCGCAGGGGTTGAAGGTGCCCGCGCGCTGCGCCGCGTCGGCGTAGAGCAGGGTCTGCACGTAGCAGGTGTGGGCGGCCTGGGACGGCGGCTTGCCGTATTTCTGGCCGAAGCTCTTCACGAAGGCCTTGGAGCCCTCGTCCTGCAGCGACCAGTGCCAGTTGGTCGAGCCGAAGATGCCCTTCACGGCCTCGCCCGCGCCCTGCGCCATCAGGCGGGAGTAGAGCGGCACGACGATCTCGAAGTTCTTGCCGTTGACCGTCTTGTTCTTGAGGCCGAACTGCACCGCCTGCGTCAGCGAGTCGACCATGTCCCCGCCGTAGTGGTTGAGGATCAGCACGTCGGCGTCGGAGTTCAGCACCGGCGTGAGATACTGCGAGAAGTCGCCCGCGCCCAGCGGCGTGCGCACGGCGTTGACCGTCTCCCAGCCCAGCGCCTCGGTGGCCGCCTTGATCGACTCCTCCTGGGTCCAGCCCCAGGTGTAGTCGGCGGTGAGGTGATAGGCCTTGCGGTCGGAGCCGTACTCCGACTGCAGCACCGGGGCCAGCGCGGCGCCGGACATGTAGGCGTTGAAGAAGTGGCGGAAGCCGTTGGCCTTCTTGTCCTTGCCCGTGGTGTCGTTGGAGTGGGTCAGCCCGGCCATGAAGATGACGCCCATCTCCTGGCACAGGCCCTGCACGGCGATCGCCACGCCGGAGGAGGAGCCGCCGGTGATCATCACCGCGCCGTCGCGCTCGATCATGCGCTTGGCCGAGGCGCGGGCGGCGTCGGACTTGGTCTGCGTGTCGCCGGTGACGTACTCGAGCTTCTTGCCGTTGACGCCGTTCCCCTGAAGCGCGTCGGAGGAGAAGGTGTTCAGCATACCGCCGTCGCCCTCGCCGTTAAGGTGCTCCACGGCGAGCTGGTAGGCGAGCAGCTCGTCCTTGCCCTCGTCGGCGTAGGGGCCGCTCTGGGGGACGTTGAAACCCAGCGTCACGGTCGAGCCCGTGGGCTCGTTGGTGTAGGCGTAGGCTGGACGCCGCAGAATGACGGGCGTCGCCAGGCCTGCGCCGGCCACGGCCGTGGTCTTGAGCAGCCCGCGTCGGCTGATCGTGAAATTCGCCATGGAATCCTCCCCGGATCACGTTGCTTCGAACCGCAGGCGGCAGAGGCCGCCTCGGCCGTTTTGGGGTCTGTCCCCGGGCGAGACTTTCGCCGCGCGCCGTCAAGAAGTCAACAAGTCGTTGTTTTGGATGAGTTTTTTTGTAAAAATTTGACGTTGTGCGAGTGCGAATTTGTCAATAAAGTTACAGAAGATGAAGAAACCCGTGCCGCGGGCGGCAGTTGGCGATGTCGCCCGCGGCGCGCGGCCGCATGGGCCTGCCGCAGCGCAACATGACGGCCCGCATCCCCCGGGAGGACCTGCCATGCCCGCCGCGATGATCGGTCTGCGCATCCGCGAACGCCGCCGCGCCGCCGGCCTGCGCCAGACGGAGCTGGCGGAGCGCATGGGCATATCCCCCTCCTATCTCAACCTGATCGAGCGCGAGCGCCGCCGCGCCTCGCCCGAGCTGGTCAGCCGCGCCGCCCGCGCGCTCGGCCTTCCGCCGGCCGAGCTCGACGGCGCCCCCCAGCGGCGCCTGGCCGACCGCCTGGGCGAGATCGCCGGCGACCCGGAGTTCTCCGATCTGGACCTTGATCCCGGGTCGGCCACCGACCTGCTGGAACGCCATCCCGGCTGGGGCCGCGCGCTGGCGCGCGCCTGGAACGCCCGGCGCGAGGCCGCGCGGACGGTCGAGGCGCTCTCCGACCGTCTGAGCCACGACCCCTTCCTGTCGGACGCCGTCCACCGGATGCTCACCCATATCGCCGCCATGCGCTCGACCTCCGAGATCCTGGAGGGGGTCGAGGACATCGAGGCCGATCAGCGCCGGCGCTTCCACCGCATCCTGCTCGAGGAATCCACGCGCCTGTCGGAGGTCTCCGAGAACCTGGCCCGCTTCTTCGAGCAGGCGCGCGAAGGGACGGAGCCCTCCAACCCCGCGGAGGACGTGGAGGAGAGCTTCCTTCAGGCGGGCAACCGCTTCGAGAGCCTTGAGCCGGAGGACCCGCCCGACGGCCCCCAGGCGCACCCGGAGGCGATCTACGGGGCGCTGCGGGCCGCCCTGCCCGGCGGCGGCGCCTCCGTCGCGCCGCCCGAGGCGCCGCCCGTGCTGCGCCGGCGGGCGCTGGCCGCGGCGGTGGCGAGGGAGCGGCTGGGCGAAGCGATCGAGGCGGAGATCGCCGCGCGCCCGCGCCTCGCTCCCCCCTCCGCCCGGCGGCGGGCGGAGGGGGCGCTGCTGGAATATGCGGTGGACGCCCTGCTGATGCCGGCGCCGCCCTTCGAGGCCGCGGGGGCGCGTCTCGGCTGGGACCTGGACGCGCTGGCGGCGAGCTTCGGGGTCAGCTTCGACGCCGCCGCGCGGCGGCTGACCACGCTGGCCCGGCCCGGCGGCCCGGCCCCGCGGGCGGCCTATGCGCGGGTCAACGCCGCCGGCGTTCCGCTCCAGCGCCGGCTGCTGCCCGAGATCACCCTGCCCCGACACGGCGCGGCCTGCCCGCTCTGGGCGCTCTACCGCGCGCTGTCCGATCCCGGACGGACCCTGCGCCAGCTCGCCGAGTTCCCGGCCGGCGAACGCGCGGTGTTCGTCGCGCGATCGGAGCCGATGGACCCGCCTGCCTGGGGCCGGCCGACGCATTACCAGGCCTCGCTCTGCGTCATTCCCGGAGAGGCGGCCGCGCAGACGGTCTACGGCCCGGAGCCCCGCGAGGCGGCCGAGCCCGTCGGACCCAACTGCCGCGTCTGCGCGCGGGAGGACTGCGCCTACCGGGCGGAGGATCCGGTGATGGGCTGAGGCCGGCCCGGCGGGCGAAGGGGCCCGCCTCAGGTACCGCCCAAGTCGTGGCCGTGGTCCAGGCGCTGCAAGGGCCGGGGCGAGAGCCGGTCGGCGGAGGTCCGCAGATAGTCGATCAGCGCCCCGGCGTCATCCTGCCGCGCGCGATCTCGGCGCACGGCAGGGGCCGTCCGGTCACCGCGCGCACGGACCGGTCCACCCGGCGGCGGAGCTCGCGGATGAGCAGGGCCGTGCGCAGGGTCGGGTGAAGATGCGTCACGATTGGAGGGCGTGGGAATTGGCGCCCTCGAAGAAGACCGGCGCGACGGCCGCGTCCGGGCGGGCCGCCCTGCGTGGGGGGCGCCGAATCGCGGCGCGCCCCGCGCCGGGGTCCGGCGCGGGGCGCGATCTGGCTTCCGGGGCCCCTGGCAGGGCCCGGGGCCTCAGCGCTTGGAGAACTGGAAGCTGCGGCGGGCCTTGGCGCGGCCGTACTTCTTCCGCTCCACCACGCGCGCGTCTCGGGTGAGGAAGCCGGCGGCCTTCAGCGCCGGGCGCAGGGCCGGATCGTAGCGGCTCAGCGCCTGGGAGATGCCGTGCTTCACCGCCCCGGCCTGGCCCGACAGGCCGCCGCCCTTGACGGTGGCCATCACGTCGAACTGGCCGGCCACGCCGGCGACGCCGAAGGGCTGGTCGATGACCATCTGCAGCACCGGGCGGGCGAAGTACTCGTTCGCCGGCTTCTTGTTGACGAAAATGCGGCCGGAGCCGGGCTTGACCCAGACGCGGGCCACGGCGTCCTTGCGCTTGCCGGTGGCGTAGGCGCGGCCGAACTCGTCGCGCACGGGCTCGCGCGGGGTCTCGGGCGCGGTCTCCTCGCCGGTGACCGACAGGCTGGACAGCTCGTCGAGCGACTTGAGATCGTCGGACATGGTCAGGCGCTCCGGCTGTTCTTGGAGTTGAGCGATTTCACGTCGACCGCC
>JBNJGE010000302.1:0-3878 GCA_051747505.1 Pseudomonadota bacterium | reverse complement strand
CCCACGGCCTGAGCCATTTCGGCGCCCGCGCCCAGAACTGGCTGCGCCAGGAGAAGAGCTACCGCGCCTTCGGCTCCGACATCGGGCGGGACGCGACGCCGCTGGAATCCGGCCTCGACCGCTTCGTGGACCTGACCAAGGACTTCACCGGGAAGTGGGCCATGCAGCAGGCCGGCATCCGCTCCAGATGCGTGACCCTGACGATGGACGGGCCCGAGGACGCCGACCCCTGGGGGCGCGAGGCGCTGCACCAGGACGGGCGCGTGGTCGGCCGGCTGACCTCCGGCGGCTGGTCCGTCGCCGCGGGCCGGCGCATCGGCCTGGGCTATGTCAGCCCGGAGCTGGCGGAGGCCGGAACGCCCCTGCAGGTGCGCATCATGGGCGATCTCTGGCCCGCACAGGTCGTCCCCGACAGCCCGTACGACCCGGAGAACGCCCGCCTGCGCGCCGATGGCTGAGTCCCGGGGCGAGTCGCGCCCCGGGACTCGATTCGCCCCCGGCTGTCAACCAAGAATCAACCCATTTCCCCGAAAGCTGTTCCCGACGCTGGCGCCGTCGGCGCGGGGACATCGCGGGAGCTTGGGCATGATCTTCCGAACCGCCTATGCGAGCCACTCCATGATCGGCGGGCTGGGGCCCGAGCTGATCGACATCGCCCGCGTCTCGCTGGACTGGAACGCGGCCCATGACGTGACCGGCGTGCTCTATTTCGACCGCACCCGCTTCTTCCAGCTGCTGGAGGGACCGGAGGACGCCGTGCGCGCCGCGCTGGCCCGCATCGCGCGCGACCCGCGCCATGCCGGCCTGCGCGTGACGATGGAGGGGGCGGCGGCCCGCCGCGTCTTCCCCGGCCAGCCGCTGAAGTTCCTCGACGGGGAGGCCAGCCCCGCCCTGCGCCGCCGCTTCGCCGCGGAGGCCGGGGAGGCGCCCCTTCGCCCCGCGGCCTGAGACGTGCCGGGGCCTCGGCCCGGGCCCCGGAAAGGAGAAGGGGCCGCGCTCCCCACGACGCGGCCCCTCCCGGATCCGGACGCACGGCATCCGGATCCCCCCATCGGCTTCGCGGCGCTGCACGCCCGGCGCAGCACGGGCAAGGCGGCCTTCGAACTGTCCTTCCCGAAAGAACCGCCCCGCCGCGGCCGCACCGGGACGTATCCCCAAGTCGCGCCGCGAGCCGTTGGAAAGATGAATAATGCGGCCAGCGTGACGCAAACGTGACGCGTTCAGCTTTCCGACAAGGCGCGGACGAAAATTTCGCGGTCCACGTTGCCGCCGGTGGCGACGGCGATCACCGCCTCGCCCTCGACGGCCCGCGGCCGGAACAGGGCGGCGGCCAGCGCCACCACGCCGCCGGGCTCGACCACGATCTTCAGCCGCTCGAACGCCGCGGCCATGGCCCGCAGGGCCTCGGCGTCGTTCACCGCCAGCCCCGGGCCGCCGAGGCGCGCGAGGATCGGGAAGGTCAGCTCCCCCGGCGCGGGCGTGACGATGGCGTCGCACAGCGTCTTGCGCTCGCCCCGGGCCGGGCGCCGCTCCCCGGCCGCGAGCGACTCCGACCAGTCGTCCCAGCCCTCCGGCTCCACCGGGCGCACGCGCAGCCCCGGCGCCTCCGCCTCCAGCGCCAGCGCGACGCCGGCGGACAGCCCGCCCCCGCCCGTGCAGACCAGAACGTCGCCCGCCGTCACCCCGGCCTCCGCCGCCTGCGCGGCGATCTCCAGCCCGCAGGTCCCCTGCCCGGCGATCACCTGCGGGTCGTCATAGGGCTTGATCAGCGTCAGCCCGCGCTCCCCGGCCAGCTTCGCCCCGATCTCCTCCCGGCTTTCCCCGAAGCGGTCATAGGTCACCACCTCCGCCCCCAGCGCCCAGGTGTTCTCCAGCTTCAGCCGCGGGGCGTCCGTGGGCATGACGATGACCGCCGGGACGCCGTGCAGCTTCGCCGCATAGGCCACCCCCTGCGCGTGGTTGCCCGAGGAATAGGCCAGCACGCCGCGCGCCCGGACCTCCGGCGCCAGCGCCGAGACCGCCGACCACCCGCCCCGGAACTTGAAGGAGCCCGTGTGCTGCAGGCATTCCGCCTTCACCAGCACCCGCCGCCCGGCGAGGTCGTTGAGAAACGGGCTCTCCAGCAGCGGCGTGCGCCGGACCACGGGGGCGAGGCGGTCGGCGGCGGCGCGGATGGCGGCGATGTCGGTCATGGCCCGTCCTCAGCTTTCGGCGGCGCGCGCCAGCAGCGCGTCGATGGCCGCCGCCGCCTCCGGCTCGTCCAGCAGCGGCACATGGCCCCGGTCCGGCACCGTGACGGCGACCATCTCCGGCAGCCTTTCCTGCATCTTCGCCAGCGTTCCGGGCGAGAGCAGGTCGGAGTTCGCGCCCCGCAGCACCAGCACCGGCCGCCCCGCCAGCGCCTCGAACATCGGCCACAGGTCAGGGCCGGGCGCCCCGGCCGCCTGCGCCTCCTGCAGCGCCTGCGCCTGGGCGGCCAGCGCCTCGCGCAGCCGCGGGTCGTAGCGCCAGCGCAGGCCGTCGGGCGTCTCCTCGGCCACGCGCCCGGCGATGCGCCGCCAGTCGGCGCGCGTCAGCGTCGGCGCCGCGCCCCCGTCGCCCGCCTGCATGGCGGCGGCCAGCTCGTCCAGCGTCCCGCCCGTCGGGGGCTGGCCGACATAGCCCATGATCCGCGCGATCCCCTCCGGCGCGATCTCGGGGCCGACATCGTTGAGCACGGCCGCCCGGATGCGCTGCGGCGCCGTCGCCGCGATCGCCATGGTCAGCAGCCCGCCGCGGGAGGTCCCGACGAACACCGCCCGGTCGACGCGCAGATGATCCAGCAGCGCGACCGCGTCCGCCGCCTCGTGCGGGATGTCGTAGGTCATCGGGTCGCTCGCGCGGTCCGACTCCCCCCGCCCCCGCGCGTCCAGCCGGATCACGCGATGCTCCCGCGAATATCGCGCCGCGAAGTCCTCGAAATCCGCCATGTTGCGGGTCAGCCCCGCCAGGCAGAGGATCGGCAGGCCGTCCCGCGGCCCCTCGTCGGCATAGGCCAGGCTCAGCCCGTCGGGGGTTGCGAAGCGGCTCACCATGACGGCGCCATCTCGGGCAGGGCGCGCAGGTCGCTCGCCTCCTTCGCGGGGCGCCAGGGCAGGCGCTCGGGCGGGGCGCCGGCCCGGTTCACCCAGACGGTGCGGAAGCCGTAGCCCGAGGCCGCGCAGGCGTCCCAGCCGTTGGAGGAGGCGAACATCACCTCCCGCGGCGTGCGGCCGAAGCGGTGACCGACCATGTCGTAGACCGCCCGCGCCGGCTTGAAGACCCCGACCGATTCCACCGACAGGACCTCGTCCAGAAGCCCGTCGATCCCCGCGCTCTCCACCGCCGCCTCCAGCATCGGCATGGAGCCGTTGGACAGGATCGCCGTCTCGAAGCCCTGGTCCCTCAGCGCCGCCAGCACGGAGGGGACCTCCGGATAGGCGTCGAGCTTGAAGTAGAGCTCCAGCAGCGCCTCGCGCTCGGCCTCCGTCACACCGGCGTCCACGGCCTCGATGGCGTGGTCGAGCGCGTCCTTCGTCACCTGCCAGAAATCGCCGTGAACCCCTGCGGTCGCGCGCAGCCAGGTGTATTGCAGCTGCTTGGTCCGCCACACCTCCGCGAGCTGCGGCCAGGCCTCGGCGAAGCCGGGGCGCTCGTTGCGGTGGGCCAGCCGCCGCGCGGCGGCCGAGACGTCGAACAGCGTGCCGTAGGCGTCGAACACGCAGGTCGCGATGGGCATGGCGGCCTCCCCTCCGGCGCGGGCCGCCCCGCGGCCCGGAACCGGACCATCGCCGCCCGCCGGGCGCGAGGCAAGCCCGCGCCCCGGCCCGCCGGCTCAGACCGCCGGGGGCCGGAACAGG
>JBNJGE010000301.1:0-3879 GCA_051747505.1 Pseudomonadota bacterium | reverse complement strand
GATCCGGAGGCAAAGCGTTTCGAGCGCATCACTTACGACGAAGTCCTCGTGCGGAATCTCAAGGTGATGGACGCCTCCGCCATCGCGCTGGCGCGGGACAATAACCTGCCCCTGATCGTCTTCTCCCTCTACGAGCCGGGCGGCTTCGCCTCGGTCTTGAGCGGTCGGGGAAAATTCACCATTGTCGAGCAGTCATGACGCGCGGAGGCGCGCGGCCCCGCCGCCGCGCTCCGCGCCGGGAGGCCCCGCATGAGCGATGAGATCGATGTCGACACCGACGACCTGCAGCGCCGCATGGACGGCGCGCTGAGCAGTCTGCGCTCCGACCTGGCCAGCCTGCGCACCGGGCGAGCCTCGTCCTCCATGCTGGATCCCGTCATGGTGGAGGCCTACGGGACCGAGATGCCGATCAACGAGGTCGGGACGATCAACGTGCCCGAACCGCGCATGCTCACCCTAAACATCTGGGACAAGTCCCTGGTCCAGAAGGTGGAAAAGGCGATCCGCAGCTCCGGCCTCGGCCTCAATCCGGTGGTGGACGGCACCCTGATCCGCCTCCCCGTGCCGGAGCTGAACGAGGAGCGGCGCCGCGAACTGGCCAAGGTCGCGGGGCAGTATGCGGAGCAGGCCAAGGTCGCCGTGCGCAACGTGCGCCGCGACGGCATGGACATGGTCAAGAAGGCCAAGTCCAGCGGGCTGAGCGAGGACGACGCCAAGTTCTACTCCGAGGAGATCCAGTCGCTCACCGACGAGACGATCAGGAAGATCGACGCCGCGCTCGAGCACAAGCAGGAAGAGATCATGCAGGTCTGAGCGCGCGCCGCCCTCGGCGCGCCGGGCCATCGCGCCGGGCGCACGCTCAACCGCGCCGTCAGGAGACGTAAATGTACAACCGCTCCCCGGTCCCCGCGTCGCTCGAGGCGGCCGATCAGCCGGCCGAAGCCGGGCGGACCGAGGACCGCGCGCGTCCCCGCCACGTCGCCATCATCATGGACGGCAACGGCCGCTGGGCGCGCGCCCGCAGGCTGCCTCGGCTGGCCGGGCACCGCCGTGGGGCGGAGGTCGTGCGTCGCATCGTCGAGGCCTCGCCCGAGCTCGGCGTCACCCACCTGACGCTCTACGCCTTCTCCACCGAGAACTGGAAGCGTTCGGCGGAGGAGGTCAACGGGCTGATGGAGCTGTTCCGCATCTACATCCGCCGCGAGGGGCGCGAGCTGCGCCGCCGCGGCGCGCGCGTGCGCTTCATCGGCGATCGCGGCCCGCTCGCCCCCGACCTCGTCGCCGCCATGAGCCGGCTGGAGGCCGACACGGCCGAGAACACCGAGCTCAACCTGACCATCGCCATCAACTACGGCGGCCGCGACGAGATCCTCGCCGCCGCCCGCCGCCTGGCCGAAGAGGCCGCGGCCGGGCGCATCGACCCCGCCCGCATCGAGGCGGCGGACCTGGAGGGCGGCCTTCACACCCACGGCCTGCCCGACCCGGACCTCGTGATCCGCACCTCCGGCGAAATGCGCGTCTCCAACTTCCTGCCCTGGCAGACGGCCTATTCGGAGTTCGCCTTCGTGGAGGAATGCTGGCCGGATTTCACGCCCGAGCGCTACGCCCGGACGCTCGACGCCTTCGGCGAGCGCCGTCGCCGCTTCGGGGCGGCGGGCTGAGCGCCATGGCCGCCTCGCGGGCCAATTTTGCGGACCTGCGCACCCGCAGCGTGGCCGCGATAGTGATGGTCGCCGCGGCCGCCGCCGCGGTCGCCGCCGGGGGCTGGGCGATGGCCGGTTTCGCCGCCGCGCTCGCCGCCGGAATGGGGTGGGAGCTGCGTCGCATGACGTGCGGGCGCTTCGACGCCGCCGGCTGGCTGGCCGCGGTGGCGGGGGCGGGGGCTTGCCTTCTCACTCAGGCCGTAGCCTGGCGCTGGGGCGTGGCCTGGACGGCGGCGTGTCTGCTGCCGGCCGCCTGGCTCCTGCGCGGGCAGGGCGCCTTCGCCTGGCGGGCGACGCTGGGCGGGGCGGCCTATGTCGCTCTCTCCTGCTCCGCGCTGGTGGGGCTGCGCGACGACGCGCTCTATGGCTGGGAGGCGCTGCTCTGGGTGGCGCTGACGGTCGCGGCCACGGATGTCGGCGGGTACTTCTTCGGGCGGATGCTGGGCGGGCCGAGGCTCTGGCCCGCGGTGAGCCCGGGCAAGACCTGGTCGGGTTTTCTGGGGGGCGTGGGGTTGGCCACGTTGACCGGCGCGCTGTTCTCTGCGGCCACCACCGACACCTGGGCGCACGAGGTCGCCATCGTCTCCGCCCTCATGGCCGCGGTCGCGCAGGGCGGGGACCTGGGCGAGAGCGCGCTGAAGCGCCGGGCGGGGGTCAAGGACAGCTCCCGCCTGATCCCGGGCCATGGCGGGCTTCTGGACCGGCTGGACGGGCTGCTGGCCGCCGGGCTGGTCGCGGCCGTGATCACATTCCTGCGCGGCCAGTCGGTGTTCGTGTGGTGAGCGCGGGCGAGGCGCCCCGCCGGGTCAGTGTGCTGGGGGCCACCGGCTCCATCGGCGCCTCGACGCTCGACATCCTCCGGCACGCCGGGCCGGGGACGGCGCAGGTCGTTGCGCTGACCGGGCGCGACAACGTCCCCGCGCTCGCCGCCGCGGCGCGGGAGTTCCGCGCCGAGCTGGCGGTGACCGCCAACCCGGACCGCTACGCCGAACTGAAGGATGCGCTGGCCGGCTCGGGGGTGGAGGCCGCCGCGGGCGAGGCCGCGGTGACCGAGGCCGCCGCCCGCCCCGCCGACTGGTGCATGGCCGCGATCGTCGGCGCCGCCGGGCTCGCCCCGACGCTCGCCGCCGCCGCGCAGGGGACGACCCTGGCGCTGGCGAACAAGGAATGCCTGGTCTGCGCCGGCGACCTTTTCCTGGCCGAGATCGCCCGCTCGGGCGCCGCGCTGCTGCCGGTGGATTCCGAGCACAACGCGATCTTCCAGGTGCTCGACCGCCGCAACGCCTCGGCGCTGGAGCGGGTGATCCTCACCGCCTCCGGCGGCCCCTTCCGTGACTGGAGCCGGGAGCGGATGGCCCGCGCGACGGTCGAGGAGGCCGTGGCCCACCCGAACTGGAGCATGGGCGCGCGCATCTCCATCGACAGCGCCTCGATGTTCAACAAGGCGCTGGAGATGATCGAGGCGCGCCATCTCTTCGACCTGCGCCCCGACCAGATCGAGGTGCTGGTCCATCCGCAGTCCATCATCCACTCGATGGTCGGCTACGCGGACGGCTCGGTGCTCGCCCAGCTCGGCGCGCCGGACATGCGCCACGCCATCGGCTACGCGCTGAACTGGCCCGACCGCGGACCGCTGCCGGTGCAGCGGCTGGACTTCGCCCGCCTCGCCCGGCTGGACTTCGAGGCGCCGGACGAGGCCCGCTTTCCCGCCCTTCGGCTGGCGCGCGAGGCGATGCAGGCCGGGGGGCTGGCGGGCGCCGCCCTCAACGCGGCCAAGGAGACCGCGCAGGACGCCTTCATCGCCGGGCGCATCGGCTTTCTGGACATGGCCGCGGCGGTGGAGGCGGCGCTCGATCGCCTCGCCCCCTTCGCGCCGGCCGGGAGCCTCGAGGAGGTCCGCGAGATGGACGCCCGCGCCCGCGCGGCGGCCGAAGCCGTCATGGCAGGGCCTTCCGCAGCGCGGGGGGTGGGAAAGGGCGCCGCGCTCACCTAACTTGTCTTCTGTCGTTCCTGCGGCCCGCGCCGGGCCGATCGCGTCTTGACCGGAGCCCCGAATGGATCCCTTTGCCGTTCTCGGCCTCGCCGGCACCATCGCCAGCTTCCTGGTGGTGCTGGGGGTCGTCGTCTTCGTCCACGAATACGGCCACTACATCGTCGCCCGCTGGTGCGGCATCCA
>JBNJGE010000300.1:0-3889 GCA_051747505.1 Pseudomonadota bacterium | reverse complement strand
GAGGCCGCCAGTCTCCGGCCCCCCGCGGGAGGCGCGCAGCAGGCGGGCGGAGACGGACTCCCAGGCCCGGGCCATGGCGCCCATGGCGCCCATGAGCTGCGCGCGCGGGTCCTCGGGGAAAGGGTCGCCCGCCTCCTCCTCGTGCAGATCGCGGAAGGTGGCGATCAGGGCGTCGAGCGTCTCGGCGTCCAGCTCCCGCTCGCTCTCGGCGCCGGCGTCCTTGAGGGCGTCGTGCAGGGCGTATTCGAAGGCCTCGGGGTCGGCGCCGCCGGCGAGCACGGCGTGGGCCTGGATCAGCCGGCGCACGGCGTCGCGGGCGGCGCGGGCGCCGATGGCGGGCTCCAGCGCCGGGACGGAGGCGCCGAGATTGAGCACCGTGGGCGGACCGCCCCATTCCGGGCGGCCGGGGCTGGCGCGCAGCGACAGCAGCGCGCCCGGGCGCAGACCGGCCAGCGCGGCCTCGATCTCGTCGGCCAGCGCCTCCGGCCCCTCGCGCGAGAGGCGGGCGACGGCGTCCATGGAGGCGGCGAAGCCCGGCTTGACCGGCATCTCCAGCGCGATCAGGCGCGAGAGATTGGCCGCCTTGCGCCCGAAGCGCGCCGTGTCCTCCGCCGGGCCGGGGCCCAGCGGCGCGATCTGGCCTTGGATGGCGTCGGTCTCAGCGCGCACGCGGCGCATCCTTCCCAATGTTGCGACGCGGCAAACCCTAGACCCGCGCGCGGGCGAGCGAAAGCGTCGCGGGCGCGGCTCAGCCCTCGATGGCCGAGAAGATCGCCACCCGCTCCATCACGGCCCGGATTCGATGGAGCAGGCAGAGGCGGTTGCGGCGCACCGTCTGGTTCTCGACGTTGACCACGACGTTGTCGAAGAAGGCGTCGATGGGCGCGCGCAGGCCAGCCATGGCGCGCATGGCGGCCTCGAAGTCCTCGGCCTCCAGCGCGGCGTCGATCTTCGGGCCGGCGGCGTCGAGGGCGGCGAAGAGGGCCTTCTCCTCGTCGGCCTCGGCGAATTTCGGCTCGGGGTCGAGGGAGTATTCGACGCCGTCCTTCTTCTCCTCCGCCGCCAGGATGTTGGCGGCGCGCTTGTAGCCGGTCAGCAGGTTGGCGCCGTCCTCGGTGTCGAGGAACGACTGCAGGGCGGTCACGCGGGCGACCAGCAGCACGAGATCGTCCTGCCCGCCGAGCTGGAAGGCGGCGTCGATGACGTCATGGCGCACCCCCTCCCCGCGAAGATGGACCTTGAGGCGGTCGGCGAGGAAGGACAGCAGGTCGGGCACGAACTCTGAGACCGAGGGCCCCACGATCCCTGCCTCCATTTCGTGCAGGTGGAAGCCGGCCTTCGTCAGCAGCGGCTTGAGGCGCAGGCGCAGGCGGTTCTCCAGCACGATGCGGATCACGCCCAGCGCGGCGCGGCGCAGGGCGAAGGGGTCCTTGGAGCCGGTGGGCTTCTCGTCGATCGCCCAGAAGCCGGCCAGCATGTCCAGCTTGTCCGCCAGCGCGACGGAGACGGAGACGGGCCCGGACGGCGCCTGGTCGGAGGGGCCGAGGGGGGCGTAATGCGCCTCGCAGGCGGCGGCCACCTCCTCCGGCAGGCCGGCGGCGCGGGCGTAGTAGGTCCCCATCACGCCCTGCAGCTCGGGGAACTCGTAGACCATCTCGGAGGCGAGGTCGGCCTTGGCGACCAGCGCGGCCTGCTCGGCCGGCGCGGCCTCGGCGCCGACGCCGGGGGCGATCTCCTGCGCGAGCTTCGCGATGCGGTCGATGCGGTCGGCCTGGCTGCCGAGGCGGTTGTGGAAGGTCACGTGCGTCAGCGGCGCGGCCATCGCCGCCATGCCGCCGGCGCGGATCTTGCGCAGGTCGTTCTCCCAGAAGAACAGCGCGTCTGCCAGCCGCGCGGCCAGCACGCGGGAATTGCCCGCCAGGATGGCCGCCCCGCCGTCGGCGGTCTCCCGGTTGGCGACGGTGACGAACTTCTCGATGCGCCCGGTCTTCGGGTTGCGGACCGAGAAGAACTTCTGATGCTCCTTCATCGAGGTCTGGAGCACCTCGGGCGGCAGCTCCAGGAAGCGCTCCGCGATGGGGCCCATCAGCACCACGGGCCATTCCACCAGTCCGGCGACCTCCGCCAGCAGGCCGCGGTCCTCGACCAGCTCCATGCCCTGGGAGAAGGCGAGCTGCTCGGCGTCGTGGCGGATGCGGTCCGCCCGCTCGGCCGGGTCCAGCACCACCTTCGCGGCCAGCAGCCTGGCCTGATAGTCCTCGAAGCCGGTCACGGAAAACGGCTCCGGCGCCATGAAGCGGTGGCCGCGCGTGGCGTCGCCCGCGCGAATGCCGTCGATCTCCAGCGGCACGACCTCCGCCCCGCTCTCGTCCGACAGGACGCACAGGATGGAGTGCAGCGGGCGCACCCAGCGCAGGCTCCCCTCGCCCCAGCGCATGGATTTCGGCCAGGGGAAGTCGCGCACGGTCGCCTCCAGCGCCTCCGCCACGACCTCCGCCGCCTCGCGCCCGGGCTTCTCGATGACGGCGAAGAGCACGTCGCCCTTCTTGTCCTCGCGCACCTCCAGATCGTCCCGGCTCAGGCCGGTGGAGCGCAGGAAGCCCTCCACCGCCTTCTCCGGCGCGTCGGCGCGCGGGCCCTTGCGCTCCTCCCGCGTGGCGCGGGTGGCCTTCGGCAGCCCCTCCACGGCCAGCGTCAGGCGGCGAGGCGTGGCGAAGGCCTCGGCGGCCTCGTAGACCAGCCCGGCCTCGACCAGCGCGTCGGTCATCAGCCGCTTGAGGTCCTGCGCCGCGCGCCCCTGCATGCGCGCGGGGATCTCCTCGGAGAACAGCTCGATCAGAAGGTTCATACGTCAGTCGTCCTCCGGCGGCGGCGGGGGGCAGCCCTCGGGCACGGGATCGCCGTCGAACTTCGCGCGCCCGCATTCGTTGATCTGCCGCCACATCCAGCCGCGCCCGTCCGGCGCGGCGGCCACGATGCGGTCGAAGCCCCAGGGGGCGTTGCGTTCGGCGGTGACGGCGCGGATGCGGCCCTGGTCGATCCCGGCCTGGATCGCGCGCGCGTCGAAGCAGTCGAACCAGTCGGGCGCGACCAGCGGCGTGGGATTGTCCGCTTTCTGCAGATACTGCAACGCATCCGGCGCCACCCCGTCGCGGATGCGGAAGCAGGCGCGCAGCTTGAGGGGCGACGTGTCGGCGTCGATGCCGCGGAACTCGACCACCGGCAGGACGGAGCCCTGGACGGTGATCTCGTCGCGCGGGGGCAGCTCCTCGTAAAAGGCCTGCGTCTGGAACCACCAGAGGCCGGCGCCGAAGACGGCCACGAGGACGAGAAAGACAACGATGAGAACCCGGGCGCGCATCAGGCCGCGGCGCCTCCCTCCGGCTCGGCGCCCGCGGCCTCCGTCGTCACGAAGGCGTCGGCGCACATCTTCGCCAGAGCGCGCACGCGGCCGATATAGGCCTGCCGCTCGGTCGGGGAGATGACGCCGCGCGCGTCCAGCAGGTTGAAGATGTGGCTGGCCTTGATGCACTGGTCATAGGCCGGCTGGGCCATGACGATCTCCAGCCCCGTCTTGGGGTCCGTGCGCGGCTGGTCGAGGATGGCGGCGCACTCGGCCTCCGCCTCCTCGAAATGGCGCAGCAGCAGCTCGGTGTCGGCGACGTCGAAGTTGAAGCGGGAGTATTCGCGCTCGGCCTGGCGGAAGACGTCGCCGTAGCTCATGGGAATGGCGGCGTCGGGGTCGTTGAAGGGCATTTCCATCACGTGGTCGACGCCCAGCACGTACATGGCCAGCCGCTCCAGCCCGTAGGTCAGCTCGCCAGAGACGGGGCGGCAGTCATGCCCGCCGACCTGCTGGAAATAGGTGAACTGGCTGACCTCCATGCCG
>JBNJGE010000299.1:0-3916 GCA_051747505.1 Pseudomonadota bacterium | reverse complement strand
GCCGACCGCCCGTCGAAGGCCCGCGCCACCCGCATCACCAGCGCGAGGCTCCCCAGCCAGTCCAGCGCCAGGTCCGCCAGCACCGCCTGCATCAGCGGCTGGTCCGACAGCCGCTTCTGGAAGGCGGTGCGCCCCCGCGCCCACCACGCCGCCTCGTCCAGCGCGCGGCGCATCAAGCCCACCGGCGCCATCGCCGCGTCGAGGCGCGTGTGATGCACCATCTCGATGATCGCCGGCACCCCGCGCCCCGGCTCTCCCACAATCTGGCCCCAGGCCCCGTGATACTCGATCTCGGAGGAGGCGTTGGCGTGGTTGCCCAGCTTGTCCTTCAGCCGCTGGATCTGGATCGGGTTGCGCGCCCCGTCCGGCATCCAGCGCGGCGCCAGAAAGCAGGTCAGCCCCTCCTCCAGATACGCCAGCGTCAGGAACGCGTCCGACATGGGCGCCGAGCAGAACCACTTGTGCCCCGTAAGCCGGAAGGCGTCCCCGTCCCGCTCCGCCCGCGTCGTGTTGGCGCGCACGTCGGAGCCCCCCTGCTTCTCCGTCATCGCCATGCCGATGGTCACGGCGCGCTTCTCCAGCCCCGGCCGCGCCACGCCGTCATAGTCCCGCGCCAGCGCCTTCGGGACCCATTTTTCCGCCAGCCCCGGCGCCCCCGCCTTCAAAGCCGGCACGGCCGCGTAAGTCATGGTCAGCGGACAGCACACCCCCGGCTCCACCTGGCTGAGCAGATAGACCATCGCCGCATGGGCCGAATGCCCGCCCGGCGCGTCCTCCCAGGCCCGCGCCGCATACCCCGCCTCGGCCCCCCGCCGCATCATCGCGTGGTAGCCGGGATGGAAGGTCACCTCGTCCAGCCGCCGCCCCCCGCGGTCGAAGATCCGCAGCTCCGGCTTCACCCGCTGGGCGGCCAGCGCGTCCTCCAGCGCCTCCGCGCTTCCCACCTCCCGCGCGAAATCCGCCAGCGCCGGCGCGTCCCCCGGCGCGCTCTCCGCCACCGCCGCGCGCAGCGCCCCGTCGCTCTCCCACAGCGACAGCGCCTCCCGCGGCTCCGGCTGGTTGAACACTTCATGGGTGGCAAGCTGGGCGCGCGCGGCCTGGGCCATGAGTCGATCCTCCTCCGTCTTCCGTCCATGCAAACACGCCCGCCCCGCCCCGCGCCAGCGGTCCCCGGCGCCAGCCCCGCCTTGCGCCGCGCGCCCCGGCGCCCCAAACCTGCCCGCAACCACGAGGGAGGGACCCCATGACCATGATTCTCTACGGCCGCGACCTGTCGCCCTTCGCCCGCCGCGTCGCCATCTGGTGCGCCCTGCAGGGCCGGGAGCTGGAGCGGCGCAAGCTCACCGTCGGCGGCCCCGATTTCGAGGCCCTCAAGGAGATCAACCCGGTCGGCCGCGTCCCGATCCTCATCCCCGAGGACGGCGAGCCCCTGATCGAGACCGCCGCCATCATCGACTGGCTCGAGGACACCGCCCCCGAGGGCAAGCGCCTCGTCCCCGCCGCCGGCGCCCCCCGCCGCGCGGTCATGCAGGCCATGGCCTACGGCAACTCCACCGTCGAGAAGGGCGTCGCGCTCGTCTACGAGAAGAACCGCCGCCCCGAGCAGTACCAGTGGTCCGACTGGCGCGAGCGGCTGGAGGGCCAGATCTCCGGCGGCCTCTCCTGGCTCGACGCCCGCGCCCCCGATCAGGGCTGGCTTGGCGGCGAGGCCCCCAACGGCGCCGATGTCTGCTTCGTCATCGCCCACGACTTCCTGCGCGCCACCAACCCCTACCTGCTGGAGGGGCTCTACCCCCGCCTCTCGGCCTTCGCCGAACGCGCGGACGCCCATCCCGCCTTCGCCGAGACCCGCCCAGAGGTCTGAGATGACCGGCCTCCCATCCCCCGGCGCGCCACTCGTCGCCCCCGGCCGGGACTGGGAGGCCATGCGCGCGGCCTTCCGCTGGCCGCGCCCCGACCGCTTCAACATCTTCGACGCCGTCTGCGGGCGCTGGGCCCGCGCCGAGCCCGACCGCCTCGCCCTGCGCGTCCTGCGCCCGGACGACGAGACCCGCGACTGGCGCTACGGCGAGCTCGACCGCGCCTCCGCCCGCCTCGCCAACGCGCTGGCCGCCCGCGGCCTGACGCGGGGCGAGCGCGTCGGCCTGCTCCTGCCCCAGACGCAGGAGGCCCTGCTCACCCATCTCGCCTGCTACCGCCTCGGCGCGATCGTCGTCCCCCTCTTCACCCTCTTCGGCGAGGACGGCCTGCGCTACCGCCTCGCCGACTCCGGCGCCGCGATGGTCGTCACCGACGCCGACAACCTGCCCAAGATCCTGAACATCCGCGACGACCTCCCCGAGCTGGGCGCCATCTGGTCCGTGGACCGCCCCACCGACGGCGCCTGGGGCTTCTGGCCCGAGCTCGCCAAGGCCAGCGACCGCCAGACCCCGGCCGAGACCTCCCCCGACGACCCCGCCTTCATCTCCTACACCTCCGGCACCACCGGCCCGCCCAAGGGCGCCCTGCACGCCCACCGCGTCCTTCTGGGCCACATGCCGGGCTTCGAGACCCATCACGACTTCGCCCCCCGGCCCGGCGACCTGTTCTGGACCCCCGCCGACTGGGCCTGGCTCGGCGGCCTCGCCGACGCGCTGCTCCCCTCGCTCTTCCACGGCATCCCGATCCTCGCCCACCGGATGCCCCGCTTCGACCCGGAGCGCGCCTTCGACATCCTCGCGCGCCACGGCGTGCGCAACGCCTTCATGCCGCCCACGGCCCTGCGCCTCATGGCCCAGGTCCCCGACCCGGCCTCGCGCGGCGTCTCCATGCGCTCCATCGGCTCGGGCGGCGAGGCGCTGGGCGAGGCGCTGCTCGACTGGGGGCGCGAGGCGCTGGGCCTGACCATCAACGAGTTCTACGGCCAGACCGAGTGCAACCTTGTGCTGGGCAACTGCGCCGCCGTCTTCCCGCCGCGCCCCGGCTCCACGGGTCGCGCCGTCCCCGGCCACGAGGTCGCGGTGATCGACTCGCAGGGCAACGCCCTCCCTGACGGCGAGACCGGCGAGATCGCCGTCCTCGCCCCCGACCCGGTCATGTTCCTCGGCTACTGGAACAAGCCCGAGAAGACCGAGGAGAAGTTCGTCGCCGCCCCCGACGGCCGCCGCTGGCTGCGCACCGGCGACGAGGGCCGGCGGGAGCCCGACGGCCATTTCTTCTTCGCCTCGCGCACCGACGACGTCATCACCTCCTCAGGCTACCGCATCGGCCCCTCGGAGATCGAGGACTGCCTCGCCGGCCACCCCGCCGTCGCCATGGCCGCCGTGGTCGGCCTGCCCGACCCGGTCCGGACCGAGGCCGTCACCGCCGTCCTGACCCTGGCCGAGGGCGCCGCCCTCACCGACGCACTGAAATCCGAGCTCACCGACCGCGTCCGCGACCGCCTCGGCCCCCATGTCGCCCCCCGCGACATCCGCGCGACCGGGGAGCTGCCGCTGACCGCCACCGGCAAGATCATGCGCCGCGAGGTGAAGCGCCGCCTGATGGAGGACGGCTGAAACGATCCGCCAAACCTGAACACACAGGTTCTTGAACGGAAACAGACGGTCCGCCGCCGCGCCCTGCGGCCCGTCTCGGCGTGGCGCGACAACTCGAAACCGCCCCAAAAGCGCCAAAGAAATCGCCGCCCGGCCAGCGCATTTTCTGACGAGTATTCGCGACCGCCCGCACGACCGGCCGGCGCCGTCCCCGCGCCGCACGGCCGCCCCTCCGTCCGCGCGGGTGAACCTGATCCGCGCCGCTTCCGTAAAACTTCACAATGACCGTTCCCGAGACGACTCCGCCCGCCCTTCTGTGGCTCCGCCGCGACCTGCGCCTGGATGACAACCCGGCGCTGGACGCCGCGCGGCGCGCGGGCGGCCCCGTCATCCCCGTCTGG
>JBNJGE010000298.1:0-3933 GCA_051747505.1 Pseudomonadota bacterium | reverse complement strand
GAGAGGAAGCCGCCGACGACCTCGGAGATGCGGTTCACCTGCTCTCCGACCTTCTCGAGGCTGTCCTCGGCGCCCTGGGGCGTCACGCGCCGGTCGAAGTCGCCGGCGGCGATGGCGGAGACGGTCTGGTCGATCTCCTCCAGCAGGGCGAGGTCGTCGGTGCGGTCCTGCCACTCGGTGACCGTGCCGAGGCGGCGGCCGTCGGTCGCGAAGATCGGGCTGGCGAAGAGGCGCAGGCGCCGGTCGCCCAGCCGGATCTCGGCCTTGTGGGTGGTGCTCAGCGCCTTGAGCATCCGGCGCTGGTGGTCGGGGTTCTTGTGGTAGACATGGATGTCCTTCCCCTCCATCCGGTCGGGGTCGAAATCGGGGTCGAGCTTGCGGATGGCGCCCTCCGCCTTGCGCAGGGTCTCGCGCAGGCCGGGGCTGACATACTGGATGCGGTCGTCGGCGTCGGCGATCATCACGTTGGCCGAGGAGCATTCCATGGCCTGCTGGGCGCGGGCCGCGTTCTCGCCTTGGGCGTGGATGTCGGTCATGGCGCGGGCCAGCGCCCCGATCTCGTCGCGCCGGCCGGCGCCGGGGATCTCCATGCTCTCGCCGGCGAGCAGGCGGCCGAGCGATTTCTGGAGCTGGAGCAGCGGACGGCTGAGGCCGGCATGGAGCGCCCAGAGGCCTATGCCGGTCAGCGCGGCGGCGGCCAGCGCGCCCAGCCCGATCATGGCGAGCAGCGAATCCTGCACCGCGGCGTCGATGCGCGCGTCGCTCCAGCGCAGGACGAGCGCGCCGACCACGGCCTCGTCCTGGCCGAAGCGGACGGGGCGCACTTGCAGGCGGCCGTCCTCGGCCGAGGCGGGGACGCCGTCGCGCAGGGCGCGCTGCAGAGCGGCGCCGGCCTCGCCCGACAGGGCGGGATCGCCGACGCGGGCGAGGGAGTCGCCGGAGGCGGCGACGACGGCGGCGCCGGTGACGTCCTCGCCATTGGCCTTTGCGAGCTGGGCGAGGCGCGACTCGAGGATCTCGGTCTTGCCGAACTTGGTGGCGCCGCCGAGCGTCGAGGCGGAGAGCGTCGTGATCTGGTCCGTCGCGGCGCCGAAGATGCGGGTGGCGAGGTCATCCTGGGCCCGGCCGCCGATGAGGGCGAGCGCGCCGCTGAGAAGCAGGGCGCCCAGGCCGATCGCGAGGGCGATGCGCCGGCCGAGCCGCGCGCCGGGCGCGGCGGTGCGGTCGGGGGCGGCGGCTGTTGCGTCGGTCATCGGTGCTCTCCGTCGGGCGGGGGGATCAGGGGAGGAGTTCGACGTTCACGCCGAAGGTGATGGCCCCGAGCGGCGCGCCGCTGTCGGGGTCGGCCACGGTCATGCTGACCTGGGACTGGTAGGTCTGCGTGCTCTGGTCGAGCTCGACCCCGCTGACATGGACGGCGCCGGCGCCCTCGGGGTAGGTGCGCCGGAACTTGGCCTCGTCGCCCTGCCAGTAGTCGGAGGTGGGGTCGGACATGGCGACGTTGAGCCCGGCGGGGCCCATCACGAAGATCTCGGTCAGCAGCCCCTCGGCGGCGTCGCGGTGTTCGGCCAGCGCGGCGGAGGCGGGGCGGGAGGCGATCTCGTCGATCAGGGGCGTGCTGGCGGAGCCGATCTGGGCCATCCATTCCCCGTCGAGACGGTCGATCTCGGCCTGCGACGGGACGGGGGCGTCGGCGCGGGCGCGCAGAGCCTCTATCACCTTCGGGTCGGCGGCGATGGCGGAGAGGCGGCTTTCGGCGAGGTCGCGCAGGGCGGGCGCGAACTCGTTGGCCCTGGCGGGCGCGGCGTGGGCGGCGGCCAGGAGGGCGAGAAGGGCGAGGAGGGGGTCGCGGGTCATGGTCGGCTCTCAGTCAGCGTCGGGGCGGGGCCGCGAGCGGGAAGGACGGGCGCCCGCCGGTTGGGGTGAGCCGGGAGGCTGGAACGATATGGCTACCGCAGAGTTAACCAAGCCGCCGTCTCCACGCGGCAAAACCGTTAGAATGCGCGCGATCGGGCCGGGGAGGCGGCCGGGGCGGCGGATCGGCGGTTTCCCCCCGCGGGGGCGGGCGATATAACGCGCGGCAGAGCGCGTCGGCAGGCCGCACGCGCGAGCGCCAGCAACGCATGCGAGGGAGACGGACATGGCGGTGAAGGTCGGGATCAACGGCTTCGGGCGGATCGGGCGCAACGTGCTGCGCGCAATCGTGGAGAGCGGGCGCACGGATATCGAGGTGGTGGCGATCAACGACCTCGGCCCGGTGGAGACCAACGCCCATCTGCTGCGCCATGACAGCGTGCATGGCCGCTTCCCCGCCGAGGTGAAGGTGTCGGGCGACGCCATCGACGTGGGCCGCGGGCCGATCCGGGTGACGGCGGAGCGCGACCCCAAGGCGCTGCCCTGGGACGACGTGGACGTGGCGATGGAGTGCACGGGCATCTTCGCGGACAAGGCGAAGGCCTCGGCGCATCTGGAGAACGGGTCCAAGCGGGTGCTGGTCTCCGCCCCCGCGAGCGGGGCGGACAAGACCATCGTCTACGGGGTGAACCACCAGAGCCTGACGGGCGAGGACAGGGTGGTCTCCAACGCGTCGTGCACGACCAACTGCCTGGCGCCGGTGGCCTATGTGCTCAACAACGCGGTGGGGATCGAGAAGGGGTTCATGACCACGATCCACTCCTACACCGGGGACCAGCCGACGCTGGACACCATGCACAAGGACCTCTACCGCGCGCGCGCCGCGGCGATGTCGATGATCCCGACCTCGACGGGCGCGGCGAAGGCGGTCGGGCTGGTGCTGCCGGAGCTGGACGGCAAGCTGGACGGGACCGCGATCCGGGTGCCGACGCCCAACGTGTCGGTGGTGGATTTCAAGTTCGTCGCGAAGCGCGAGACCTCGGTGGAGGAGATCAACGCCGCCATCCGCGAGGCGGCGCAGGGCGAGCTGAAGGGCGTCCTGGGCTTCACCGACGAGCCGCTGGTGAGCATCGACTTCAACCACGACTCCCGTTCCTCGGTCTTCCACATGGACCAGACCAAGGTGATGGAGGGCACGCTGGTGCGCATCATGAGCTGGTACGACAACGAGTGGGGCTTTTCCTCGCGCATGTCGGACACGGCGGTGGCGCTGGCCGGGAAGATCCGAGAGGCGCGATGATCCCGCTCTCTCCCCCGTTTCGCGAGGCCCGGGCGGGCGACGGCCCGATCCTGGCCTTCTGCATCAACGAGGCGGGGGAGGGGCTGCCGCACGCGCTGTGGCGCGACATGGCGGGCGAGGGGGAGGACCCCTGGAAGCTCGGCGCCGCGCGGATGGAGGCGCGGGCGGAGAAGGGCGGGATCGTCGTGGTCGACGAGGGCGACGGGCGCGGGGCGCTGGCCGCGCTGATCGGCTATCCGATCCGGGAGGCCGAGGGGGTCGGCGAGGACATGCCCGCGGCCTTCCGGCCGCTTCAGGAGCTGGAGAACCTCGCGGTCGGGAGCTGGTACGTCAACGTGCTGGCGGCCCTGCCGGACGCGCGGGGGCGGGGCTTCGGCACGCGGCTGCTGGAGCTGGCCGAGCGGACCGCGGCGGCGGAGGCGCTGGAGGCGCTGTCGCTGATCGTGGCCGAGGACAATGCGGGGGCGCGCAGGCTCTATGAGCGGATGGGCTTCGAGGAGGCGGCGCGCCGGCCCATGGCGGGCGGCTTCGGCTGGGCGCCGAGCGGGGCGGAGTGGATTCTGATGGTCCGGCGCGGGCCCTTCGGCTGAGGGCGCGGGTGGGGGTTCGAGGGGCGCGCGGGCGCGAGGGGAGCAGGCATGACGCGGAAGACTCTGGACGATCTCGACCTTGCGGGGAAGCGGGTGCTGGTGCGGGTGGACGTCAACGTGCCCGTGCGGGACGGGAAGGTGACGGATGACACGCGCATCCGGGCGGTGAAGCCGACGATCCGCGACATC
>JBNJGE010000297.1:0-3936 GCA_051747505.1 Pseudomonadota bacterium | reverse complement strand
GGGGCGATGCTGGTCACCTTCAACGGCCAGTTCACGCCGACCAGCTACAACCCGCTGCGCTTCACCTTCCTGATCTGGGTGATGGTGATCGTCGGGGGCTCGGGCAACAACTGGGGCTCGGCGCTGGGAGGCTTCCTGATCTGGTTCCTGTGGGTGGAGGCGGAGCCCGCCGGGCGCTGGCTGATGGGCGGGATCGCCGGCGCGCTGCCCGAGGGGTCGCCGCTGGCCGAGCATCTGCTGGACGGGGCCGCGCATATGCGCATGGTCTTCATGGGGGTGATCCTGCTGCTGGTCATGCGCTTCGCGCCCCGAGGCCTGATCCCCGAGCGAACGCGGCGCTGATCGCCCCGCCGCGCCCGGCGGCGACTGCGGCCGCGTGCGGGGGCCTCTCGAAATTCTGTTGACCTTGCGCGCGCCTCGCATGTTTCGCGCGCGAAACGTCGAGAGCGGACGACCTCAGGCCCTCTTCGCCAGCTCGATCTCGTCGCGGAGCGTCTCCATGAGCTGCCGGAGCATTTTCGCCCCGCGCTCGTCCTTCAGCCGCCCCGCGTCGTCGAAGGCGTTGCGGGAGTCCGCGATCATCACCTCCGGACCCTGCAGCACCCGCGGGTTGAAGGGGGTGAGGCAGTGGCGCAGCGAGAACTGGCTGCGCTCGCCCCCCGCCCGTCCGGCCGCCGCCGAAAGGATCGCGACCGGCTTGCCGGTCAGGGCCATGGGCCGCTCCCGGCTGACCCAGTCCAGCGCGTTCTTCAGGACGCCGGGCAGATTCTTGTTGTATTCGGGGGTGGAGATCACCACCCCGTCCGCAGCCCGGATCCGTCCGATCAACGCCTGCGCCTCCGGCGGCAGGCCGTGCTCGTCCTCCAGGTCGCCGTCATAAAGCGGCATGCGCAGATCCCCGATCTCCGTTTCCGTTCCGGGCGCGAGTTGGCGGAAGACGCGCAGCGCCTCGCGCGCAAGCAGGGTGTTGGTCGAGCCACGGCGCAGGGCGCCGGACAGGCCAAGGAGACGGACGGACATGCGGGACCTCAATTGGCGTTCGTGACGGAACTGAGTGCAGGGCAGGGTAGCGCGCGCCGAAGGCGGGCCAAGGGCGGCTCAGCCGCCCCGGCCCGACATCCACCGGGCCACGAGGCTGTGCTGGACGCGCGCCTGCTCCCACTGCCGGTAAAAGGTCAGCAGAGCGCGCAACGGGGAGGCAAGGCGCTGGAAGGCGGAGAGGAAGGCCACCACCACGCCCACCGAGGTCTCCCCCTGCACGGCGAGCCAGCCGCCATAGCCGAGCGCGGCCAGCGGGCCGAGCTGGTTGAGCAGGTTCAGCGCCCCCTTCATCCCGTATTTCACGACCTGGATGGAGAGCCGGTTGGCGTAGATGCGCGGAAGCATGCGATCCACCCGCCGCATCGCCTCCGGAGTCTCGCCCGCCCGCGCGCCGAGCACGCGCAACATGCGGAAGCGCGTGCTCATCAGCCGGTTGAGCCGGGCCTGCAGGGCGGGCGCGGTCAGGGCCTGGGGCGCTAGGAGAACGGCGGAGACCAGCGCCAGCTGCGGCTCCGTCCAGGCCATGTAGGCGAAGACCCCGATGAGAAGCGCGAGGTTTGCGGCCGCGTCCGACAGCCCGCTTCCCACGAAGCCGCCGAGCCGGTCGATCTCCGGCCCCAGGACGACGGCCGACGTCCCCTCCGCCCCATGGCTGGAGCCGGGGCTGTGGATCTCGTCCGCCTGGGCGGCGCGGATGCGCATGCGCAGCGAATGGCGGCGGGTGTGGGTGATGGCGCTCTCCGACACCCAGCCCTGGTAGAGCCGCAGGATGAACTTCAGACCCTGATGGGCCAGGATCGTTGCCAAGTAGGCGACGCCGAGGCGCCAGAGCATGTCCACATCGCCCGGCGCGATCGCGTCATCGATCAGCCGGCGCTGAATCTCGATCGGGGCGAGGTCCAGCGCCGCCACGGCCACGGCTATCAGGCACAAGCCGATCTGGTGCGGCCCGCTCATGCGGCGCACATAGCCGAACAGGCCGCGCGCGGGGCTGTCGTCGCCCGACCCGGCGATGCGCCGCGGCGCGGGCCGGGGCGGGGGCGGGCTCAGGCCGCGCTGACGCTCCCGCCTCCGCCCGAAGATCAGAACGAGTCCTTCCGGCGCCGGACCTCGGCGAAGACGGCGGCGTCATCGGCCCCGGCGAGGCCGACGGCCTCTTTCACGGAGGCTTCGCCGGCGCGCAGGAAGGGGTTGGTCTTGAGCTCCTCCTCCAGCGTCACCGGCACCACCGCCTCCCCGGCCGCGTCGGCCTTCGCGATCGCCTCCACCCGGGCCTTGAGGTCAGGGTTCCCGGGTTCGATCGACATGGCGAAGCGTCCGTTGGCCGCGCCGTAGTTGTGGCCGGAATAGATCAGCGTCCTCGGGTCGAGCGCCTTGAGCTTGCGCAGGCTCTCCCACATCTGCAGATGGGTGCCCTCGAAGACCCGGCCGCAGCCCAGCGCCATCAGGCTGTCGGCCGTGAAGGCCTTGCGGTCGTTCTCGAAGACATAGGCGATGTGGCCGATGGTGTGGCCGGAGACGTCGAGGATCACGGCCTCCTCGCCCCCCAAGGCGAAGTGGTCGCCCTCGGTCACCTCGATATCGAGCGGGGGCAGGCGCCCGGCATCCTTCGCGTGGCCGACGGTCTTCGCGCCGTAGGCCTCGACGAGTTCGGCGACGCCTTGGATGTGGTCGGCGTGGTGATGCGTGATGAGGATGTAGTCGAGCCGGCCGCCGGCCGCGTCGATGGCCTTGCGCAGGGGGGCGGCCTCGGGCGCGTCCACCACGGCCCACACATCCTGCCCGGTCTCGTGCAGCAGGTAGCCGTAGTTGTCCGAGAGGCAGGGGATCACGGTGACGTCGAGGGGCATGGCGGCGCGGTCCTTCGCTGCTTGCAATTCGCGAGTCGGACGGCAGCATACAGATCGAGGGCGCGAGGATAAGGCCGCATGCATATCGATGTCGTGGATCTGAGGCGGTTTTACTACCGCACCTCGCTGGGCCGCGCGGCCCAGCGATCGCTTCAGCTGGCCGTCCGGGCGTTGTGGCCGGAGGTGAGGGGGGAAACGGTCGTCGGCTTCGGTTTCGCGGCCCCGCTTTTGCGCCCCCTGATGCCCGAAGCGGCGCGCATGGTGTGCCTGATGCCCGCCCAGCAGGGGGTGTGCCGCTGGCCGCCCGAGGGGCCCAACGTCTCGGTCCTGTCCGAGGAGACGCACTGGCCGTTGCCGGCGGGCTCGGCCGACAGGCTGCTGGTGGCCCACGGGCTGGAGAACTCGGACCGGCCCGCGGCTCTGCTGGAGGAGATCCACCGCGTGCTGGCGCCCGAGGGGAAGCTGATCGTGATCGCCCCGAACCGCACGGGAATGTGGGCGCGTTCGGATGCGACGCCCTTCGGACATGGGCGGCCTTACACGGCCGGTCAGCTGGAGACGGTCCTGCGCGCGCACGACTTCGGGCCCGAGCGGGTGTCGGCCGCGCTCTGGGGGCCGCCGAGCCATCGGCGATTCTGGCTCAAGACCCATCGGATGTGGGAGGGGCTGGGCCGGCGGACGGACGCCCGCCGGCTGGCCGGCGCGGTGCTGGTGGAGGCGACGCGCCGGGTCTACGCCACGCCGCGCTCCGGGCTGAAGGAGAAGTCGCTCTCGCCGCTGGAGGTGCTGGAGGGGTTGACCAAGCCGAGGCCCAGGCCCGCAGGCCGGTTGCCGCGGGGGCGAAGCTAGGCGAGGCTCCCGAGGCTGCGCGGGAGGGGCGCCGGATCTAGAAGAGCACTCCGATCCCGCCGCCGAACACGGAGACGTCGCCGTCCGAGCCCACGCCCAGCGAGAGGATCGGGCGCACGCGCGGCCAGGGAGAGGCGGGCGGCGCGCGTTCGGCCTCCGCCCGGCCCTCGGCATAGGCCTGGTCGAAGGCCGAGCG
>JBNJGE010000296.1:0-3978 GCA_051747505.1 Pseudomonadota bacterium | reverse complement strand
GGCGGTCTTGCCGGTCTGGCGGTCGCCGATGATCAGCTCGCGCTGGCCGCGGCCGATCGGGATCAGCGCGTCGATCGCCTTCAGGCCGGTCAGCATGGACTCGTGCACCGACTTGCGCGGAATGATGCCCGGCGCCTTCACGTCGGCCACCCGGCGCTCGGAGGCGTTGAGCTCGCCCTTGCCGTCCAGCGGATTGCCCAGCGCGTCCACGACGCGGCCCAGCAGCTCCTTGCCCGCGGGCACGTCCACGATGTCGCCGGTGCGCTTGACGAGGTCGCCTTCCCCGATCCCCCGGTCGTCGCCGAAGATCACGATGCCGACGGAGTCGACCTCCAGGTTCAGCGCCATGCCCATCAGGCCGCCGGGGAACTCCACCAGCTCGCCCGCCTGGACGTTGTCGAGACCATAGACCCGCGCGATGCCGTCGCCCACGGACAGCACCCGGCCGACCTCGGCGACCTCCGCCTCCTGGCCGAAGTTCTTGATCTGGTCCTTGAGGATCGCGGAAATCTCGGCGGCTTGGATGCTCATCACCCGACCTCTTTCATGGCGTTCTGCAGGGCGGCCAGCCTGGCGCGGATCGAGGTGTCGATCAGCTTGGACCCGACCTTGACGACGAGACCGCCGATGAGCGTCTCATCGACCTCCTCGTCCAGATTGACGTCGCGGCCAACGGCCGCCTTCAGAGCCTCCGACAGGGAGGCGCGCTGCTCGTCCGTCAGCGGCGCGGCGACGGTCACCTCCGCCGTCACCTCGCCGCGGCGCTCGGCCATCATCGCGGAGAAGGCGTCGCAGACGTCCCCCAGCGCGAACAGGCGGCGCTTCTGGCCCATCAGGCCGATCACGTTCTTCGTCAGGGCCGAAAGCCCCATCGCCTCGGCGACTGCGGACATGGCGGCCGACTGCTCCGCCCGCCCGTAAAGCGGGCTGGTGATGGCGCGGCGCAGGTCCTCGCTCTCGTTGAGCGCCTGGCGCACCGTCTTCAGGTCGCTCTCGACCTGCTCCAGCGCGCCCTCCTCCTCGGCGAGCTCGAACGCGGCCGTCGCGTAGCGTCCTGCGATGCCGGTGGATAGCGAAGCTGATACTGCCACGGGACCCCTTCCGATTGAGCCGGACGCAGGACACGCCCGGCGATGGGCGGCCGCCGGCCGGTAGCCGGCCCGCCCCCCTCGCGAACCGCGCGCTTGCTAGCACAGGGGTTCGGGGCGCGCAATATCGCCCCCCGCCCCCGGATTTTCCCCGAATTTCCGCATCCGCCGGGGGTCGGCCCTCCCCTGCCGAGGGGGGTGCGACCACTTAGGGCGCCGCGCCGCCGCAAACCCCCGCGCCGGATTCGCCGCCCCGCCCGCGATCGGCCCCCACGGCCTCCGCCACGGAGGCGAAGCCGTCCCGCGCCAGCAGCCCGTCCAGCTCCCGCGCGATGCGCCCGGCCAGCGACACGCCGCCATAGACCATCCCCGTGTAGAGCTGCACCAGAGAGGCCCCCGCCCGGATCTTCGCATAGGCGTCGGCGCCGCTCGCCACGCCCCCCACGCCCACCAGCGCGATCCGCCGCCCCTCCGTCAGCTCCGCAAGCCTGCGCAGCACGGCGGTGGAGCGCGCGAACAGCGGCGCCCCCGAAAGCCCGCCGGCCTCGCGCGCCCGCGGGCTCTTCAGCCCCTCGTGCGACAGCGTGGTGTTGGTCGCCACGATCCCGTCCAGACAGCGATCGAGGCAGACCTCCGCCACATCCGCGGTCTCCGCCTCCTCCAGGTCCGGCGCGATCTTCACCAGCAGCGCGGCCCCCGGCGCATGCCGCTCCCGCGCCTCCAGGCAGCGGGCCAGCAGCGCGTCCAGCGCCGACCGCCCCTGAAGCTCGCGCAGCCGTTCCGTGTTGGGCGAGGAGACGTTGACCGTGAAGAACTCCGCCAGCCCGGCGAAGCGCGACAGCACCGCGGCGTAGTCCCCCGCCCGGTCCTCGCTGTCCTTGTTGGCGCCGAGATTCACCCCCACCGGCCCCGGCAGGGGCGCCCGCGCCCGCGCCGCCTCCAGCCGCGCCGCGACCGCCTCCATGCCGTCGTTGTTGAAGCCGAAACGGTTGATCACCGCCCGGTCCTCGGGCAGCCGGAACAGCCGCGGCCGCGGGTTGCCCGGCTGCGGGCGCGGCGTCACCGCCCCGACCTCCACGAAGCCGGGCCCCGAGGCCAGCGTCGCCGCCACCGCCTCCGCGTTCTTGTCGAAGCCCGCCGCCACGCCGACGGGGTTGGCGAACTCCATCCCCATCGCCCGGCAGCCCAGCCGCGCCCCGCGGACCGGCCCGCCCGGCGACAGCCCCAGCGCGTGGCGCATCCGCAACGCTCGCAGCGCCAGCCTGTGCGCCCGCTCCGGCTCGACCGCCCGCAGCGCGGCGAGGCCCAGCCGCTCGATTGTCTCGCTCACCCGGCGGCCCCGGGGAAGACGTGCGACCCGTCCGGCCCCAGCGGCAGCGGCTCCAGCGCGATGACGTCCTCCGCGCGCAGCTCGCGATAGAGGTGCGGAAACAGCTCCCCGCCGCGCGACGGCTCCCAGCGCAGCGACTCGCCCAGCGCCGCGACGCTGATGCGCGCGAGCCACAGTCCACGCTCTCCCGCGAAGTGTTTCGCCGCCGTTCCGCTCGCCTGTTCATGGGTGGACAGGTGAATGAAACCGTCCTTCAGATCCACTTCAGACCCTTTGAAAACAAGGGCTTGCACCAGTTCGGCGCATTCATCTTTCCGAAGTATTTTAACGATTTCTGGGTCTTGCACCGTTTTGTTCACCCAAAGCTTGACCGCAGAGCGGGGTTAAGGCTTTCTTAACGCAGTCCGCAACCCGAGGTGGGGGCGGCTGCGTAGCGTGAAACCGGCCCTTGTGCGCGTAGCGTTCGCAGGCCGAAAATTCGGGGGGTGGCCACGGATCCCCAGACAGGGGCCGCCCCCCTTCGCCTCACAGCAGGCCTTCGGCCTTCGCCCAGCTCTCGGCGGCGTTCAGCGCATCCTCGAGCGGCGCGAACATCCGCTCGATCTCCTCCTCGGTGATGATCATGGGCGGGCAGAAGCACAGCGTGTCGCCCGCGGCGCGCAGGATCACGCCGCGCTCCACCAGCTCCTCGGCCACCCTGCCGCCGACCTTGCCGGCCGGATCGAAGGCGCGCCGGCCGGACTTGTCCGGGGCCAGCTCCAGCCCGCCCAGCAGCCCGACGCCGCGCGCCTCGCCCACGATGGGGTGATCGGCGTAGCTGCGCAGCTTCGCCTGGAACAGCGGCGCCACCTTGCGCACATGGTCGAGGATGCGCCGCTCCTGGTAGATGCGCAGCGCCGCCGCGCCCGTGGCGCAGCCCACCGGATGCCCGCCATAGGTGAAGCCGTGGCCCAGCGTGCCGATCTTGCCGGTGTGGGCCTCGATCACCTCCGCCATGTCCTGGTTCAGCGCCACCGCCGACAGCGGCGCGTAGCCCGCCGTCAGCTGCTTGGCGAAGCTCATCGAGGTCGGCCGCATGTTGAAGGTGTCCGCCCCGAACCACTCGCCGGTCCGCGCGAAGCCGCAGATCACCTCGTCGGAGATCATCAGCACGTCGTGCTTCTCCAGCACCGGGCGGATCGCCTCGAAATACCCCTCGGGGGGCACGATCACGCCGCCCGCGCCCATCACCGGCTCGGCGATGAAGGCGGCGACCGTCTCGGGCCCCTCGCGCTCGATCATCTCCTCCAGCTCCTGCGCCAGCCGGGCGGAGAACTCGCGCTCGCTCTCCCCCTCATGCGCCTGGCGCCAGTGATGGGGCGTGCCGGCGTGCTTCATGCGCTCCAGCGGCAGGTCCCAGTCGAGATGGTTGAAGGGCAGCCCGGTCAGCGAGGCCGAGGCGATGGTCACCCCGTGATAGCCCTTGATGCGGGAGATGATCTTCTTCTTCTCCGGCCGCCCGCGGGCGTTGTTGTAGTACCAGGCCAGCTTGATCTGCGTGTCGTTGGCCTCCGAGCCGGA
>JBNJGE010000295.1:0-3993 GCA_051747505.1 Pseudomonadota bacterium | reverse complement strand
TCATCGGGGTCATCCTCGGGTCCAGGTTGGTGCCGCAACTCGACCCTACCGAGGAACCCGATGACCGCCTCAGCTACACCACCTCCCGGGACACGACCCAAGGACGGCGCCGCCGTCGCCGCCCTGCCGCCACTCGATCTCCGCGTCCCCGCCATGGGCGAGGGCGTTCTCCACCAGATTGCGCAGGGCGCGCTTCATGGCGGTCGGGCGAACCCTGACTTGCAGAGGCGGTCCCGGGCGGACCCGGGCGGCCCCCATGCCCCCTTCCTCCAGCGCCTCGGCGACGAGCACGCCGATCTCCCGCGCCTCCGCCGGCTCGTCCCCCGCCACGCCGCGGCCATAGGCCAGCGTCGCCTCGGACATCCGCTCCATCTCGTCGACGAGCGCGACGAGACGGTCGCGGTCCTCGCCCTCCTCGATCATCTCCAGGCGCACGCGCATGGCCGAGAGCGGCGAGCGCAGGTCGTGGCCGAGCGCGGCGACCATGCGGGTGCGCTCCTCCAGCAGACGGCCGAGGCGGGCCTGCATGCGGTTGAAGGCCTCCGTCGCGCGGCGGATCTCGTCGGGGCCGTCGGCGGGGAGGGGGCGGTCCAGCTCCCCCCGTCCCGCACGCTCGGCCCCTTCGGCCAGCGCGCGGATCGGGCGCGCCAGGCCGCGCGCCGAGAGCCACACGATGACGGTGACCAGCAGCGCGCCGAGCGCCGTCGCGACGATCGTGGGCCAGGCGAACTGGAGCGGCGGACGGGCCAGCCGGGTCTCCACGTTCAGCCAGCGGCCGTCACGGAGCCGGACGGAGATGGCGAGGCCCCCGCCCCGCCCGGGCACGGGGTGCATGCGCCGGTGCATCGCTTCCATCTGCTCGTGCATCCGCCCCGCGCCCGGATGCCTTTCGGAGGAGTCCGGCCACCTCCGCTCCGCAAACGGTGCGCTTTCCGCCCCCTCCAGAAAGCGCACGCCGATGGCGCGTTCCGTCTCCGGCCCGAGCATGGCCGCAAGCCGGTCGGCGAGGCGGGGCTTTCCGCAAGGACCAGCCGGGTGAGGGGCGAGGCGGCGGCGCCGAGGACCCTGGCCTCCATCGCGGGCGGCGCGGCTTCCAGAAGGCTCGCCACATTGGCCACGCGCCCCAGCGTCTCGCCGCCCAGCACGGCGCGGACGGCGAGACGACGCTCGTCGAGCAGGAGAGCCAGCGAGGCCGCCTGCGCCGCGACCAGCGCGCCGAGCAGCAGAAGCAGGAGGCGCGCGCGGAAGCTGGAAGGCAGGAGAGCGCGGAGCCTCATGACAGCGTCCGCACATCCGCGTTGAGGCTGTAGCCGGCGCCGCGCGCCGTGCGGATCAGGCGGGGATGGTCGGGGTCGGCCTCGATCTTGCGGCGCAGGCGGCTCACCTGGTTGTCGATGGCGCGGTCGAACACGTCCCAGTCGCGGCCATGCACGAGGTCGAGCAGCTGGGCGCGGGAGAGGACGAAGCGCGGCCGCTCGAGAAAGGCGACGAGCAGGCGCAGCTCGGCCGCGGTGAGTTCGACGGTCCCGCCGGCCTCGTCCGTCAGCGTCTGGCGGTCCACGTCGAGCGTCCAGCGGTCGAAGGCGAGCCGCCGGCCGCCGAGGTCGCCCGCCGCCCGCTCCGGCCGGGCGCTGCGGCGCAGGATGGCCGCGATGCGCGCCAGCAGCTCGCGCGGGTTGAAGGGCTTGGCGAGGTAGTCGTCGGCCCCGATCTCGAGCCCGACGATGCGGTCGACGTCCTCGCCGCGGGCCGTGAGCAACAGGATGGGCATGTCGGAGCCCGCCCGCAGGCGGCGGCAGGCGGACAGGCCGTCCTCCCCCGGCATCATGACGTCGAGCACCACGAGGTCGAAGCGATGCGCCCTCAGCGCCGCGTCCATCTCGCGCGCGTCGCGCGCGGCGGTGGCGCGGTAGCCGTTGCGCCCGAGATAGCGGGTGACGGCGTCGCGGATCTCGCGGTGGTCGTCGACGACGAGGATATGCGGCGTGCGGGTCATGCGTCGGGCCTCCGGGGCCTCGATAACGCAGGCGGGCGGGCGATGCGCGGGAGATTTGCACGCTTTCGTCGCCGCCGCCGGCGTCCGACACGCTTCGTTACAAAACGCCCCGCGGGTCGGGACACTCCTGCCACACGGCGCCTCCATCTTCGGCGCATGGACATTCGAAAGAAGGAGACGATCCGATGAAACGCACGATCCTGATCGCGGGCGCGGCGACGGTGGTCGCCGGGCTGGCAGGCGTGGCGCTCGCCCACGGCCTGCAGGACCAGCGCGGCGGCTGGAGCATGATGGGCGGCGGCATGCACGGCATGATGTCGGACCATCACGACGGCCGCATGGGCGGCGGCATGATGCGGGGCGGCCACGGCATGCGGATGATGGAGCGGGCCGACGCCGACGGCGACGGCCGCGTCACCCGCGAGGAGGCCGCGGACTTCCGCGCGGAGCAGATGGAGAGCTTCGACGCCGACGGCGACGGCAGCCTGTCGCTGGAGGAGTTCGGGGCGATGCACGCGGCGCATGCACGCCCGATGATGGTGGACCGCTTCCAGGCCTTCGACGACGACGGCGACGGCCAGGTGACGGAGTCGGAGATGGCCGCGCCGTTCGAGCGGATGATGCGCTTCATGGACCGCGACGGGGACGGCGCCATCGGCCCTTCGGACATGCGGCGGCGGCACGACGACGAGGGCCGGATGGGACCCGGGATGCGCCGGGACGCGGACTGACAGCCGCGACGCGCCGGACATCCGCTCCGGCGCGTCGCCTGCCGCTCCGGCGCGTCGCCTGCCGCTCCGGCGGGCGGGGCCCGCCGGAGCCGGGGTTCAGAACATCAGCCGGGCCCCGACGACGAAGAAGACCGCGTCCGCGTCCTCTCCCCTGGCCTGGCGCAGGTCGCCGGATTCCCCGAAGGCCCGCTCGTAGTGAACGCCGACATAGGGCGCGACGGCGCGGTCCACGAGGTCGTAGCTGAGACGGGCGCCGACCTCGATCACGGGCGCCCAGCCGCCCGCGCCGACGGCGTGGTCGTCCACGAGGGGCAGGTCCATCTCCACGCTGGGGATCAGGATGACCCGGTTGGTGATCAGCGCCTCGTATTCGGCCTCGAAGCGGGCGAAGGGCCGGTCGGAGACGAACAGGTCCGCATCGACCTCGAACCACTGGGGGGCGAGGCCGTGCAGGCCGATTACGCCGTGAACCCGGTCCGGTCCCTCGGGCGTGCTGACGCGCACCCCCGCCACCGCGTCGAAGAAGGTTGAGATCGGGGTCTGCAGGCGGAGCTGGTTCTCCAGGGCCTCGAACTCGCCGGGACCGGTGGCGAACTCGCCCTCGCTGCGCCAGACGAGCTTGAGCTCGTCCGACCCGGCCAGGGCGTCGAAGTCCCAGGCGAGGAGGTTCTCCTCCTCCCCCCAGCGGCGCTCGAGCTGTTCGACCTGGACGCCCCAGATCAGAGGCTCGGCTGCCGCCGTCAGCGGGGCGAGCAGGGCCGGGGCCAGCGCCCCGGCGAGGATTGCGCGAAAGTCCATCAGCCTCGTCCTCCGCTCGCTGTCGTCTCCGCCTCGGCCGCCTTGTCCGCGGGGCCGCCCTCGACGATCACCTTGCGGAACATGCCGGCTTCGGCGTGGTAGGAGAGGTGGCAGTGGAAGGCCCATTGGCCCGGCGCGTCCACCTCGGTCTCCATGTCCACGGTCGTGCCCGGCGCCACGCTGACGACGTGCTTGATCGGGTCCCACTTGCCCTTGCCGGTGTCGAGGATCGACCACATGCCGTGCAGGTGCATGGGGTGGGTCATCATCGTCTCGTTGACGAACCTGAAGCGCACGCGCTCCCCGTATTGCAGGCGGATCGGCTCGGCGTCCTCGAATTTCACGCCGTTTATGGACCAGGTGTAGCGTTCCATGTTGCCGGTCAGGCGCAGCTCGATGGTCCGGGTCGGCTCCCGGTCCTCGTAGCGCGGCTTCTGGGCGCGGAGGTCGGCGTAGGACAGGAACTTC
>JBNJGE010000294.1:0-3994 GCA_051747505.1 Pseudomonadota bacterium | reverse complement strand
GCGGCAGGCCGGGCAGCGCGGGCGCGCGCCGTCCGCCGCCTCGAAGGCGCGCAGGCAGTCGCGGCAGAGGGCGGGCGTGCTCATGGCCCCGAATCTAGCAGGCCGCGCGCGTGGGCGAGAGGCTTTCCCTCAGGCCAGGGCGTCCTGGATGGCCTGCGCGACGGCGCGGGGGTCGTCTGCCTGCCAGACGGGGCGGCCGACCACGATGTGATCGGCCCCGGCGGCGATGGCGGCGGCGGGGGTCTCCACCCGCTTCTGGTCGCCCGTCGCGGCGCCCTCGGGCCGCACGCCGGGGGTGACGATCAGCCGGCCCTCGGCCTCGGGGAGGGCGCGGATGGCGGCGGCCTCGCGGGGGGAGGCGATGACGCCGTGGGCCCCGGCCTCTAGCGCGCGGCGGGCGCGCTCCGGCCCGATCTCGGAGACGGGGCCGGGGACCATCATCATCTCGTCGAGGTCGCCGCGGTCGAGGCTGGTGAGCACGGTGACTGCGAGGATCTTCGTCGGGCTGCCCTGCGCCCCTGCCACGGCGGCGCGCACGACATGCGGGTCGCCGTGCACGGTGAGGAAGTCGAGATCGAAGCCGGCGAGCTGGCGCACCGCCGCCTCCACAGTCGCCGAGATGTCGAAGAGCTTGAGGTCGAGGAACACCCGCTTGCCCCGCTCCTTGAGCTCCATCGCCGCGGCGAGCCCCCCGCCGCAGAGCATGCCGAGCCCGATCTTGTAGAAACTCGCCGCCTCCCCGATCCGGTCGGTCAGCGCCAGCGCCGAGACGGCGTCGGGCAGGTCGAGGGCCACGATCAGGCGGTCGCGCGGGTCGGTCCGGGGCATGGGGCGGGCTCCTCTCATGGGGCGTCTCGGCGCGCCTGCGACCGATAGGCGCCGGGCGGGGAGGGCGCAAGCTCAAGCTCTTGTGAGCGGCGAGACCCTCCCCATATCGATCGGCGACGGCGCGCGCCGCGTTGCGGGCGAGCCGGACCGACAGGCCGAGCCGGGCGGGCCTCGAAGAAGGACGCCGCGGCCGGAGGCGCTGAAAAGGAGAGATGAATGAACCTGGAGAAGTTCACGGACCGCGCGCGCGGATTCGTCCAGGCCGCCCAGACGATCGCGATGCGCGAGAACCACCAGCGGCTGATGCCCGAGCATCTGCTCAAGGCGCTGCTGGACGACGAGGAGGGCTTCGCCGCCAACCTCATCGCGCGCGCCGGGGGCGACGCCAAGAAGGTGCGCGAGGCCAACGACCTCGCGCTGGGCAAGCAGCCGCAGGTGCAGGGCGGCCAGATCTACCTCGACCCCAGCCTCGGGCAGGTGATCGACCAGGCCGAGCAGATCGCGAAGAAGGCCGGCGACAGCTACGTCACCGTCGAGCGGCTGCTGACCGCGCTGACCATCCACAAGTCCGACGCCTCGAAGGCGCTGGCTGAGGGGGGCGTGAAGGCTCAGGAGCTCAACCGGGCCATCGAGGAGATGCGCAAGGGCCGCACGGCCGACACCGCCTCGGCCGAGGAGGGGTATGACGCGCTGAAGAAGTATGCGCGCGACCTGACCGAGGCGGCGCGCGAGGGCAAGATCGACCCGGTCATCGGCCGCGATGAAGAGATCCGCCGCTGCATCCAGGTCCTCAGCCGGCGGACCAAGAACAACCCCGTCCTCATCGGCGAGCCCGGCGTGGGCAAGACCGCCATCGCCGAGGGGCTGGCCATGCGCATCGTCAACGGCGACGTGCCCGAGAGCCTGAGAGACAAGCGGCTCATGGCGCTCGACATGGGCGCGCTGATCGCGGGGGCGAAGTATCGCGGCGAGTTCGAGGAGCGGCTGAAGGCCGTTCTGTCGGAGGTCACGGGCTCCGACGGCGAGATCGTGCTGTTCATCGACGAGATGCACACGCTGGTCGGCGCCGGGAAGACCGACGGCGCCATGGACGCCTCCAACCTGCTCAAGCCGGCGCTCGCGCGCGGGGAGCTGCACTGCGTCGGCGCCACGACGCTCGACGAGTACCGCAAGCATGTGGAGAAGGACGCCGCGCTGGCCCGCCGCTTCCAGCCCGTCTTCATCGACGAGCCGACGGTGGAGGACGCCATCTCCATCCTGCGCGGCATCAAGGAGAAGTACGAGGTCCATCACGGCGTGCGCATCTCCGACGCCGCGCTGGTGGCGGCGGCGACGCTGTCGAACCGCTACATCACCGACCGCTTCCTGCCCGACAAGGCCATCGACCTGATGGACGAGGCGGCCTCGCGCCTGCGCATGGAGGTCGACTCCAAGCCCGAGGAGCTCGACGCGCTCGACCGCGAGATCCTGCAGAAGCAGATCGAGGCGGAGGCGCTGAAGAAGGAGAGCGACCCGGCCTCCCAGGAGCGGCTGGAGAAGATCCAGCGCGACCTCGAGGTCCTGCAGGAGCAGGCGGACGAGATGACCGCCCGCTGGCAGGCGGAGCGGGACCGGCTGCAGGGTTCGCGCGATCTCAAGGAGCAGCTCGACAAGGCGCGCGCCGAGCTCGACGCGGCGAAGCGGAAAGGGGACCTGGCCAAGGCCGGGGAGCTTGCCTACGGCGTGATCCCGGACCTGGAGAAGCGCCTGGCCGAGGCCGAGGAGGGCGAGCAGGCCGGCGAGGTCATGGTCGAGGAGGCCGTCACGCCCGAGCATGTCGCTTCCGTCGTCTCCCGCTGGACGGGCGTGCCGGTGGACAAGATGCTGGAGGGCGAGCGCGAAAAGCTCCTGCGCATGGAGGATGATCTGGGCCGGCGCGTCGTCGGCCAGGAGGAGGCCGTGCGCGCCGTCTCCAACGCCGTGCGCCGCTCCCGCGCGGGGCTGGCGGACCCGAACCGGCCCATGGGATCCTTCCTGTTCCTCGGCCCCACCGGCGTGGGCAAGACGGAGCTGACCAAGACGCTGGCGGAGTTCCTGTTCGACGACGACAGCGCCATGGCGCGCATCGACATGTCGGAGTTCATGGAAAAGCACTCCGTCGCCCGGCTGATCGGCGCTCCCCCGGGCTATGTCGGCTACGAGGAGGGCGGCGTGCTGACAGAGACGGTGCGCCGGCGGCCTTACCAGGTCATCCTCTTCGACGAGGTGGAGAAGGCGCATCCGGACGTCTTCAACGTGCTGCTGCAGCTGCTCGACGAGGGTCGGCTGACCGACGGGCAGGGCCGCACGGTGGATTTCCGGAACACCCTGGTCATCCTGACCTCGAACCTCGGGTCCGAGTATCTCTCCGCGCTGCCGGACGTGGCGAAGGCCGAGGATGCGCGCGATCAGGTCATGGAGGCCGTGCGCGGGCATTTCCGGCCCGAGTTCCTCAACCGGCTGGACGAGATCGTGCTGTTCGACCGGCTGAGCCGCGACCACATGGACGGCATCGTGACCATCCAGCTGCGCGAGCTCGAGCGGCGCCTGGCCGACCGCAAGATCGCGCTGGATCTGGACGAGGGCGCCCGGATGTGGCTGGCGGATCGGGGCTACGACCCGGTCTACGGCGCGCGGCCGCTGAAGCGGGTCATCCAGAAGCACCTGCAGGACCCGCTGGCCGAGCGTCTGCTGGCCGGGGAGATCCGCGACGGCGAGACGGTGCATGTGACCACGGGGCCGGATGGCCTGGTGATCTCCAGCGATGGCGCGGCGGCGGAGACCGAGTCGGCCGCCGCCTCCTGAGCCGGCGCGGGAGCGTCACGGCCCCGCCCCTCCGCGTCGAGGGGCGGGGCTGCGGCTCGCGGGATTTCAGGGACTTGCGCCGCCGCCTGGCCTGCGTGAAGGATTTTTGACGGAAGCCCGTTGACGGCCTGACCCGAATCCCCTAAATACCGCTTCACCGACGGCGGCGAGCTTCGCCGGACGGTTCAGCGGCAGCCGCAGATGTCCCGAGCGTCCCAAGGGGAGCGCGGGACTGGTTGTCGCCGCTCTTTGACATTTTTGGTTTTTGGAAGGGACGTGCGGGCGGTCCGGCTGGTCTTTTAGGAGACGTTGGATGTCTGCATGTCGGCCCCTGAGGGGTCTG